>CAZQMD010000023.1:0-30997 GCA_964594185.1 uncultured Afipia sp. | reverse complement strand
GCCAGCGCCGCTTCATGCATCGCAAAGCCCCGGCCGATGCAGGCGCGCTGGCCGTTGCCGAACGGCTTCCAGGCATTGGCAGGACGCTTGGCCTCGGCCTCGCGGCTGAAATTCTCCGGATCGAAAACATCCGGATGCGGTCCCCAGACCGAGGGATCGCGGTGCAGCGCCATGACCAGCACCGTAACGAACGTGCCTTTCTTCAGCTTGTACTTGCCGCCGATGGTCTCGTCCTTAAGTGGCGATACGCCATAGGCGGGCGCCGGCGGCCACATTCGCAGCGATTCCTTTAGTATCTGCGAAATGTACTGAAGCTGCGTGACCTGCTGGAAGGTCGGCTTGGCGTTGATATCCGCGCCGAGGACACGGTCGACTTCTTCATACGCCTTCTTGAGCACCTCTGGATGTTTGAGCATCGCATAGATCGCACAGGACAGAAGGCCGCTGGTGGTCTCGTGTCCCGCGATCAGGAACGTGTTGATCTGGTAGCGGATGTTGACGTCATCAAGCTGCTCGCCGGTCGCCTTGTCGACGCCGGTCATCATCGCGTTGAGCATGTCCTTGGTGCCGGCTGCGGCTTCCGCGTTCTTGCGGCGCTCGGCGACGATTTCGTCGACCATCTTGTTCATAAAGACGACGTCTTCAGACAGTGTCGCGCGGCGCGCCCTCATGAACAGATTTTCGAGCGGAAGCCCGCGCGTCATCATGATGGTTTCGAGTGAACGCACCAGTGCGCCAACGAACGGGTGATAGTCTTCGCGATAAAACGAATTGAAGCGATAGTCGAAGCCGCAGAGTCCGATCGTATCGAGCGTCAAGGCGGTCATGTCGTGGACGACATCGATCTCGTCGTCGGCGTTGAGACGTTCCCACTTCTTGACGAGCTGTTCGGCGATATCGACCATCATCGGATGATAGGACTGCATTGCGCGTCCGCCGAACGGCGACAGCAGGATGTTATGCGCCTTGCTCCAGTTCGGCTCGGTGGTGTCCGCCGTGAACAGACCGTCGCCGCCGATCGAACGCACACGGCGCAGCGCTCCGCGCACCGCCTTGTCGAAACGCTTTTCGTCGCTCAGTTCGTTGACAAGTTCGAACCCCGAAACAATCACCAGCGGCTGGCCCATCATGTCGAGCCAGAAGATCGGACCCAGCTCCTTGGTCTTGCGGACCAGATCCTGCACCGGCGCGGACGAATCCAGTGACAGCATATTGCCGACAACCGGCTTCTTCGGCGGATGCGGAATCGGATTCAGCTTGTTCGGGGACGACATCTCTCGGGTATCTCCTGCCCACGTGACTTGATCGACGTCCGGCTGGCCCGGAGCTTTTTGTCCAAGCTACTGTTCCGCCGCATCTTTTGCAAAGGCTTATGGGATCGGTGGGGCGTCAGGTGGCATGCCACGAAATCACCCTTCTGAAATCAGCCGAACCGCCGCTTGCGCCATTCGATGATCTTGGCGCTAACCTCGGCGGGCTGTTCCTGCTGGGTCCAGTGACCGCTATTCTTGATCAGGTATTTTTCCAGATCCGGAACGATCTTTTCCATGCCGTCGCAGGATGATGGCGGAAGCACCGCGTCGTTCTCGGCCATGATCATCAGCGAGGGAACGCGCACGGTGTGATCGATATGCGCGGAGCGCTCCCAGTTGCGGGTCATGTTGCGATACCAATTGATCCCGCCGGTGAAGCCCGAAACCTTAAAGGCGTCAATGAACACCTGCGTTTCTTCGGGCGTCAGGATTTTCTCGCGCGGGTCCAGCTTGGGATCATATCCCGCGACCATCTGCGGAAATGCCATGTTCAACTTTGGCGATGCGCCGAGACCTGCGGCCGGCGGGCCCTCACCTGCTTCCGGCATCGCCCTTTGCGGAATTGGCTTCCGCATGAAAAAATCGAAGGCCTTCTCGACATTGCTGTCAAAAATCTTGTCGGCACGTCGCTCCGGGTCCTGAAACTGCGCGATATAGAGATGATCGCCGTAGCGCTTGCGCAGCAGGCCGATCGGATCGCTTTCCGTGCGCGGAGTATGCGGCGTATTGACGCCAATGACACCCGCCACACGTGAGGGATGCCGCAGCGGCATCTGCCAGACGATGAATCCGCCCCAGTCGTGGCCGACAAAGATCGCCTTGTCGATCTTCAGATGATCGAGCAATCCGACAAGATCGCCCGTCAAGTGCTCGATATCGTAATCCTCGACCTTCTCTGGCCGTTCCGTAGCACCATAGCCGCGCTGATCCGGCGCAATGACGTGGATACCCGCTTCACTGAGCGCCTTGATTTGATGCCGCCATGAGAAGGCAATCTCGGGCCAGCCATGGCAAAGTATCACGGGCGGCTTGTCTGTTTTCGGACCGGCTTCATAGAAGCCCATGCGTATGCCGTTGACCTGGGCATACTGAAGCGGCGGCATGTCAATCATTGCGTGCGCCATGCGTCAGCTTGCAGCGCTTGCACGATTGCCGGGCGAGGCAAACGCGGCGGCGAGAAGCTCGAACTCCTTGGGCAGCATATTCGCCAGCACCTCGACATGCGGAATGATGTTCGCTCCTGCGATAAAGCCGAAATCAAGCTGATCGCGATAACTCTGCACAGTGATGTTGAGAGCAAGGCCATGCGTTGAAATCGAGACCGGAAAAATGTGCAGCAGTTCGGCACCCACTGCATACAGCGTCTGGCGCGGACCGGGCACGTTGGAGATGGTGACGTTTGCCGCCGGCGGAAGCACATCTGAGAGGTTGGACCGGCTATAGAGCAGCGCCAGCACCTGAATCAGCATCGGCGCGCCAAGCATGGCCACATTCGAGATCGAGGGCATCAGCGCCCGCATCGGATGCGACATTTCCTTCGACTTCGCCGACTGAGCGATAATGGCTTGCAACCGCTCTTTGGGGTCTTCGATATTGCTGGCAAGCGAGCACACCATGCCGAACACCTGATTGTTCGCGTCGGTGTTGCCCTCCTCGCGCAGCGAGATCGGCACCGCCGCAGTCAGCGAACGGTTCGGCAGTCCGCCGTTTTCCAGGAGATACCGGCGCAACACACCGCTCGACAGCGCCAGCACCACGTCATTCAGCTTGCCGCCGGCCTGCTTTGCGATCGCCTTGGCCTCCGGCAATGAGACCGAAACGCCGGCGAAGCTGCGCTCGGAAGAAATCGACTTGTTGAGCACGGTCGATGGCGACACCATGCTCGCAAGACTTTCCCGCGACTTGGGGTCGGATATTTTTGCAACCATATCGCGGATGCTTTTGACCGTTTCCGGTACGCCGCCCAGCATCCGGATGCCGCTCTCGATCTGGAACATCGCATTGTCGAACAGAACGGAGCCGAGATCACTCTTGCCGCTGCGCGGCAAGTCGAAGCTCTTGGCTTTCGACGCGTCCAGCGGCTGACGCCAGAGCTGGGTGTAGGAATCGAGCATGTTGGCCGCGATATCACGCGGCTCGTTGGCGGGCTTGTTGGGAACGACTTTTGGAAATTCACGCGGCACCGGCGTGATGTCATAGATCATGTTGGTGAGCGCAGCACCAGCGCCACCGTCGATGCAGGCATGATGCATCTTCGAGTAAAGCCCGACCTCGTTATTATCCATGCCTTCGAAAACGTAGAACTCCCAGAGCGGGCGTGCCCTGTTAAGCAGCTTGGCGTGGATCCAGCCCACCGTCCGCTCCAGCATCGCGCGATCGTGCGGCGCCGCAAGGCTGGCGCGGAAGATATGGCGATTGATATCGAACTGGTCGTCCTCGACCCAGCTTGGATTGTCGATGTCGAGCGGCGCTTTCTCCAGCCGGGATTTCAGGATCGGAGCGACATGAATCCGGTCGGCGATCATCTTCTTGAAGTCTTCGAAGAAATCGCCCTTGTAGCCGTCCTTCAGCTTGAAGATCGCCATGCTTCCGACATGCATCGGCATCTCGGGTGTCTCGAGATACAGAAACGATGCGTCCATCGAGGACAGCTTCTTGGCGTGACTCATGTTACCCTCCCGTTTCAGCGAGACCATCATGCCTGCGGTGCTTGTCCGCGTGTTGCATCATGATCCGAGTGCCACTGTCGCCTTTCCGGCAATTCTCGTGCGGCGGTTGTTGTCTTGGGCGCTAGCCCTTCTCCGGCCGTGCATAGGCCAGTGCAAACGGCCCCGCGCGATCGAACGGATGAAACTCACCTTCCTTTTGCGCGAGGCGGTCGGCCACAGCCCACAGCGCCGCGGCATTGACGCCGATCCCGATGTGGCTTGCGAGCGTGACCTCGATATTCTCGGCGGTGTCGGAGACCCGGTTGAGGCAGGTTCGCCAGTTCACGATTCCATCGGTGCGCGTGTAAAGCGACGATGTCGGCACCGGCAGATCGCCCGCAATAGCCTGAATGTCCCTGAGATCAGCGTCCTCGATCTTTTCACCGGACAGCATCTCGTAAACGCGTCTGGCATTGGTCGCGCTGACATCTCCGGAAAATGGACTGCCCAGGGTCGCGACATAGCGAACCTTGTCCGGCATCCGCAGCGCCAGATCGCGCGCGTAGACGCCCCCAAGGCTCCAGCCCACGAGGCTGACCTTGCGGCCCGTCGTCGCATGAACGCTCGTCAGCAACTGGCTGAGTTTGTCCCGCATGCTGTAAACGCCGCCGGTGTTCCGCCCGAAGCCCCACGGATGGGTGGAGAAGCCGAGCAGGTCGAGATAGCGCCGCAGGATCAGTGTTGAGACGTCGGTCGCGAGCAAGCCCGGCAGGACGAGAACGGGATGACCGTCCCCGCGTGGGGCCGTCAGGAGTGCGGGTGCCATCAGCAATGTTGCGTTCAGTTCGAAAACGCCACGGCCTTCGGCGAGAAAGAGACCAAGATTTGGCGGACGCAGCCGGCCCTTTTCCGCGAGGGTGCTCTCGTTAGCTGTCATCGCGACCTGCCCAGGCAAGCAACTTCATTGAACACGCCTTTAACTGCTCCGCATCGAGGCAGTCCGCTCAGTCTAGAAGCATGTCGGGGCTCCTGCCAATCGGCTTTCGGATAAAACTCAGGCGTGGTGAATTTTATTGCTCTGCACCATGCGCCGGAACATGTTGGGGAATACGAGTCGCGGCTCGGAGCGGCATGCGACCCCATGCCTTAGTACCGACTTGGCGTAGCTCCGACGCATTTGTCGCGTAATTGCGATAGCCTGTGACGACGATGGCCCGAGACCTTTCATGAGCACCTATCGCCTCGACCACTTTTTTGCGCCGCGCTCGATCGCGCTCATCGGCGGCAGCCCAAAGCCTGCCTCCGTCGGCGGCACAACCCTGCGCAACCTGCTGAGCGGCGGATTTAGCGGCCCGATCCATATCGTCAATCGCAAGTATCCCGAACTCGAAGGCATCAAGACGCTTCGCGACATCAAGGATATCCCGGAGATACCCGATCTCACGATCATCTCCACACCGCCTTCCGCCATTCAGGGCATTGTCAAAAAAGCCGGCGAGCGCAATTTTCCTGCGGCAATGGTGCTCTCTGCGGGTCTGGGCCTCGGCACGGGTTCGTATACGGAAGCCATCGCGCAGACAGCGCGGCGCACAGGTCTGCGTCTCGTCGGGCCGTCTCTCGGCATTTTGGTGCCGCGGGTCAAACTGAATGCGAGCTTCGCCTCGCGTCTGCCGCACGATGGCGACATCGCCCTGATCTCGCAATCCGGCGCAATCTCCACCGCGCTGGTGGAATGGGCAGCGAACCGGAATATTGGATTTTCGGCCATCGTCTCAATGGGCGAAAATCTCGACGTCGACTTCGGCGATCTGCTTGACTATTTCGCGCTCGATCCCGATACGCGCGCCATTTTGCTTTATGTCGAGTCCATCAGCGACGTGCGAAAATTCATGTCTGCGGCGCGCGCCGCTGCGCGTGTCAAACCCGTGGTGGTCATCAAGTCCGGCCGTCATACGCAGGGCGCGCGGGCAGCCGCAACACATACGGGTGCACTGGCCGGATCGGATGCGGTCTACGATGCCGCGTTCCGACGCGCAGGCCTGTTGCGCGTGCTCGATCTCGACGAACTTTTCTCCGCGGCCGAGACACTGGGTCACATCCAGTCCTCGCACGGACACCGGCTTGCAATCGTCACCAATGGTGGCGGCCTCGGCGTACTCGCGGTGGACCGGCTGATCGATCTCGGCGGCGAACTCGCGGGTCTTTCAGAGGATGTCAAAAAGAACCTGGATACGGTTCTGCCGGAGCGATGGTCGCACGCCAACCCCATCGACATCCTTGGCGATGCAACGCCTGAACGCTACGCAAAGGCTTGCGAACTCGTCCTGGGCGATACCGCAAACAATGCGGTGCTGATCATGAACTCGCCGAACACGCTGGCTTCGTCGGTTGATTCCGCCAAGGCCGTGGTCGCGACCGTGAAACAGTATCGCGCCGAAACCTACTCCCGCAAACCGGTGTTCGCGGCCTGGGTTGGCGATAGCGGGGCATCCAGCTCGGTCTTCGGAGAAGCAGGCATTCCGCACTTCTCCAGCGAGACGGATGCCGTGCGCGGCTTCATGCATATTGTGCGTTATCGCGAAGGCCTCGATGTCGCGATGCAGACGCCGCCGAGCCTGCCGGAAGACTTCGCGCCGGACGTCGCGGCAGCACGGGCTATTATTCAAAGCGCTCTGAAGGACAAACGTAGCTGGCTCAATCCCGTCGAGATCACCGAACTGCTCGCCGCCTATGCGATCCCGATCGCATCAGCCACGCTGGCGCGCGACCCGGATCAGGCGGCACGCGCTGCGACCGCAATCCTCGCTGCCGGGAACACGGTCGTGGTCAAGATCAGTTCACCCAACATCCTGAACAAGTCCGATGTGGGCGGCGTGCGCCTGAACCTGACCAGCGAGCGCGCGGTGCATGACGCAACCGCCGAAATCCTGCAACGCGCCCGCACCATGCGGCCCAAGGCACGGATCGACGGCGTGACAATCCATCCCATGATTCTGAGGCCACGCGCCCGCGAATTGATCGCCGGCCTCGCCGACGATCCGACCTTCGGGCCGGTCGTGGTGTTCGGACGCGGCGGCACGGCTGTTGAGGTCATCAACGACAAGGCGCTGGCGCTCCCACCCCTCGATCTCAATCTGGCGAAGGATCTGATTGCCCGCACCCGCGTGTCGCGCATTCTCAAGAGCTATCGCGATGTGCCTGCGGCAGACGAAGGCGCAGTGGCGTTGCTGCTGGTGAAGCTTGCGCAGATGGCGGCGGATCTTCCCGAAATCCGCGAACTCGACATCAATCCCCTGCTCGCGGACAAGGACGGCGTCATCGCCGCCGACGCACAGGTATCGATCGCACCATTGAGCGATGCAATTCGCGGCTCCGGCCACTACCGCTTTGCGATCCGGCCCTATCCGAAAGAGTGGGAGCGGCATACGACGCTCAGGGATGGCAAGCACATCTTCGTCCGGCCGGTCAGGCCCGAGGACGAACATCTTTATCCCGAGTTCTTTTCGCATGTCAGCCAGGAAGATGTCCGGCTGCGCTTCTTCTCCGCGATGAAGGAATTGACCCATCCGTTCATCGCACGCCTGACGCAACTCGATTACGCACGCGCAATGGCCTTTATCGCCATCGAGGAAACCACCGGGAAAATGCTGGGCGTGGTGCGGCTGCATACCGATGCGGATTTCGCCAGCGCGGAGTATGCCGTTCTGGTACGGTCCGACCTAAAAGGTATCGGTCTCGGCTCGCTCTTGATGAAACTGATTATCGAATATGGCCGGGCAGAAGGTGTGCGTGCCATCCGTGGTCAGGTGCTATCTGCCAACACCACGATGCTGGAGATGTGCCGGCACCTCGGATTTGAGATCCGCCCCGACCCGCAAAATTCTGACATCTCGCTCGTCGTTCTGCCGCTCACCACGCAGGCGGCATAACCAATGCACGCGGGAGATTGAACATGGCCCGGATCATGATTTCCGCAGTCATTGCGCTGGCCATTATTCTCTGGGCGTATCTCAACGTCCTGATGCATTGAGCGGCGGAACATTGACGCTCAATGCGCGCTTGATCACGGCACCAGAACGGCGCGGCCGACCAGCTTGCCCTTCTTCAAATCATTCAGAGCTGCATCGGCTTGATTCAAGGGCAGCGTCGTGACCGGAATTGCCGGAATCTTTTTCTCGCGCACGAGATCGATCAGTTCCTGGGTTTCGCTCAGGCTACCGACATAGCTTCCCTGAATGGTGATCGCCTTGATCGGGATCAGAGGCAAAGCCCATGGTGCGCCACCGCCGAACAGGCCGACCATCACCAGCTTGCCGCCCTTGGTCAGACAGTCGAAGCCGAGTGTCGCGGTCGCGGCATTTCCAACGAGATCGATGACTCCCAGAACCGGTCCACCGGCCTTTGCCGCGATCTGCTGCAAGGCATCCGGCGCTGCACCGTCCACTGTGGCCAGCGCGCCCGCCTTCTCCGCTGCAGCACGCTTACCCGCGTCGATATCGACAACAATGGCGCCCTTGCCGCCCATGGCCTTCAGAAGCGTCAGCGCCATCAGGCCGAGACCGCCCGCGCCGAAGATCACAATGGGCTTGTCGAGAACGTCCTGAAGCTTTTTGATCGCGCTATAGGTCGTCACGCCTGAACAGGCGTAAGGCGCAGCAGTCACCGGATCGAGTCCCTTCAGGTCCAGCAGATAACGCGGGTCCCGGACCGTGATGTAATCGGCATAGCCGCCGTCGCAATAAATGCCGACCGAACTCGGCTTGACGATGCACATGTTCTCATCGCCGGTCGCGCAGGTCGCACACTTTCCGCACCCCTGCCAGGGATAAACCAGCCGGATATCGCCAACCGCAACACCCTTCGCATCGGGACCGAATGCAACGACCTCGCCGACCGTCTCATGCCCCATCGTCAGCGGCAGCGAAACACCCCGATCCTTCAGCGACAACGGCTTGCGGCCATGTCCAAGATCGTATCCACCTTCCCAGATATGAAGGTCGCTGTGGCAGACGCCCGCGGCCTTCACTTTCAACAGGACCTGCGTGCCAGTCGGCTGCGGAGTCGCGACATCCACTTCCTTCAACGGGCCGTTAAATTCTTCGACCTTGAAGCTCTTCATCGCGCATCTCCCTTTTCTTATCGAGCCGCCCAACTTGCGGCTTCTGTTCGGGCGGGAGTAGAGGCGAGCCGGGGCAGGCCTGTCAATATGGCCCCCGGCAATGCTGGGCCGCAGATGAAACTTGGCCGCTGCCGCCGGATGGACTACGCAAGACGGACCGGCAGCAGCCTGCCGGCGACATTCGAAAGCAAACCGCGATGACCGACCAGTTCGACTGGAATCTCGTTCGATCGTTTCTGGCCATTACCCGCACCGGCAGCATGACCGCTGCCGCCAAGCGGCTCAAGATCGACTATTCCACGCTCAGCAGACGAATTGCCGCACTGGAGGCATCACTCGGATCGCAGCTGTTCGATCGCCGCACCAGCGGATCATCCCTCACCGAGGCCGGCGAGCGGCTGCTCGAGATGGCCGAGCAGATGGACCAGCTTGCCACCTCGGCGGCGCAGTCCATCGGCGACTCGAAACTTCAGGCCAATGGCGCGGTTCGGATCGGCACGCCGGACGGCTTCGGCACGAAATTCCTGGCGCCACGTCTTGGCGAACTCAGCGACCGTCATCCCGATCTCACCATCGAACTGGTCGCGATGCCGCGCGAGTTCAGCCTGTCACGGCGCGAAGCCGATATCGCGGTCAGCCTGACGCAGCCCAGCGAAGGGCGGTTGCATTCACGCAAGCTGACGGATTACGAACTCGGCCTTTACGCATCGAAGGACTATCTCGCCAAACATCCTACGATCGAGACGACGACCGACGTGCCGTCACACCGGTTCATTTCGTATATCGACGATCTGGTCTACTCGCAGGAGCTGGAATACACGCATTTTGTCTCGCCCGATCTGCGGCCGGCGATCAAGAGTTCAAACCTGATCGCGCAATTGAACTCGACTATCGCAGGCGCAGGCCTATGCGTGCTGCCCTGCTTCATCGCGCAGACAGAGCCACAGCTCGTTCGAGTCTTGCCGAACTTTCGCCTGATCCGGACATTCTGGCTGGTGCTGCACAGCGACCTGCGCAATATCGCGCGCATTCGGGTCACGGCGGACTTTATGGCCGAACAGGCAAGTCAGGCTCAGACGCTGTTCCTACCCAAAAACCAGAAGTGAAAAACTGAGCCGCTGCTGCCACTATAGTGACTTCGACATACATTTCGACCGGCAACGCCGTCACCGCAACAGGCAGATCAGTTGCCGTAGCAATATCCGTAACAGCCGCCACCTGGACTCGTGTTGGGCGGTGGCTGATTGACCTGATTGGTCTGGTTCGACTGCGACTTGTTCTTCGCGATAGAATTGCCGCCGTCGAAGATCGAGAAATATCCGAGCGGGTCTGTGCCCGGCGGCTTTGCCGGATCCGTGACGATGGTCTTGCCAAGACCGAGCCGCGCGGCCATCTGGTCGGTCGGCAGGTCGCTGACACCGCCACTCTGCCCCGGCCCGCTGGTCAGCGCGGTCATGATCTTCTGCAGCAGGAAATCTGGGATCGGGAACGGCTCCGGAATCGGATCGTTCGGACCGGACACCCAGGTCATGTAGCCGGGACGAACGATCACCGAGCCGACATTATTCTTGAGCACGACCGAACCGACATGGCCGATAACGATTTCGCCTTTGGCCTGCGCCAGCTTCGGGTCAGAACCCGCAAAACCCGGCGGGATCGGATACACGACCGTCGCCACGCCGCCGCGAATACCGAGCGTCGCAACCGGCGTATTCACCGTGACGCCTGCCGTGTGGCTGATCTGTCCGCCGACAAAACGCATGACGCCCTTGGAAACGGTCGCCACCATCTTGCCGGTTCCGGCAGCTGGATCGTACACATACTCGTCGATGACGATATTGCTGTTGCGCCCGACATTCAGCGTCGATGTGTCCGGGAACATGATCTGCGTCGAGCCCTGCGCCGACGTCTGCACCCGCTCTTTGTAGATAATGTTGGTGCCGATCGTCAGTGTGCGCGCACCCGCACCCGGCGGCGTGCCCGTGGCATCGAGATTGACCGCGCCGACGCGTCCCGAATTCTGAGCGTCAGCCGCCGAAATAAGCGCGGTGGTGGACAGCAGCACAGTCAGAGCCGAACGGAGATATGTCTCTTTGGAAAATAACATCTGCTGCCACCTCAGAAACGAGCGGTCGGACCAAACATCACCGAGAAATTATCCAGGCGATAGTTCGGCAGCGAGGAATCGGTCTTGTCGTACTGGACCGCAGCGGAAATACCGAAATTCTTCGTGATCGGCGCATTGAACAGAGCACCAACCGACCACTGATGATCGCTGCGCACTGTCAGAGGATCGATGAATGGATTGGCCGCATCGAAACGTGTGTCGATCCAGCGGACGAACGGCGCAATGCTCCAGTTGCGCGACATCCATGCAACCGGCGGGCCGAATTCCAGCGTCAGGGCCGCTTCGAAAGCCCACTGATCGAAAGACTGGAACACAAGCGAGGCGTCGCCACGACGATATAGCCCGCGCGCATCCAGCTTGATCTGCTGGGAGATGTTCCAGCTTCCCGTCAGGCTGGTCGTATACCAGTCACTGGAGCCGAAGCCCGCAACAGGGTCGGTGTTTCTGAAATCCGCGCGGCGCCATTCGAAATCCGGACCGAACGAGAACCTGTCGTTCACCGGAATCTTGATACCGACGCCCGCACCCGCGGTCGAGAAATACGACACGCCACCGAGCCAGGTGTTGCCGCCGACCACGTAAGGCTTGATGGTCACGCCCGGCAGAAGTTCCGGCGCCAGCGCAAGCCGCGGGCCGAAGCTGAGATCGACAAAGCCGACATTCAGATCCTTCATCCGCGACTGCTCGGTGAGATATCCGACCGCACGCGTTTCGAGAACGTCGCCGCGCTGGTTCTGCAAATCGTAATCGTGGCTCAGCCCGACCAGCCCGAACCAGTTGATGTCGCTCTTCTGCCGCGCCGTCGGCAACAGCGCGAGATCCTGACCGCCAAGACGCAATACACCTGCGCCCGGCGCAAAGCTGGCGTTGCTCTGCGAGCGGATGCCGGTCTGGGCAAAGCCGGAGAACCGGCTCGGCTGAAGCTGCTTCTCGGTATCGGGAAGATAGGTCTCGACCCGCTCCTTGGTGATGGGATCGATGTCCGGGCTCGCAAGCGCTTCCTTGAAATAGCGCTTCGCCATCTCGTAGGAACCGAGACGGAAATACAGCGCGCCGAGTTCGTACTTCACGCGCGTCAATTTGGGATTGTAGAACAGCAAGCGCTCGAGCGCGCCGATCGCGGCTTCATAGTCGCCACGCGACGTCGCGACCTTCACATAGGCAAATGTCACTTCGTGATTGCCGGGATTGCGAACCATCTGCTGAAACAGGTTCTGCTGCTCAGATGCGTCCTGCGCCTGCGCGCCACCGACAGGAGCGAAAAAACCAAGTGCGCAGACGCCGCAAATTCTCAAAGCCGATACGGTTTGCGTCCGCAACAAAAGAGGAAATACGCCAAACGACATTTCAAAAATTCCCGTCACCAATGCCTATGGAAGAACCACAAAAGCAGAATCAAATCAACGCAGTACGCTCCGTATCGCGTGACCGAATTGATACAGGTGGAGGAAAACGCAGTTGGACGGAACGCGACTACGCCTGCCTCTGACCCAGGCATTGGTACATGTGAGCGAGCCATCGGTTCACATCGGGAAAAGAAATTTTCGCCGGAAAATCAGCGACTAGACCGAATTTCGCTATTTGATGTTCCAGGAATGAGCCCTCCGGCGGCGCGAGATGATGCGGTATCCCGGCACGGCGCCACGCGTCATCATGAAGGTGAGCGAAGTGAAAATCGTTGCACTTTCGATTCAATTTGCCGGCGCTGTCTGGATTGAACAGGTCCGCGACATCGAACCAGGACACCAGATCGAGAGAGGCTGGATGCTGGATTTTACCGTTCAGCCTGTGACGGGCGACCAGCGTCGTGAGCAGCGCTGAACCTGATTCTTCCCAACCCTCAAGCGAACCGGATAATCGATCGGTTTCTGCGAGTGCCTCCGTCAGCAATCCGTGCCCTGCCGGGAACTTCATAATGCCGGTCGGCACGCGGCCAAACACATCAGCGCCGGCGAAGAAAACTTCGCCTACGCGCAGATCAGGTTTCAACAGCAGGACATCGGGGTCGATCCACCATCCGCCTTCGCTGCAAAGCAGCGCATAGCGGAAGAGATTTGCGTGGATCGCGAACATTCCTTCCTCGCCGAGCGGCCTCAGGATGCGCTCCTGCCGAGCAATCGCAGTCGCGTCCTCAACATGTATCCAATCCGGAACATTCAGTTCGCGGTTGTAGGAAAACACCTCAACGCGATGGCCAGCCGCCGCAAAGCTTTTAAGGCACATCAACTGGTAGGGATTGATCGTCTCGCCGTGCCAGAAGGTCCGGACTGTCTGCGGCACAACAGCTTGCGGATGATTACCGCGCGATGATGTGTCGGCCATGCCAAGCGGACGCAGACCTTCTTGCCAGCCACCGCTTTGAACCGAACGAGCCAAACGATCCAATGCGTCGAAAGGAATTTTAGGAGCAGACAGCTTCTGCTTCAGTTCCTTCATCACCCAGAATTCGCGAAACCAGCCTTCGATGGCATCGCTGGACAACCGCGCACCTTGCGGCACATCGATGCCGAAGCGCCTGAACAGAACATCCAGAAAACTGCCCTCCGGCGGACCCAGATTTTTGGGAATGCGCAACGCACGCCAGAGATCGTTCCACAGGTGCACAAAGTCGCTTGAGGCCACCCGCTGAAAAGCCGCCTCGCATTGCGTGGGATCGAAGAACATCAGAACTTCGTTGGGATGTATTTCGTAGGCGCTGACTTTCGGATGTATCAGATGATCGATTGCATATTCGGACGCGAGCCGCGTCATCAACACAGGCCCGACAATGCCGTGATCGGCACCCGGCGCTGACGTTCCCGCCTCTGGCAGCAGCCTCAACGCTTCTTCGATGGCAGCGGTCATGATTGGCGATTGCGCGGGAAATTTCATGACGGCTGCATTTGCAACGCCGTCTTCCTGATAGGCGAGATAGACTTTGTCGCTTGGCAACGACGGTTTCATCACAATGATGTCGAGATCCATGTACCAGCCGCCGAATTTCTGAATGGCGAGATACCTGAACAGATCGGAATGCAGGGCGAGCGAGAGATCGCCGTCCTTGTGATGAAACCGATAAAGTGGTCCGGACAACACCTCGCGGGCATCCACGAGTTCGACACCTGCAGGAACATTCAGGGTCTTGTTGTAGGTGTACAGCAGAACGCGGGCGCCAGCGGCAACTGCGCTTCGCAGCGACAACTCCTCATAATAGCTAAGGTCCGGTCCCGTCCAGAAAGTGAGCACTTCCGGTCGATGCGTCGCAAGAGAAGACGGCTGCATGCAATTGCCTTTTGATACTCAATCATTATAGCCAGTATTCGGGCCTGCGTTGTCAACGCAAACTGAGAAGCAAGCCACGCCATGAAAACGGTTCTTTTTGCCTGGGAGCGCGGCGGCGGGTTCGGCCATACCGCAACCCTCGCGTATTTTGCCGAGGTGCTGAAGCGGCATCAGGTGCGCCCGGTTTTTGTGCTGAGACAACCTGACACAGCGAAACTGTCGGGACTCGATGCAGAGATTTTGCAGGCTCCGGCATGGCCCGCGGATGTGGCAAGTGACAGCGATGCTCCGCGCTCGACTGCGACAATGCACGATCAATTTGTTTCAGCGGGACTGGCTGATGAGCATGGCTTGCGGTCCTTACTGCGGGCGTGGGACGACATTCTTGCAACGACGGCACCCGATCTTGTCGTTGCAGACTCTGCACCTGCAGCAAGCCTGATGTCGCGCGGCCGGATTCCGCTCATTGTCGCCGGAAATGGATACACCGCCCCTCCCGGCGAGATGAAGCGCTTCCCGTTGCTTCATCGCGTGATGCCGCCGCGCTGGAACGAGGATGAAACGCTGGAGATCGTCAACCGCGTACTGCAATCCCTGACCCGCGCTCCTCTTGAACGATTGCCGCAAATTTACTCGGGCGACGCGCAGATCGTTCTCACCTTTCCGATGCTAGATCCATATGACCTGCAGCGGTCGGTTCCGCTCGCAGGTCCCATTTTTGATACGCCGCCGATGGAAAGCCGGAAGGATGCGGCAGACGTGTTCGTTTATCTGTCGCAAGGCGTGCTCTCCAGGTTGCCTTTCGACATCGGACAAACGCTGCTCCCGCTCGCGAGCCGTCTTGTCATTTCCGCGCCGGACCTGCCGCGTGAGCAGTGCGATCGTCTGGCGCGTCGGGGCGCACGAATTTCCTCACAGCATTTACCGCTCAGCCAAACGCTCGCCTCGTCGCGTCTTGTCGTGCATTTCGGTGGAGGTGGACTGGCGGCCCATGCGATCGCGGCAGGCGTGCCGCAACTGATCCTTGCGACACATATTGAGCAGCTTCTGAATGGTCAGCAGATCGAGAAAGCGGGCATCGGAAACGTCCTCGACAGTCACGATCCTCAGATCGATGTCGCTCGTTCGCTTCAGAAAATTCTCGCTGACAAAAACCTGCAGCAACAGGCCGCGCAGGCCGGCGATACGCATCGCGAGATGCTGAAGACCATGAAGCCGCTCGAAACATTCGAAGCTGCGGCCCTGAAACTGCTCGGCTTCTAAAAATCCGGCATCAACAAACCTGCATGCCCACCCCTACTCTGCCGGGGAAGCGAGGCTACTTGCCTCGGCAGGGAATACCTGCATAAAGTTAATCGACCAATTAACAAAAGCCAACGATCAGGGAGAGACTGCTGATGGCTGCACCCTCGCGCGCCTTGCCGGTGCCGACGCCCGAAACCCAGCACTTTTGGGACGGCACACAGTCAGGGGAACTTCGCCTCCAGCGCTGCGACGATTGCTCGAACGTCTATTTTCCGCCCCGCCCGTTCTGCCCGTCCTGTGCCTCGCGCAAGGTCAGCGTGTTCAAGGCCAGCGGCAAGGGCAAGCTCTACAGCTACGTGATCAATCATCGTCCCGCCGCTCCGGGCTTCACCCCGCCCTATGCCATCGCCGTGGTCGAACTCGATGAAGGCCCGCGGATGATGAGCAACATTCTCGATTGCCCGCAGACGCCGGAAGCGCTTGTGCTGGACATGAAACTCGAAGTCGCCTTCGAGCAGGTCAGCGACAAGATCACCCTCGCCCAGTTCCGTCCGGCGAAGGGATAAGCATCATGCGCAGAAATCAGGTTGCCGTCGTCGGCGCGGCAGAAACCACCAAACTCGGCGTCATTCCCGACATGTCGCAGATCCAGCTGCACGCGGACGCTGCGCTGAATGCGCTGGCAGACGCGGGACTGAAGCTGTCGGACATCGACGGGATCGCCACCGCAGTCGAAACCCCGCAACAGCTCGCACACTACCTCGGCATCACGCCGACCTGGGTCGATGGCACATCGGTCGGCGGCTGCTCGTTCATGCTCCATGTTCGCCACGCGGCCGCGGCGATTGAAGCCGGGCTGTGCAAGACCGTGCTGATCACCCATGCCGAAAGCGGCAAGTCGATGATCGGCAAACTGCCGCGCTCGATTCCAGCCGATAGCTTGCAGGGCCAGTTCGAAGCGCCGTTCGGCGTCTATGGCCCGCCCAGCATGTTTCCAATTCCCGTGCTGCGCTACATGAAGACCTACGGCGGCATCACCCATGAACAGATCGCCATGGTGTCCGTCGTGCAGCGCGAATGGGCGGCGAAGAATCCGCGCGCCATGATGAAGGACCCGATTACGGTCGAAGATGTCCTCAACTCGCGCATGATCGCCTATCCGTTCCGCATCCTGCAGTGCTGCCTCGTCACCGACGGCGGCGGCGCGCTGATCCTGACCTCGGCGGATCGCGCCAGGGATTTCCCGAAGAAACCGGTCTACATCCTCGGCACCGGCGAGAGCGTGGAGACGCCGATGGTCAGCCAGATGGAGACCTTCAACTCCTCGCGCGCCTTCAAGACGGCTGGACCGCTGGCGTTCAAGGAAGCGGGTATCGCGCACAAGGACGTCGATCACCTCATGATCTACGACGCCTTCGCGCATCTGCCGCTGTTCGGCCTCGGCGATCTCGGTTTCATGCCGCATGAGGAAACCGGCAAGTTCATCGCGGACCGCAACACTGCGATCGGCGGCAAGCTGCCGATGAACACCAACGGCGGCGGGCTTAGCTATATGCACTCGGGCATGTACGGCATGTATGCCCTTCAGGAAAGCGTGCGGCAAATGCGCGGCATCGCTCCGGCACAGGTGCCCGGCGCGAAGATTTCCGTCTGCCATGGCGTCGGCGGCATGTTCGCCGCATCGGGCACGATTATTTTCACCAACGAACGCTGACAGCGACGACACGAACAGGAGCATTGAAATGGCAAATAGCAAATCGCTGGACGGCAAGGTCATCATCGTCACCGGCGCAGGCCGTGGCATCGGACGCGAAATCGCGCTGCTCGCTGCCGCCGAAGGCGCCAAGGTCGTGGTCAACGATCCGGGCGGCGCATCGGATGGTTCAGGCACAAGCGCCGCGCCAGCGGAGGAAGTGGTCGAGGAAATCAAGAAGCGCGGCGGCACAGCGGTTGCCAATTTCGAGTCGGTGGCGGAAGCCGTTCCTGCCAGCAAGATCATCAAGCAGGCTGTCGATACTTACGGCAGGCTCGATGGTGTGGTGAACAACGCCGGCATCCTGCGTGATGCGATTTTCCATCGCATGAGCATCGATGCATTCGAAGCCGTCATCAAGGTTCACCTGATGGGCTCGTTCTATACCTCGCATGCCGCCGCACGTATTTTCCGCGAGCAGGAGAGCGGCAACTTCGTCCACTTCACCTCGACCTCCGGGCTGATCGGCAATTTTGGCCAAGCCAACTACGCCGCAGCCAAGCTCGGCATTGTCGGGCTCTCCAAGTCGATTGCGCACGACATGGAGCGCTTCAACGTGCGCTCGAACTGCATCTCACCGTTCGCATGGAGCCGCATGATTGGCACCATTCCAACCGAGACGGAGGACGAGAAGGCGCGCGTCGCCCGCATGCAAAAGATGAGCGCGGACAAGATCGCGCCGGTGGTGGCCTTCCTGCTTAGCGACGCCGCCAAGGACGTGACCGGGCAGATCTTTGCCGTGCGTATGAACGAAATCTTCCTCATGGGCCAGTCGCGTCCGCTGCGCTCGATCCATCGCTCGGAAGGCTGGACTCCGCAGACCATTGCGGAGCACGGCATGCCGGCGCTCAAGTCGTCGTTCTACAAGCTGGATCGTTCGGCCGACATCTTCCCGTGGGACCCGGTCTAACCCCCGTCGTCAAACACCGCCTGTCGTCATGCCCGGCCTCGTGCCGGGCATCCACGTCTTTGCAATCTCGCGGCAAGTAAGACGTGGATGGCCGGGACGGAGCCCGGCCATGACAAATCCGCTGACCTCCGGCTCCTCTACTCAAACGACCCGTGCCGCCCGGTGCCGCTGGCGAAGCGTTTGGCGCCTTCCAGCGTTTCGCCGGATGCGATCACACCAAGACCGCCCTGCATCTCGTCGTTGATCGCGTCTTCTTCCTCGAGATCCCACTGACGTAGCGCCGAGCGCTTGTCATTGCGCAGGCAGGCCTGCGGAAATTTGGCCAGATCGTGCGCCAATGCAATGGCGTGCGCCCGCGCCGCGCCCTTCGGCACAAGGCGGTTTGCGATTCCGATATCGAACGCTTCTTTCGCATCGACCGGGCGCCCGGTGAGGATCAGGTCCATCGCGCGGGAATGACCGATCAGCCGCGGCAGGCGAATGGTGCCGAGATCGATCAACGGCACGCCGAAACGTCGGCAGTAAATCCCGAAAGTTGCCCCCTCGCCGACGACGCGCATGTCGGCCCACAGCGCCAGTTCCATTCCGCCCGCAACCGCGTGCCCGTCAACAGCGGCGATCACCGGCTTGCTCAGCCGCAAGCGGCTCGGCCCCATCGGCGCGATACTGTCGTGGCCGCCAAGCTCGCGCTTCTTGTCCCGGTCACCGATGGCGACCGCCTTGAGATCGGCGCCAGCGCAAAATCCACCGCCGGTGCCGGTAAACACCGCCACCGATGAATTCGGATCGGCGTCGAACGCACGAAACGCATCGAACAGACGGCGGGCCGTTGCGCCATCGACCGCGTTCTTGCGCTCAGGCCGGTTGATGGACACGATGGTCACGGGCCCGTCATGCTCCACAAGAATGGTGTCCGCCTCGCTCATCGATGCCTCCCGTTATTTTTGATTTTAGCCGCTGTTGCGCAGCCCCGCCGAAATACCGTTGATGGTGAGCTGAATGCCCCGCAGCACCTGCTCGTCCGTGCTCTGCGCCCGGTGCGCCTGAAGCAATTCAACCTGCACATGGTTGAGCGGATCGAGATACGGAAAGCGGTTGCGGATTGAACGCTCCAGCAAGGGATTGCCCTGCAGCAACCGATCGTGACCCATGATGGTCAGCAGCGTATCGATAGACTCATGCCATTCGGTGCGGATGCGTCCGAAAATTGCACTGCGCAGCTTTTCATCCGGCACGAGGTCGGCATAACGCGATGCGATGGCAATGCTGCTCTTGGACAGCACCATGTCCATGTTCGACAGCAATGTCTGGAAGAACGGCCACTCGCGATAGAGTTCCTGAAGGAATGCAATGCCCTTGTCCGGATGCTGCTTGATCCACGCATCGACAGCACTGCCAAAACCGTACCAGCCCGGCAGCATCAAGCGGCACTGCGCCCAGCTGAACACCCAGGGGATGGCGCGCAGGTCTTCGATCCTGCGGGTCTTGGTGCGCGAAGCCGGGCGGCTGCCGATATTGAGCGTAGAGATTTCCGAGATCACCGTGGACGCCCAGAAATAATCCTCAAAACCTTCGGTTTCATACACAAGGTTGCGATAGGCCGCGTAAGCGAGGTTCGACAACTCTTCCATCGCGGCGATGTATTCATCGCGAGGCGCCGAACGCTTCGGTTGCAACAGACTCGCTTCCAGCGTCGCCGCGGTGAGGATTTCGAGATTGTGCCGTCCGACATCGGCGTTGGAATATTTGGAGGAAATGATTTCCCCCTGTTCGGTGATGCGGATCTGTCCATTCACCGCGCCGCCCGGTTGCGCGAGAATTGCGTCGTAGCTCGGCCCGCCGCCGCGTCCGACCGAACCGCCACGTCCATGGAACAAACGCAAGCGCACGCCATGACGCTCAAACACCTCGATCAGACTGATCTCAGCTTTATAAAGCTCCCAGCCTGACGTGACGAAACCGCCGTCCTTGTTGCTGTCGGAATAGCCGAGCATCACTTCCTGAATGCCGCCACGGCTCTCGACAAGACGGCGATACTCCGGCAGCAAAAACAGGCTATCCATGATCTGCGCACATTGACGCAGGTCGTCGATGGTCTCGAACAGCGGCACGATGTTGAGACGGCTGGTGCCATTCGGCGCAACCAGTCCCGCTTCCTTCAAGAGAACAGCGATCTCAAGCAGGTCCGACACACCTTCCGTCATTGAGATAATGCATTGAGGAATAACCGCTTCGCCAAACACGGCATGCGCCTCGGCGGCCGCCCGCAGCACCGCAAGCTCCTTGATCGTCTCTTCGCCGTAAGCAACGAACTGTGACGCCAATGGGCGCGCCGTGTCCAGTTCGCGCGACAGCAGCGCGATGCGAGCCTCTTCGGACAAGTCCTTGTAGTTCGTCCCGGGCGCAACAGCCTCAAACAGTTCGGCAATGGTCCGCTCATGCACGGCAGAATTCTGCCGCATGTCGAGCGCGGCAAGATGGAATCCGAAACAATCCACCGCACGGCGCAAATGCCGCAGGCGTCCCCGCGCGATCACCAGCGAATTGTTGGCGACAAGCGACGCATGCAGCACGTCGAGATCGCGCGCGAGTTCCTCCGGCCCTGTATAAGGCTCAGCGGCGCCGACCGGCGGACGGCTGGTTTCGATATTGAGCTTGAGCGCGGTCGCGGCAAGGCGTGCGTAAATTCCCGAGACCGCAAGACGATACGGCTCACCGCTCCGGTGCGGCGACGGATCTGGGGACTGCTGCGCCAATGCACGCAGGTCAGGCGATACGTCTGCGAGATGCGCTGCGAGTGACAGTTCGGCACCGAGTTCGTGCAACTCGGCAAGGTAAAAGCGAAGCGCACGCGTGGCATGCAGATTGAGCGCGCCGCGCATTACTTCCGCCGTCACGAACGGATTTCCGTCACGATCGCCGCCGATCCAGCTTCCCATTTTCAGGAACGTTGCAAGCTCAGGCACGTCATGCGCCTCGACCGAGGTGCCACCTTCCTCGGCAAGCCGATCCTCCAGCGCGCAATGCAGCCGTGGCACCTCGCGCAGGAATGTGTAATCGTAGAACGACAGACCGTTGGACACCTCGTCGAGCACCGTCAGCTTGGTCCGGCGCAGAAGATTGGTCTGCCAGAGTGTCACCACGGCGCGGCGAAGTTGCTCGTCGCTCGCCGCAACCTCATCCGCGGTCATCTGGGTCCGCTCACGCACGTCAAGCACGGAGGCAATCTCCATTTCGCGATCGATCGTGCTTTTGCGGCGGACTTCGGTGGGATGCGCGGTGAGAACCGGACTGACCTGAGCCTTGGCAAAAAACGCCCGCAGCGCGTCAGCGCTGATGCCCGCCTCATGGGCCCGCGTCAAAGCGCGCGATAGAATTCCCGGACGGGATGCCATATCCTGCGCGCGGCGCTGGCGGATGTTGTTCTGGTCCTCGGCGATATTGGCTAGGTGAGAGAAATAGCTGAATGCACGAACGATCCGGACGGTGTCAGAAATCGACATTCCGTCCAGAATGGTTTCAAGCTCTCGCCTTGCCGGCTTGTCGTCGTCACGATGGAAACGGATCGAGGTCTGCCGGATGCGCTCGACCAGATCGAACACATCCGCCCCTTCCTGATCGCGGACGGTATCGCCAAGGATGCGCCCCAGCCGCCGGATATCGGCGCGCAGCAGCGCGTCATCGTCGGATAACGGCGCATCGCCGTCACGAAGCCGGGCGTCGCGAGTTCTGGATGAGAACGCTTCGGACGACATGAAACACCCGCTTGGCAAAAATGACCGGCGTCTCTCCAGTCGCAATTTTCGCGCAACGGCGCAAGCACCGGAATGTTCATGTCCGGTGCTTTTCGTTCAACAATTCTGGACAAAATGCCCTAGATATTGCGTCCGGCACGCTGCCAATACGGATCGCGCAGCCGCCGCTTGAAGATCTTGCCCGAATCTTCACGCGGGAGACTTTGCTGAATCTCGATATGCTTGGGCACCTTGTAGCCCGCCAGCGCCAATTTGAGCTGTTCGCGGATCGCGCCAACATCGAGCTTTACGCCCGGCTGAGGCTCGACCACCGCCATCAGCGCCTCGCCGAACTCTTCATCCGGAATGCCGAACACAGCACAATCATGCACGCCGGCAAGCCCGTGCAGCACGGCTTCGATCTCAGCCGGATAGATGTTGACGCCGCCGGAGATGACCATGTCGCGCTTGCGGTCACAGATGAAGACGTAGCCGTCGGCATCGATGTAGCCGACGTCGCCGCTGGTGATGAACCCATCGCGGTCGATCTCGGCGCGTTTCTCTGGCTTGTTATGATAGGTGAAATCCGGATTGGCGGCGATGCGCGAATAAATTTCGCCGATCTCGCCTTGCGGCAGAATCCTTCCATCATCGCCGAGGAACCGCAGTTCCGCGCCGGGCGAAATCCTGCCCACCGTGCCGGGCTTCTTCAGTGCATCCTCGGAACTGGCGAAGGTCACCGCGCCGGATTCCGTGCTGCCGTAGAACTCAAAGATCACCGGGCCGAACCATTCGATCATCGCGCGCTTGACCTCCGCTGGACAAGGCGCGGCCGCATGGATGATGTGGCGCAGCGACGAAACGTCGTAAGACTTGCGGACATTCTCGGGAAGCTTGAGAAGCCGGGTGAACATCGTCGGCACCATGAAGACGTTGTCGATCTTCTGCTCGTCGATGATCCGCAGAAACTCTTCCGCATCGAAACGCGGCATGATCACCAAAAGATCGCCGAGCCGTCCCGCGCGCAGACCGAAAGCATTCGGCGCGGAGTGATACAGCGGCCCCGGCAACAGCGCACGCACGCCGGGTTTCAACCCATAGATCAGCGCGCGCATCGCTTCCATCGACGCAGTCTGCTCCGGCGTCGGCGCATGGCGCTTGACCCCCTTGGGGTGCCCGGTGGTGCCGGACGTGTAGATCATGTTCTGCGGTTGCGGCAGCGCGGGTCCGTCGTAGGGCACCTGCTTTGCAAGCCACGTATCGAAATCGATCGTGCCCGGCGCCGCGAGGCACAGTGGGGGATCGATCCGATAGGTCGCCACGATCTCGGGCGGCGGCGTCAGGCTGAGCATGGTGACGCCTGCGGGAACAACACCGGCGAGCCCATGCAACAGGTCGGCATGGCCGATCAGCACGCGCGCACCGGAGTCACGCACCACATAGGCGATCTCATCGGACTTGAAGTGCCAGTTGATCGGAACGGCGTAGGCTCCGAGCGTCATCACCGCATATGCGGCTTCGAGAAACGCAATGTCATTGCGCATCAGGATGCCAACGCTGTCGCCCTGCTTGACGCCGAGCGCCACAAGCCCGCCTGCAATCAGGCGCGCCCGGTCATTCATCTCATCACGCGTCTTGCGGCGATCGCCGCTGACGATTCCCGTCTGACGTTCCACCGACATTGCGACGCGGGCTCAGTTCGAGCCGTCGGCGAATTTCGGCGCTCGCTTCTCGATATTGGCACGCACGGATTCGGTCTGGTTGGGTGAACCCATCAGCTTCATCTGCTCGACCGATTCCGCCAGCAACGCCGGTCCGGGATTTTGCATGGACAGGTTGTTCAGCATCCGCTTGATCGCGCGGACGGCATCCGGGCTCTTGCCCGCGATTTCGCGCGCCACCTCCAGCGCCGCGGCGCGGGGATCGTCGCAAATCCGCGTCGCAAGGCCGTAGCTCATGGCCTCCTGCGCCGAGAAAATCCGACCGGTAAAAGTCAGATCGCGCAGGATGTCGTCGCGGACCAGGCTGGCGAGAATGGGAGTGCCTGCCATATCCGGCACCAGCCCCCATTTGATTTCCATGATCGACATGCGCGCGTCCGGCGCGAGGTAACGCATGTCGGCGCCGAGCGCGAGCTGAAAGCCGCCGCCGAATGCCACGCCATGCACGGCCGCGATCACCGGCACGGGCACCTCCCGCCAGCCCCACACCGCCTGCTGCGAATGATTGGTCAGGCCATGCGTGCGCTTGGCGAGATCGCGCAGATCGCTGGAGCCGTCGCCCATTGCGGCAAAGCGCCCCATATCGAGACCGGCGCAGAACGCGCGCCCCTCGCCGGACAGCACCACCGCGCGCAGGCCTTTCTCGTTCCGGAGCTGAGCTGCTGTATCCACCAGCGCATTGAACATGGCCGCATCCAGCGCATTCATCTTGTCGGCGCGGACCAGCCGGACGTCGGCGACCCCGTCTGACAGCGCAACCGTAATGCGATCGTTGGCGGCGGACATGGCGTTCTCCCTTATTGTTCTGATCTCTTCTCTTTACAGGATTAGATCATGCTGTTTTAATTAATCAACTAACTAATGAAGAAAAACAGATCAGGGAGGGTTTCACAATGTTCACAGACCGTCTTCTCGCGGGCCGCAAAATCCTGGTGACCGGCGGCGGCACAGGACTTGGCAAGGCCATGGCCGCAAAGTTCCTAAGCCTCGGAGCGGAAATCCATATTTGCGGCCGCCGCAAGGGCGTCTGCGAGGAAACCGCTGCGGAACTGATGAAACTGCACGGCGGCAAGGTGACAGCCCATGGCGTCGACATTCGCGACGCCGCTGCGGTCGACGCCATGATCGAGGATGCTTTCAAGGGCGGCCCCCTCACCGACCTGATCAACAACGCCGCGGGCAACTTCATTTCGCGCACGCAGGACCTGACGCCGCGCGGCTTTGACGCTGTCGCCAATATTGTGATGCACGGCACGTTCTACGTCACGCACGCAGTCGGCAAGCGCTGGATCGCCGGCGGCCACCGCGGCAATGTCGTGTCGATCACAGTGACATGGGTGCGCAACGGCAGCCCCTATGTAGTTCCGTCAGCCATGAGCAAGTCCGCAATCCACGCCATGACCATGTCGCTGGCGACCGAATGGGGCCGCTACGGAATTCGCCTCAATACCATCGCACCGGGAGAAATCCCGACCGAAGGTATGAGCAAGCGCATCAAGCCCGGCGATGAGGCCGGCGCACGAACCATCGCCATGAATCCGATGGGCCGCGTCGGGCGCATGGAGGAACTGGAGAATCTCGCGACCTTCTTGATTTCCGGGGGCTGCGACTGGATTAATGGCGAGACCATCGCCATGGACGGCGCGCAGGCGCTTGCCATGGGTGGCAACTTCTACCAGTTGCGCGACTGGAGCGACGCGGACTGGAAAACTGCACGTGACGCTATCATGGCGCAGAACGAAAAAGATAAGGCGAAGCGCGCATAAGCGCTCGCTGCGATAAACCAATAGGGAGAAACTGAATGCATTTGTCGAAATCGCTGCACGTCGCCGTTGCCGCGGGATTTCTCATCGCGGCGACCGGCACCGCGATGGCCCAGAAGAAATACGATACCGGAGCAACCGATACCGAAATCAAGATCGGCAACATCATTCCCTACAGCGGTCCTGCTTCCGCCTATGGCGTCGTCGGCAAAGCGATGGAAGGCTACTTCAAGAAGGTGAATGACGACGGCGGTATCAACGGCCGCAAAGTCAACTTCATTTCCTATGACGACGCCTACAGCCCGCCCAAGGCTGTGGAGCAGACCCGCAAGCTCGTCGAAAGCGACGAGGTGCTGCTGGTATTCGGCGCACTCGGAACGCCGTCCAATTCGGCGATCCACAAATACATGAACGCAAAGAAGACGCCGCACCTGTTCCTCGCCACCGGCGCGACCAAGTGGAACGATCCGGCGTCGTTCCCGTGGACCATGGGCTGGCTGCCGAGCTACCAGAGCGAAGCGCGCATCTATGCGAAGTATCTTCTGAAGGAGAAGCCGACCGCGAAGGTTGCCGTGCTCTATCAGAACGACGACTTCGGCAAGGATTACCTGAAGGGCGTGCAGGACGGTCTTGGCGGCAAGAAGTCGTCCATGATTGTTGCCGAGGAAAGCTACGAACTGTCCGAACCGACGATCGATTCGCATATCGTGAAGCTCAAAGCCCTCAATCCCGATGTGCTGCTGATCTTCACCACACCTAAGTTCGGCGCGCAGACCATCAAGAAGGTCGGTGAACTCGCCTGGAAGCCGGTGATGATCATTTCGAACGTCAGCGCATCGACCGCAACGGTGATGAAGCCTGCCGGATTCGATAACTCGCAGGGCGTAATTTCCGCAGCCTATGCCAAGGATACGTCCGATCCGCAGTGGGACAACGATCCCGGCATGAAGGAATACAAGGCGTTTCTCGCCAAGTACGTCCCCGATGCCAATGTCGCGGACAGTTCGGCACTCACCGGCTACAACATGGCGCAGACCATGGCCGTTGTGCTGAAACAATGCGGCGACAATCTCACCCGCGAAAACGTCATGAAGCAGGCGGCCAGCATAGGCGGCATCCAGCAAGGCGGTCTCCTGCCGGGCGTCCTGATCAAGACCAGCGCGACCGACTTCTCCCCCATCGAGCAATTGCAGCTCATGCGGTTCAAGGGCGAGCGCTGGGAATTGTTCGGTGAGGTGCAGGACGGCGAAGCCTCCAGCATCAAGCGCTGATCTGCGCTCCACGCTGACGTGATCTGATCGAGCAAGGCGGAATTCGCTTAATTTCGCCTCGCCATTCGAAAGCCTCCCGTTATATTGGCGTCAAAGAAGCCAACAAACGGGAGGCAATTTCGTGGGATCCAGTGAAGAACTCGTGCAGGCAACGGCCTGCAATGTCGTCGAGCGGCTGCGCAAGAACGAGATTACGCCTCACGACCTGCTCGACGCGCTGGAAGCCAGAATTCGTAAAGTCGACGGCGAGGTCAACGCCCTCCCCATTCTCTGCTTCGACCGCGCCCGCGACCACGCCGACAAGTTGATGAAAAAGCCGGTCGCCGAGCGCGGCCTGCTCGCCGGTATGCCGGTGCCCATCAAGGACCTGACCGACGTTGCCGGTGTGCGGACCACGCAAGGCTCACCGATCTTCAAGGATGTTGTCGCGGCCAAATCCAACATCGTGGTCGAAAACCTC
Organism: uncultured Afipia sp.; assembly: GCA_964594185.1. GTDB lineage: Bacteria > Pseudomonadota > Alphaproteobacteria > Rhizobiales > Xanthobacteraceae > Afipia. The sequence continues at coordinate 3,671 of CAZQMD010000023.1, read as the reverse complement.
GAAACCAACGGCGCCATCGTTTACGCAAAATCCAACACGCCGGAATTCGGTGCGGGCGCGCAGACCTTCAACGAAGTGTTCGGCGCAACGCTCAATCCTTGGAATCTGTCCCGCTCGGCGTCCGGCTCATCCGGCGGCGCGGCAGCTGCGCTTGCCAGCGGCACGGCATGGCTGGCTCATGGCACCGACGTCGGCGGCTCACTACGCAATCCCGCCAGTTTCTGCGGCGTGACCGGCATGCGTCCCAGCATCGGACGCGTAGCTCATTCGCAGGCGGCAAAGGTCGACCGCACACTCAGCGCCGATGGGCCGATGGCGCGCAACGTCGAAGACCTCGCCCTGATGCTGGACGCCATGTCCGGCGAACATATTGGCGACGCGCTGTCGCTGCCGCGATTGCCGACGTCGTTTCTGTCAGCGGCCCGCTCCGGCACGAAGCCGAAACGCATCGCCTATTCCGCCACGCTCGGTATTTCTCCGGTCGATCCAGAAGTCGCCGAGATCACCCGCAAGGCCGCGCAGCGCTTTGCCGAAGCCGGCGTGATTGTCGAAGAAGCGCATCCCGATTTCAAGGAAGCTGTGGAATGCGCCCATGTGCTGCGCGCCTATGACTATGTGCTGACCAAGGGCAAGCTGCTCAAGTCGCACCGCGACCAGTTGAAGCCAGAGGTGATCTGGAACATCGAGGAAGGCCTCAAGCTGACGCTCGCCGACATCGAGCGGGCCGAAGCGCAGCGCGTGGCCCTGATGAACCGCGCCATCACCTTTTTCGAAACCTACGATCTCCTGCTGTGCCCGACCACCATTGTCGCACCGTTCCCGGTCGAGCAGCGCTATCTCGCCGAATGTAATGGCGTGAAGTTCGACAATTACGTGGGCTGGCTCGCCATTGTCTCCGCGATTACCATTGCCTGTTGCCCCGGCCTGTCGATCCCTTGCGGTTTCACCCGCGAGAACCTGCCGGTGGGGTTGCAGATCGTTGCGCCGCCCCGCGGCGAGGCGCGTGCGCTGGCCGGTGGAAAATTGCTCGAAACCATCCTCGGGCTCGGCGCGATTACACCGATTGATCCCCGCAAAGGGACGTGATCTTGCAATCACCGGCTGCGCGTGAAAGATACCCCGCTCGCGCCGAAATACGCGCAAACAGACAGAGACATTAAATGGCAGCGCCCAAACCTCCCGCATTCGACACGCTCAGCCTGCATGCGGGCCAGCATCCGGACCCCGTCACCGGCTCCCGCGCCGTGCCGATTTATCAGACGACGTCCTACGTCTTTCAGGACGCCGATCATGCAGCAGCGCTGTTCAACCTTGAGCGCGCTGGCCACATCTACACGCGCATTTCAAACCCGACCATTGCCGTGCTCGAAGAGCGCCTTGCGGCACTGGAAAACGGCGTTGGCGCAGTCTGCACCGCCAGCGGCATGGCGGCGCTGCATCTGGCCATCGCGACCCTTCTCAACGCCGGCGATCACATCGTCGCCTCCGCGTCGCTCTATGGCGGCACCATCAATCTTTTGACTCATACCCTCCCGCGTTTCGGCATCACGACAACCTTTGTGAAGCCGCGCGACCTCGACGGCATCAAGGCAGCGATCCAGCCGAACACCAAGCTTGTGATCGGCGAAACCATTGGCAATCCCGGCCTCGAAGTGCTGGACATTCCAGCGGTGTCGAAAGTCGCGCATGACGCAGGCATTCCGCTGCTGATCGACAATACGTTTGCCACTCCCTACCTCGCCCGTCCGATTGAGATGGGTGCAGACATTGTCATGAACTCGATCACCAAGTGGATCGGCGGTCATGGCATCGCCATCGGCGGCGTGATTGTCGACGGCGGACATTTCGACTGGGAGAAATCCAGCAAATTTCCGACCCTGACTACACCTTATGCGGGTTATCACGGCATCGTCTTCGCAGAAGAATTCGGACCGCAGGCTTTCATCATGCGCGCCCGCGCCGAAGGCCTGCGCGATTTTGGCGCCTGCCTGTCACCGACCAACGCCTTCCAGATCCTGCAGGGTGTTGAAACCTTGCATGTTCGCATGCAGCGCCATGTTGAGAATGCGGCTGCTGTTGTGGAATTTCTGAAATCGAACAAGGCCGTCGAGTGGGTGACGCATCCCTCGCTCGACAACCACCCCGATCACGAGCTTGCCAAAAAGCTGCTGCCCCGCGGCGCGGGTTCGATCATCACGTTCGGCATCAAGGGCGGACGCGACGCCGGACGCAAGTTCATTGAAGCGCTGAAACTCGCCAGCCACCTCGCCAATGTCGGCGATGCCAAGACGTTGGTCATCCACCCCGCGAGCACCACGCATCAGCAGATGAACGCGGAACAGTTGAAGACCGCAGGCATCGGCGAAGAGCTGATCCGACTCTCCATCGGCATCGAAGCGGCCGAGGACATCATCGGCGACCTTGGCCAGGCGCTGCGCTTTTCACAGAAGGCTTGAGACATGATTTTGACTGTGGACGGCGCTGATATTTTCGCGACAACGGGCGGCAAGCCTTTCAATCCGGAATTGCCGCTGGTGATTTTCCTGCACGGCGCGGGTTTCGATCATTCGATGTGGGCGCTGTTCAGCCGATGGTTTTCCCATCACGGCTATACCGTGCTGGCGCCGGATCTTCCCGGACATGGAAAGTCCAAGGGCGCGCTGATCCCGACCATCCCCGGCATGGCGGACTGGACCATCAAGCTGATCGAGTCCGCCGGCGCGAAGAAAGCGGGTCTTGTCGGTCATTCCATGGGCTCGCTGATCGCACTCGATGCCGCGTCACGCTATCCGGACAAGATTTCCGCGCTGTCGCTGATCGGCGTCGGCGGGGCGATGCCGGTATCCCCTGACCTGCTCAATGCAGCCAAGGACAACAACCACGACGCCATCGACATGGTGTCGATCTGGGGCTTCGGCTTCGGTGCAACGCTCGGCGGCTCGCAGGCGCCGGGCCTGTGGATGCTCGGCGGCGGCATGCGGGTGCTCGAACGCGATGCGCCCGGCGTGCTCCATAACGATCTTGCCGCCTGCAATGATTACAGGACCGCGATCGACGCCGCGGCGAAAGTCACCGCGCCCACCACGCTCATTCTCGGCGAGCGGGACATGATGACTCCGCTCAAATCCGGCAAACAGCTTGCGTCCGCGATTGTGGGATCGAAGTCCGTGGTGCTGCCGGGCGCAGGTCACATGCTGACAGCGGAGCGGCCGGACGATGTATTGAAGGCGCTGATCGCCTCACATGCCTAGATAAATACGCCGCACTTCCGGATTGGCTTTGATGTCGGCTGCGGGCCCACTCATCACCACCTTGCCGGTCTGCAGCACATAGGCGCGGTCGGAAATCTCAAGACTTTCCGACAGGCGCTGTTCGACCAGCAGTATGGTCACGCCATTGGCGCGGATCTGCTGCACCGCCTGAAAAATTTCATCGACCAGCTTGGGCATGATGCCCTGCGACGGCTCATCCAGCATCAGAAGACGCGGTCTTGTCATCAAGGCGCGCGCAATCGCGAGCATCTGCTGCTCGCCACCGGACAGCGTGGCCGCGCGCTGTGATAATCGCTCTTCCAGCCGGGGAAACAGCTTGAACACGAATTCCAGCGGGCTGTCGCGGTCCGGTCTGCCGCGATGCAGGTAACTGCCGAGCCGCAGATTGTCAGCAACGCT
>CAZQMD010000022.1:0-31422 GCA_964594185.1 uncultured Afipia sp. | reverse complement strand
GCTCGCAATCTGGGGCTGACGCCGTCGGCTGACAGCAAATTGATCGCGCGTATCGAAGATCGGTTGGGAGTGCTTCTTTTTCGACGCACCCACCGGGAGAACGTGCTCACTCCCGAAGGCGAGGCGTTTTATCGCGCTGCAATAGACGCAATCGAGGCCGTAGAAGCAGCTGATGCCGCGGCTTTCGCCAACAAGGCAATACAAGATACCTTGCGTGTGAGATGTATTCCCATCTTCGCGACCGCCGCTTTGGCACCGCAGATGCAGGCATTTTGTCGCCTTCACCCCGCGCTTCAGGTCGAAATCCAGCTTCGGATCGATCCGGGTAATCTTCTCGACGACGGGATGGACGTTGCAATCCATGTCGGACATCTGAAGGATTCGTCACACGTCTCACGACGCTTTTCGAGTACGCGATGGATCATCTGTGCATCGCCGGCTTACATCGCCGAGCACGGCAAGCCCGCGCATCCCAATGATCTTGTGCACCGCAACTGTATCAATTTTCTTCCCAGCATCAGCGCCAGCACATGGTTCGTCAAAGACAGTGCCCCTTCATCAAGGCAGTTGCCGGTACAGGGCAATATTGTGACCAATCAGGCATCGATGGTGCGAGAACTGGCTCGGGCAGGGCTCGGCATTGTTCGGCTTACGGAGATGCAGATCGCCGATGACCTGAGAAGCGGTCAGTTGATTGAGCTTTTTCCGCGCCATCAATGTCCGGACGAAGACCCGATTTATGCGGTGTATCAAAGCCGGCGGCACGTCAGTTCCCGTGTGCGCGCGTTTCTTGACTTCCTCGACAGCAATTTCTCCAATCCGCCTCCGTGGAGGCGCAGACAACGCTAAACAAATCGTCGGTTTCCAGTTGACGAAACCGGGTGCCTTTGGAACGCAGTGTTGGCCTTGCGCACGGTGATTTCCAATGCGAGACAACATACATGATCGTCTGTTAGAGCGGTTTCCCTTCGGATTGAATCGTCTGGGGATTGAACGAAGCCGCTGGCGCGGCATTTGAGGAGAGTAGTAACGGCCACCTGTCTGCGAGGATCGAGGGTTTTCAGAGCCCAACCCTTCAGACAGGAGGTTTCCGATGGCCCAGGTGAGCCCTCTCCGCCGACGCATGATCGAGGACATGACGGTCCGCAATTTGTCGCCGGCGACGCAGCGATCATATCTCAACGCGGTATCGAAGTTCAGCCGATATTTTGGCCGATCGCCCGACCATCTGGGCTTGGAGGATGTCCACGCATTCCAGGTTCATCTGGTGGCGACGGGGATCTCATGGCCGGCCCTCAACCAGATCGTCTGTGCGTTGCGCTTTTTCTACGGCGTGACGCTCGGTCACAGCACGATACCGGAGCGCATCGCCTATGCGCGGGAGCCACGCAAGCTGCCGGTCGTGCTGGGTGCCGACGAGGTGGTGAGCTTTCTGGAGGCGATTCCGAGCCTAAAGAGCCGCATAGCGTTGACGACAGTCTATGCCACCGGATTGCGCGTGTCGGAGGTGGTTTTCCTCAAGGTCGCGGATATCGACAGCCAGCGGATGGTAATCCGGGTCGAGCAAGGCAAAGGCGGCAGGGACCGTTACGTCATGCTCTCGCCACAGCTTCTGAAGATTCTGCGGGCCTATTGGCGGCTAGAGCGGTTTCCCTTCGGATTGAATCGTCTGGGGATTCCCGAATCGGCGTTCGCCTGATTCAACATGGAGGCTGGCGGAAGGAGGCCAGTCTCTCGATGACCAAGCCCCTCTCTCTCGACCTTCGTAAGCGCGTCGTGGCGGCCGTCGAGGGCGGCCTGTCGCGCCGGCAGGCAGCCGAACGGTTCGGCGTCGGAGTGGCGCGAGCGCCATTCGCTGGTGCTCGCTCGCCCGCCATACGGGGACGCCACGCGCCAAGCCGCAGGGCGGCGACCGCCGTTCGCAGCGCATCGAGGCCGAGCGCGATCTCATTCTGGGGATCGTCGCCGAGACACGCGACATTACCCTCGTCGAATTGCAGGGCGAACTTGCCGCGCGCGGTCACCGGTTCGCCATCGGTACGCTGTGGCGGTTCTTCGCCCGGCACGGGATTACATGGAAAAAAAGACTGCGCACGCCACAGAGCAGGATCGGCCAGACGTTCTGAAGCGCCGACAGGACTGGTTCGATACGCAACTCGATCTCGACCCCGAACGCCTCGTCTTCATCGACGAGACCTGGACCTCGACCAACATGGCGCGTCGCCGAGGCCGCTGCGCGCGGGGCGAGCGATTGCGCATGGGCGTGCCGCACGGGCACTGGAAAACGACGACCTTCGTCGCGGGCCTGCGTAGGGCGGGCATCGTCGCGCCGCTCGTGCTTGATGGCCCCATCAACGGTGAAGCGTTCGAGGCGTATATCGAACAGGTCCTCGTGCCGACGCTGCGAACAGGAGACATCGTGGTGATGGATAATCTCGGCTCCCACAAGGGCGCCGCCGTGCGAACGGCCATCGAGGAGGTCGGCGCTGAGCTGCGCTATCTGCCGCCCTACAGTCCCGACTTCAACCCTATCGAAAAGGCCTTCTCCCAATTGAAAGCCCACCTGCGCAAAGCCGCTGAGCGAACACAGGAGGGGCTATGGACGAAGATCGGAGCGCCGCTCCCGGTCGTCACGCCGACACACGCGGCGAACTACTTCGCCGTCGCAGGATATGAACCAAGTTGAGCGGAAAACGCTCTAACGCGTGCCGTGAACGAAAGCGAAGGGGCCCGTTGACGCGCCGCGCATCGGCTCGGAAGTTTTCGCCGGCGAGCATGCGGGGGGCATCCGCAATCTGACCGCTGCCACCGCCCAACGCTTGCGCCACCTGCAAAAAGTACGCAGCGATATGTGAGCTGTGCTGCAAATTTTGGCAATGAAGATACTCGCATCGGCTTCGTACACAAGGTACAGAATATAGCTGTCGGTATGTTGCGAATGTCGCATCGGTCTTAGCGCCTTCATGTGTTACCGGGCGGATCTTGACGCCTGCCAACACCCATCAACGTTGCGGCGTCCGGGCATCCGGCTCGTCCGGGCGCGCGGTCTTTCCGGCCGCAGGGGAGACGGGCTGAATCTTCACGGTGGCGGTGAGCCCGGCCACGAGACGGATGTCGGGCGGCACCTCCTCCAGGGCGATGCGCACGGGCACGCGCTGGGCAAGGCGCACCCAGTTGAAGGTGGGGTTGATGTTGGCGAGGAGGCCGGTGCCGGCGACGCGCTCGCGATCCTCGATGGCGGCCGCGACGCTCTGCACGCGACCGCGAAGCAGGGTCGGCTCCCCCATCAGCCTGATCGTGACGGGATCCCCTACATGGATGCGCGGTAGCTTGGTTTCCTCGAAATAACCCTCGACCCGGAGCGAATCCGTGTCCACCAGCGCCACGACAGCCTTGCCGGTGGAGACATAATTGCCCCGCCGCAGCTCCAGATTCGTGACGATGCCGTTGGCCGGCGCCTTGATTTCCGAGCGCTCGAGGTTGAGGTGGGCGAGGTCGCGCTCATTCACCGCCTGCCGCCAGGCGGCGTCGGCCTGGGTCTGGCTGGTCTGGGCCTGCTCGGCATTTTGCGGCGAGACCACCTGCCGCTCGCGCAGCTGGACGTAGCGCGCGAGGTCGCGCTTCGCCTGCTCTAGTGTCGCGGCACGGCCCTCGACCGCAGCCTCCGCCTGCTTCAGGGCTAGAGCGAAGCGCTCGCGATCTACCCGGAACAGGACGTCGCCCTTCTTCACGGTAGCGTTGTCACGCACCAGGACTTCGCTCACCAGCCCCGATACATCTGGGGCGATGCCGACCACGTCGGCGCGCACGCGCGCATCCCGCGTCCAGGGGGCGTTCATGTAGGTGTCCCAGAGCGCGCGGCCCACGAGCAGCGCACCCGCCAGCACGCCGAGGGTCACGCAGGCGCGGCTCCATTTCGCGACGTCGATCTTCATCATGTGATCCGTTCAAGAAGGAAATAGCCCGCGCCGGTCACGAGGACGAACAGGGCGAGGTCGAACAGCGCCCGGTGCCAGATGAGCCGGCCGAGCCCGGCGCGTGTGATGACACGGGAAATGAGCCGCGTGACCGCCATGGCGGCGAGCGCGAGGAGGAGAAAAGTCGGCAAGTAGACGCCGAAAATGTCGATTTCCGCAGGCATCTGGGGTCTCCTCGGGCCTCTCATTCGGCCGCGCGCAAGGGCGGGGCGCCGACGGCTGCCACCGGCGGGAGGATGGGCGCTGCCGCACGGGGGAACAGGGCTTGCCTGAGACCCACCAGCGCCTGCAGGGCATTGTCCGCGGCCAGCCCCTCGCGACGCGCCAGCACGGCGGCGATGGCGTGGTCCACCTGATCCAGCAGCGGGACAGGCGGGGGCAAGGCGGCGCCGGCCTTGGCCTGCGCCCGGAAATGCCCCGCCACTCCGGTGAGGACGGCATTGATGGTGTCCTTCGCGGCACCACGCAGCGCCCGGCGGTCACGCTGAAGATCGAGGATATTGTAGCCGGTGCGCAGGTCCCTCAGCCCATCCGTGGCGAGGTCATTGTCGATGGCGCCGGCCGCAAGGCGGGGCACCAGCTGACCGAGATGGTCGAAGATGCGGCTTACGAGCACACGGTGGTCCTGTAGGCGGCTGCCGGCGGCGCAGGCGGCAAGGTCCGCCCAGCCGGAGCGCACGAGGCGGCGGGCGGTGATCTCGGCGCCGAAGGGTTTGGTCGCCAACGCCCAGATCCAGGCGAACAGGAAGCCGCCGATCACCGCCAGGCTTTCATTCACATAAACGGTGAAATCCGCATTGTAGTGGCTCTGGACCGAGAGGGAGCCTGCTCCGGCCGCGGCGAGCAGGAGGGTGACGAGGCCAAGTTCCGGGCGGGGAATGAGCGCCCCAACCAGCAGGAACGGCAGCGCGAGCACCAGCACGAGCATCGCGAAATCGTGGACCCGGGGCACCACCGTGAACAGAAGGACCCCGGCGATCAGCTGGGCCGTGGTGCCCCAGACCACCATCATCCAGAGGAACGGGGCTGGCCGGTCCTGGGCGCCGAAGAAGCAGCAGGCGACGGCCGCCATGGCCACGAAATTGGCGCCGCCGGGCCATCCGCTCGCGATCCAGATTAGGCTCGCCGTCAGGGTCGCGAGCGCGGCGGAAGCGGTGGAGAATAGCAGCAGGCCGTGATCATGGTGGCGCGCGGTGCCGATAACGGGGCGGTGGTGCAGCACCGGCAGCCAGTGTCCCGCAGCAGGGTCTCCAGCCATCTGCCGCCGTAACGCGAGGCAGTCCTGCCAGAGATCGACAAACTCCTTGAGGCGGGCGCAGAGGTTCGCATAAAGGAGGCTGGGCCAGTCATTGAGGGCGCCGGGATCCGGGGTTAGCTCAGCGATCCGTGCGCGCAACCGCTCCGGCGTGTCGGGAGCGCCCCCGATCCAGTCCGCGATTTCGCGGGCGAGGGCGACAAGATCGTCCTGCGCGCTGCCCATCGCCACCTCGCGGGTGATCGCGCGCATCCGGTCGTTGAGGGAGGACAGTACGGGCAGGAGCAGCAGCAGGCGTCCGCGGAGCTCTCCGGCTTCGCGGGCGAAGGCGCGCGCCTCGGGATCGTGTGCCAGTTGCGTGATGAGCGCGTCGAGCGCCGCGACGTCCGCGGCGAGCTTCTGTCGGACCAGGGGCACGGCCTCATCCGTCACCTCGCCACGCAGCACCTCGCCGGCCCAGGCGCCGGCATCGCGCAGCCAGCCGCCGATGCGGGCGGAGAAGGCCGGCCCGACGCTCACCGGGAACACGACCGCGCCTACAAGGCTCGCGCACAGGATCCCGAGGATGATCTCTTCGCTGCGAGCGAGAGCCACGTCGAAGATGGTCTCCGGCGCGGTGACCGTCGGCAAAGCGATGATGGGCAGAGTGTAGGCCGCCAGCATGAACACGTAGCTGCGGGGCGTGCGATCGAGTAGGGCAAGGTAGAGGAGCCCCCCGATCCAGGCGGCGACGGCGATGCTCAGAAGCTCGGGGGCGCTCACGAACGTCGGCACGAGCACCACCGCGCCGGTGGCGCCGATGAGGGTACCGAGCATGCGATAGAGCGCCTTGGAGGTAGTGGCGCCGGTGAGCGGGTGGGACACCACATAGACCGTGGTCATGGCCCAATAGGGGCGCGGCAGGTCCATGGCCAGGGCCACGTAGAGCGCCAGCATGGCGGCGGTGAAGGCCTTGGTGGAGAATAGCCAGTCGCGCGCCGAGGGAAGTTTCACCGGCCCGCCTCCGGGAAAGCTTCGAGGAGGGAGGGACCCTGCTGCAGGCGGGTGTGGGCCCGCTCGATGGTGTCCAGCACCCGCAGGGTTGCCTCGACGTCCGCCTCACTGACCTCCGCCAAGACACGCGACTGCAGCTTAGCGATGGTGCGCTCGATGCGCTCCGTGAGCTGCTCTCCCGCCTCGGTGAGCCACAGGGTCTTGGCGCGGCGGTCCTCCAAATCGTCCCGGCGCACCACGAGCCCGGCTTCGCAGAGCTGGTCCAGCAAACGGACGAGGGAGGTGCCTTCGATGCCCACGTGCGCCGCCAGGGTCACCTGCCGCACGCCGCCGCCCAGCCGCCTCAGCCAGATAAGAGGAGAGGCGCAGGCTTCGGAAATATGGTCGGCCGCGAGCGCGGCTTCCGCCAGCCGCCGCCATTGCCGGCCCGCTTGTAGCAGCCCGGAAGCGAGCCGCCGACGGTTTGCTTGTTGGTTGTTCATAGCCGCATAATATGTGAGAAATTAATCCTGATGCAATCAATTTGGTTGTGAAGCGGGGGCGGTATCCCGGTCCCTCCCGAAACTGCTCACGCCGGATATTGCCAAATATCTTTTCTGCTTCGGTCGAAGCGCCCGAGCTCGACACCGGCCGATCACTTCGCCGCCGAAGGCTTCCACGGCCATGCGCGCGGCAACACTCGATCCGGGACCACCGGATGCCCCGGGCGCGGCTTCGGCAAATACCGGCCAACGGTTTGGCCTTGGAGACGCGGTGCACCGAAATCCTGAAACAGATTGCCGAACGGATTGTTGCTGCGCGTCTCCGCCGGCACAGGCGATGCCCATAAAACAAGCGCAATCGCTGTCACCATCGTCAGTTTGCCGCAGGCAATTCGCCTATAATGCCATTTGCGGCGGGCCATCCGCACGCTAAATTTCATGCTGGACACCGGCGCCCAAACGCCCGGACTTAGAATACTTAATGGGGAAATTCTCGATGCTCGGCTTGATGCAAGACTGGCCTTTGCTTTGCCACCGGATCATTGAACACGCCGCACAGGTCCACGGTAACCAGGAAATCGTCAGCCGCTCCGTCGAAGGCCCGATCGTCCGGACCACTTACGCGCAGATTCACAAACGCGCGCTGAAGGTCAGCCGGCAACTCGATAAGGCCGGCGTCAAGATCGGCGACCGCGTCGCCACCATCGCGTGGAACACCGCGCGCCATCTCGAATGCTGGTACGGCATCATGGGCATCGGCGCCATCTGCCACACGGTCAATCCGCGCCTGTTCCCGGAACAGATCGCATGGATCGTCAACCACGCGCAGGACAAGGTGATGATCACGGACCTCACGTTCGTGCCGATCCTGGAAAAGCTCGCCGACAAGCTGCCGAGCGTCGAGCGCTTCATCATCCTGACCGACGGCGCGCACATGCCGCAGACGACACTGAAGAACGCCGTCGCCTATGAGGAGTGGCTGAACGAGGCCGATGGCGATTTCCAATGGAAGACCTTCGACGAAAATACCGCCGCCGCGATGTGCTACACGTCGGGCACCACAGGCGATCCGAAGGGCGTGCTCTATTCGCACCGCTCCAACGTGCTGCACGCGCTGATCGCGAGCGGCCCGGACGCCCTTGGCACCCGCGCCAGAGATACGATGTTGCCGGTCGTGCCGCTGTTCCACGCCAATAGCTGGGGCCTCGCCTTCTCCGCGCCCATGGTCGGCACCAAGCTGGTGATGCCCGGTGCGAAACTCGACGGCGCATCGGTCTATGAGCTGCTGTCGACCGAGAAGGTGACGCATACCGCCGGCGTGCCAACGGTCTGGCTGATGCTGCTCCAGCATATGGCGAAGGAGAAACTCACGCTGCCCGATCTGAAGATGGTGATCTGCGGCGGCTCGGCGATGCCGCGCTCAATGATCAAGGCCTTCATCGACATGGGCGCCGAAGCGCGCCACGCCTGGGGCATGACCGAGATGTCGCCGCTCGGCACGCTTGCCGCGCTAAAGCCGCCGTTCGACCATGTCGGTGTCGAGGAAACGCTCGACGTGCTGGCGACGCAGGGCTTCCCGGCTTTCGGGGTGCAGATGAAGATCACCGACGACGCCGGCGCGAAAGTGCCGTGGGACGGCAAGAGCTTCGGCCGGCTCAAGGTGCGCGGCCCGGCGATTGCGAAGGCCTATTTCCGCATCGAGGGCGACATCCTCGACGAGGACGGATACTTCGACACCGGCGACGTCGCCACCGTGGACAAGGACGCCTATATGCGGATCACCGACCGCTCGAAGGACGTCATCAAATCCGGCGGCGAATGGATTTCCTCGATCGATCTGGAAAATCTCGCGGTCGGCCATCCCAAGGTGGCGGAAGCCGCCGTCATCGGCGTGTTTCATCCAAAATGGGACGAGCGGCCGCTACTGATCGTACAGATGAAGCCCGAGCAGACTGTCACCAAGGACGAACTGCTTCAGTTCATGGACGGCAAGATTGCGAAGTGGTGGATGCCGGACGATGTCCAGTTCGTCGATGCGATTCCCCACACTGCGACGGGCAAGATCCTGAAGACGGCTTTGCGCGACCAGTTCAAGGAATACCGCTTCCCGAACGCGGCGGCCTAACAAGATGCAACGAGTGCGGCTCGTCGCGTCTTCGTTTTTAGGCTACGGATGGGCTCTCAATTCGACCGCGACGCGGAGTGCTTCAAAATCTTGCTCCATCACCTGCCAACCCGACTCTAGCAACATCTTGTAAGGCTCTGTTCGACACCCAGGAACATCGGCTGTGCGCCGCCGCGCGTCGCTATAGTTGCCTCTAATCGTAAGTAGGACAAGGCCAGAAAGTAGGGGAATTTTACTCGAGCTCTTTGTGCGATCAAAAATCCGGTTAGTTCAATTCCTCCGCGATAAATCGTGCGGCGGTAAAGCCGAAGGTCATGGCGGGACCGATCAGCGCACCGCCACCGGGATAGCGCCCGCGAAAAACGCTCGCCATGTCATTACCGACTGCGAACAGTCCCGGAATAGCCGTCCCGTCTTTGCGAATGACGCGCGCGTGTTGATCTGTTTTAAGGCCGGCAAAGTTTCCTATGTCCCCTGCATACATCCACACCGCGTAAAATGGACCTTCGGCAAGCGGTGCCACATTGGGATTGAGCGGGTTGCTCATATCGCCCAGATAGTGACCGTAGACGCTTTTGCCTTTGGAGAATTCAGGATCCTCACCTTTGGCCGCATGGCGATTGTATTCCGTCACAGTCTGGTTGAGAGCAGCGGGATCAATTCCGATCTGGGCGGCGAGTGCCGTGATTGTATCTGCTTTGTAGAGATACCCCGCATCGGTCAACGTGCGCGTTGGCAGAAACGGCTTTGCGTAGCCAAGGCCATATTTTGCAAAGGCAATGTGATCGCAGATAAGAAAAGCTCCGGCTGGGTGTCCGCTTGCCGGGTCTGAAATGAGGCGCTCGACGAAATCATGATAGGAGATACTCTCGTCTGTAAAGCGCCGACCGTTGCGCAATACCGCGATCATGCCGGGCTTCCCTTGGTTGACCGAATGAATGATTGCTCCCCAAGTTCCATCAGGACGTGGCACTCGTGAAACTGGCATCCAGGCGCCGGAGTTTGGAATGTCAGATGCGACGTAGCCCCCCGCGCTTTCTGCCATCCGTGCGCCATCACCGACATTCCCGGAAGCGGTGAGTGAAATATGATCGTCGGCGAGGGCGGGGTGCGAATAGATCTTTGAGCGGCGCTCCACATTCTGTGCAAAGCCGCCACTCGAAAGTATGACGGCACGCCGTGCTTTAACGCGGACCTGGCGGCCGTTGCGGTTAACAATCGCACCCGTGATCCGTCCATCTTCAAGGATAAGTTCGTCGGCGGGTGAAAATGTCCAAATCGGTGTGCCCATTTTAAGGAGTGCGCTTGCGAGACGGGCGATGAGTGCGTTGCCATTAACCAGGGACTGCCCCCGGCCATGACGGATCACGTCATAGCCGTATTTGAGCAGCAGAGTTATCACCCGCATGGTCGATCGCGCCGAGCGGCCAAACCTGTAAAAGTGGCTGAGATCCGAGCCCGACGAAATTCCCATGCCAAAGAGGGACAACTCGCGCGGCAGCGGCCGTAAGCGCGGTAACTCGTCGCCGAGAATGCCGGCTTTGACAGGCTTGACCTGTAGCGATCGGCCGTTTGGCATCGCCCCTGGCTGGTCGGGATGGTAGTCCGGCATCTTGGTCGTAACGAATGGAATGCCGATCTCATCGACGAAGAAATCGATCATCTTCGGGCCGTTGACAAGATACGTCTCGATAAGAGCTTGATCGTAGTCGTTGCCAAGCTCCTCCTTCAGGTAACGGCGACAGTTATCGAGGTCATCGCGGATGCCAGCCTTGGTTGCAAGCGAGTTTCCCGGAATCCAGACATACCCGCCAGAGATGGCGGTTGTGCCGCCGAAGACCGAGGCTTTCTCGACGAGAAGTACGTTAAGGCCTGCTTTGCGGGCGGTAATAGCGGCCGCGAATCCGGCCGCGCCAGAGCCAACGACGAGAACGTCGCATATGTAGTCGTTGCTGAAATCCGTACCACCTGTCATGTGCTGACCACCGAGATTCTTGAGCCGCTATTGACATCTGCGCGGTCGTTAATCCGCGTTCAAACCAGGAACTTGTCTGTTGAGACGTGCGACAATCGGCTGAAGGGCAACTGCCAAGCGCTTCCGCGAACGACGGTACGCGAAAGCGCTTGGTGGAGAAGCCACTTCCTTATGTTTCAGGTATCAATCTGACTGGATTGGTTACCGTGACCGAATTGGCTTCAATTGCCGCTGTGAAGCCGTTTATGGGATGATTCGATTCTTGCGGAAATCACCGATGATGTTCTTCATCATCTCTTCACTGTCGATCATTTCAGTAAAGCCGAACTGATAGGCCTTCACCATGCTGATCATGTTATCCCATTTACGCCGGAAGACAGTATCGGCATAGCTCCACGGCGCCAGCCGGAACAGATCGGTCTTCACCAGACCATTGCGTTCGACGATCTTGTTCCAAAGATCTTTCTTGTCACTCATGAACTCGACAAGGTTCATGTTCTTCACCGGGCCGGGTTCGAGGTCGAATACCTTGGCGATGCGCGGCCACATATATTTCCAGCGATATGAGTCGCCGTTGCCGATGTTAAACGCCTGATTGGCGGCACGAGGATCGGTGGAAGCCCACAGCATTGCGCGATTCAGAATGCCGACGTCTGATGCGAAGGTAATGGCGTTGTACGTCTCTTCGTCTCCCGGAAAATAGAACGGAAGATTCAGTTCCTTCATGATGGTCCCATATGCGGCGATGATCGTCATCAAATTGATGCGCGCGCCATTGCCATAGCCACAGACCGCGCCGGGGCGGGTGGTCGACCAGGTCCAAGACTTGCCTTGCTGTAGTTTCAGGACATGGGCATGTTGCGCCTCGTAGAAATATGACGGGACGCAAGGCGGGTCATCTTCCCGGGCTGGCGTCTTATAGGAACCCATGTGGTAGCCATACCATTTAACACCTTCGAGCACATGCACATGCTGGAGCTTCGGCGCCCGGGCGACGGCCGCGTCGAGAAAGTTCACGGCCATTCTTGTGTTCAGGTCGTTCTCTTCGTCGAACGTCTTACCGGTTAGCAGCGCTGTGTAAAAAATGTGGGTCACGTCGCCGACGTTTGTCAGGCCGGCCATAGTCTTGTCGCGGTCAAGCAGATCGGCCGGGATGTGACGCACCCAGTCGCCCAGTTCGGGATCACCGCGCGATACGCCAATGACGTCCCATTCGCCGCTGTCGTGAAGCATGCGCGCCATGTTGCCGCCGCACATTCCTCCAACGCCGGCGATTAGAGCTGCTTTCCTTGCCATTTTCCTCTCTTTGGTTTTTTGCTGAATTGAGCCGTTGTAGTGGCAGTTGGTCAGTTACAGTGATCGCTTGAAGAAGTGGGCGATTTCGCCGATGACGCCGCGGCGGAAGGTCAGCACGCAGATCACGAAGATCGCGCCCTGGATCACCGTCACCCATTGGCCGAATCCGGCCAGATACTGCTGCATGGCGATGATGACGAAGGCCCCCACCACCGGGCCGAACACGGTGCCGAGGCCGCCGACCAGCGTCATCAGCACGACTTCGCCGGACATGGTCCAGTGCACGTCGGTCAGCGAAGCATTCTGCGCCACGAACACCTTCATGGCGCCGGCAAGGCCGGCCAGACTGCCGGACAGGACAAAGGCCAGGAACTTGTACTGGTCGGTCTTGTAGCCGAGCGAGATGGCGCGCTGCTCGTTCTCCCGGATCGATTTCAGCACCTCGCCGAACGGCGAGTTGATCGCCCGGTAGATCAGCAGGAACCCAAGCAGGAACACCGCGAGTACGACGTAATAAAGCGTCGTCGTGTTCGACAGATCGAGGAAGCCGAACATCATGCCCTGCGGAATGCCCTGGATGCCGTCCTCGCCGTGGGTGAACGGGGTTTGCAGATAGATGAAGAACAAGAGTTGCGACAGCGCCAGCGTGATCATCGCGAAGTAGATGCCCTGGCGGCGGATCGCAATCAGCCCGGTTATGACGCTGAGCGCACAGGCGCCGATGACGCCGAGCACGATGCCGATCTCCGGCGATACACCCCAGACCTTCAGCGCATGGGCGGTCACATAGCCCGCGGTGCCGAGGAACATGGCATGGCCGAATGACAGCAGGCCGCTGTAGCCGATCAGCAGGTTGAAGGCGCAGGCGAACAGCGCAAAGCACAGCGCCTGCATCACGAAGTAAGGATAAAGCCCCGTCAGAGGTACGATGGCCAGCAATGCGGCCATCACAACGAAGGCGATCATCTCGTCGGTGGTGGAGCGGCCCGTTGCGGGAGCGGCGTTGTCGGTGATTGTGGTCATGTTAATTCGCCCGTCCCGTCAGTCCCGTCGGCTTCACCAGCAGCACCAGCACCATCAGCACGAAGACCACGGTGTTGGACGCCTCCGGATAGAAATACTTGGTCAGGCCCTCGATCACGCCGAGCGAGAAGCCGGTAATGATCGATCCCATGATCGAGCCCATGCCGCCGATCACGACGACGGCGAACACCACGATGATGAGGTCGGCGCCCATCAGCGGACGCACCTGGTTGATCGGGGCCGAGAGCACGCCGGCAAGTGCGGCAAGACCGACGCCGAGGCCGAATGTCAGCGTGATCATGCGCGGCACGTTGATGCCGAAGGCGCGCACCAGCGTCGGGTTCTCGGTGGCGGCGCGCAGGTAGGAGCCGAAGCGCGTGCGCTCGATCGTGTACCAGGTCGCGATGCAGACCACGAGCGAGAAGATCACGACCCAGCCGCGATAGATCGGCAGGTACATGAAGCCGAGGTTGACGCCGCCCTTGAGGATGTCGGGAATGGCATAGGGCAATCCCGACGAGCCGAAATAGTTCTGGAACACGCCCTGGATGATCAGCGCCATGCCGAACGTCAGCAGCAGGCCGTAGAGGTGATCGAGGCCGGTCAGCCATTGCAGCATGGTGCGCTCGAGAAAAATCCCGAAGCTCCCGACGATCAGCGGCGATAGGATCAGCGCCCACCAGTAGTTGATGCCCGCGAGGTTCAGCAGGAAATACGCGACGAACGCCCCCATCATGTACAGCGCGCCGTGCGCGAAGTTGATGATGTTGAGCATGCCGAAGATCACGGCCAGCCCAAGACTGAGCAGCGCGTAGAACGACCCGTTGATCAATCCGACCAAGAGCTGGGCGTATAGGGCTTGATACACTTTAGTTCATCCAGTTGATTGGCTCGGGACGGATTTTGACTTCAGGAATGACGCGTCGTCGCTGCATGCCGAGAACCGCTACACACCGAGATAGGTATGCAGTTTATCCATATTGGCCTGGAGTTCAGAGTTCGCGAACGTATCGATGATCCTGCCGTGTTCGACGATGTAGAAGCGGTCGGCGACGGTCGATGCGAAGCGGAAGTTCTGCTCGACCAGCAAAATCGTAAAGCCTTCCGCCTTCAGCCGCGCGATCATCTTTCCGATTTGCTGAATGATGACCGGCGCCAGACCTTCGGTCGGCTCATCCAGCATCAAAAACCGCGCGCCGGTGCGCAGGATGCGCGCGATCGCCAGCATCTGCTGCTCGCCGCCGGACAGCTTGGTGCCCTGGCTGCCGAGACGCTCCTTCAGGTTCGGAAACAGCTCGAAGATCTGCTCCAGCGTCATGCCGCCGCTGCGGATCACCGGCGGCAGCAGCAAATTCTCCTTCACATCGAGGCTGGCGAAGATGCCGCGTTCTTCCGGGCAGAACGCCACGCCGAGCCGCGCGATCTTCTCCGCCGGCAGCCGGATGATCTCGCTGCCTTCGAACGCCACCGAGCCGGTGCGCTTGCCGATCAGGCCCATCACCGACTTCAGCGTCGGGGTCTTGCCGGCGCCGTTGCGGCCGAGCAGCGTGACCACCTCGCCGGGACGAACCTCGAAGTTCATGCCGTGCAGGATGTGGGACTCGCCGTACCACGCCTCGAGGTTCTTGACGGTGAGAACCGGCGAGCCGGCAGCGTTACTCACGGCCTGGCTGCTCATAACCTGGCTATTCATGGCCGGCTCCAAGATAGGCTTCCTTGACCCGCGGGTCTTTGGTGAGCGTGGCGTAGTCGCCTTCCGCCAGCACCTTGCCGCGGGTCAGCACCGTGATGGTATCCGACAGGTTGGCGACCACGTTCAGGTTATGCTCGACCATAAGGATCGTGTATTTCTGCGAAATGCGCTTGATCAGCGCCGCCACCTTGTCGATGTCCTCGTGGCCCATCCCGGCCATCGGCTCATCGAGCAGCATCATCTCGGGATCGAGCGCCAAGGTTGTTGCGATCTCCAGCGCCCGCTTGCGGCCGTAGGGCATCTCCACCGCAGGCGTATTGGCGAAGTCGCTCAATCCCACGTCGTCGAGCAACTCGCGCGCGCGATTGTTGTAGCGATCGAGCACCGACTTCGACCGCCAGAAGTCGAATGAACTGCCGTGCTCGCGCTGCAAGGCGACGCGCACATTCTCAAGCGCCGTCAGGTGCGGAAACACCGCCGAAATCTGGAACGACCGGACCAAGCCAAGCCGGGCCACGTCGGCCGGGGCCATCGCCGTGATGTCCTGCCCCTTGTAGAGGATCTGGCCACGCGACGGCCTCAGGAACTTGGTGAGCAGGTTGAAACATGTCGTCTTGCCGGCCCCGTTCGGGCCGATCAGCGCATGAATAGTCCCACGGCGCACCCGCAGATTGACGTCGCTCACGGCCACAAAGCCCGCGAATTCCTTGGTCAATCCGTGCGTCTCAAGAATAAACGCGTCAGACAAGTGTATCCGATCCCTTGGCCTGTTGCCCGATGAAGTGCCCGCTGCACCAAAGGCAGGCACGGAGCATCTTTCAACTGCAATGAAGTTATGGATACATGATTTTTAGTAATGGAAACGCGATCAAACGATTCACGGCGACACTGCGTGCATATGTACCGATGTCCTGACGGCATCGCGGCACTTCACCATTTCCGTGCGCGCCGTCAAAGCACGCACGGAAGAAGCGACACGCCGATGATCAGCCTGCCACTTTTGCAAGGCGTCCGGATTCGATCGCGTCGATCTGCAGGGCGATGAATCTGGAATAAATCCGGCACTGTGAGAAGGCGCCGCCGGTAAACCACAGTCCGGGCTGCCCGGTCCGGGTCCACATGTTACGGAGTTCCTGGGTTTCATCGTTGAAGCCCCAGATGGGGCCAACGCGCTCCGCCACGTCCTCGCCGAGTAGAGACCTCACAATATGTTCTTGTCCCTTGTAGCCGGTGGCTAGAACGACGAGATCGGCCTGCAGAATTGAGCCGTCTGTCAGTTCCAGGCCATTCGCGACGAACTGCTTGATGTCGGTCGACTGGATCAATCCAATCTTGCCGTCGGCGATCAATTCGGAGCACCCGACGTTGAAGTAATAGCCGCCGCCTCTGGTCCGGAACTTCAACGGCCATCCTGTTCCGCCTTCGCCGAATTCGAGCCGGAAGCCTGCCTTCTCGAGTCGATCCAGAAGAGGCGCATCAAGTTTCCGCACCTCGTCGGTGATCAGTTTGTGCGAAACTTTCATCACTTCAAGCGGAACGCCGGAATTCAGCAGGTCGCGAACGTCAATATGCGGCCCTTCGCCGAGGTAGGTCTTGTCGTAAAGCTGCGCGCTGGGATCGACATTGATCACCATCGTGGGACTGCGCTGGACCATCGTGGCCCTGGCTCCATGCGCCTGCAACTCCTGACAGATGTCATGGGCGCTCGTTCCTGTGCCCAGAACAACCACGGATTTGTCGTTCCATTTTGCGCCGGCCGCGAACTGGCTTGAATGAAGAACCTGACCGCCGAAATTCTCGATCGTTTCAACTTTCGGAATATTTGGGACGCCGCTGACGCTGGTGGCCAGCACGATGTGTTTGGGGCGAAGATTGCGGACGCTGCCGTCTGCGCGCCGAATCTTCGCAGTCCACGTCTGCGTCGCCTCGTCGTACTTCGCACCCTCGAAAGTTGTCTGGGTCCAGAAGTCGATCTCCATGATGTCGACATAGCTTTCGAGCCAGTTCGCTATCTTGTCCTTGGGGATGTAATCCGGCCAAGTCGGAGGGAATGGCAAATAGCGCAGATGATTGACGGGAGTCTTATTGTGCAGCTTGAGGCCGTTGTAGCGAAGGCGCCAGTTGTCCCCGATGCGCTGCTCCTTGTCGATCACCAGCGTGTCGAGCCCGATACGTTTCAGTTCGACGGCTGCCGAGATTCCCGCATGGCCGCCTCCGATCACAAGGACATCAGGCTCACGATTCTCGAACGCCGATTCTTCTTGCCGCTTCTCGAGCCAGCTTGGTTCGGCGAAATCGCGTGCGTGAGATTCGGGAGCGTCACTGCGGTTCCTCGCCTCACAGATCCTGTCCATGTCAAGCGATGTTGATAGCATCCACGCCGTGGGAAGGGCTCCGGTTGAACGGGACGGAATCAGCCTGACGACCCCTACACCCAAACCATTCACGGTCTCGAATCGAAAGATCGCTTCGACTACTTCCCGGCCCGCGACATTGGCAATCCGTGGTGCGAGCCTTGCGCAATCGACGTCAAATCCGGTTGCGTCGACGTCGTCCGCGCGACGATGCAGTTCGCGACACAACGTATCCCGCCCGTTGAATGTTGCGATCGGCCAGGAAATGCCACAGAGATTTCGCCAGTGACTTTCCGCCTCGAACAATTGGCGGAGCGGTGTTTCATCCTCGTCTGCTAACGCCCGGTTGAATTCAGAGACCCATACTTTGGCCTGGCTTTCTGCAACAGGCGCGAGTTTCTCCAGCATTTGAATGTTTCCTCGATTGAACGCAAAAATGGCTTGCTGGGGTACCACAACGGCACCCCGGGTTGCTTTCAACTGAAATGAAGTTATGCGATCATAATAAAAGGTAATGCCGTATTTGCCGGCTGCGGGCACGCGATATGCGCCTCGATCAGGTTGGATCGGTGAAGCTGTCGGCGAAGGTCTGTTTGCAGCAGAATTATCTGGAGAGTTCCTTTGCCTGATCCCGCAGCCAGCTTAGAAAGCTGCGGGCCTTTCTGTTAAGCGATCTGTTTTTTGGCCAAACAGCATAGTGTGCGAGTTTCCTCTCGAAAGGAGCGTTGAACAGCGGCACAAGCGTTCCATCATTCAGTTCGTTCTTGAGCAGATGAATTTGCCCGACTGCAACGCCAACGCCTTCGACAGCCGCCTGATAGGTCAGGATGGATGTCGAAAAGCTGATTTCGCTGTCGGACAGGAGATCGGTGCGATGAACGGCGGCGAGCCAATCATGCCAGTCGCTCCGTCGATAGTGCGAATGAAGCATCTGCACCTTCTTCAGGTCGTCCAGCTCCACGAGTCGAAACCTGCTGAGAAGTTTCGGACTGCAGACTGGCTGGATCAGGTCTTTGAACAGGAGTTCGGATTCGACGCCGGGCCATTGCCCGTTCCCGAACTGGATGGCGAGATCGACTCTGTCCTTTTCGAAATCGACCGGCGCGACCACGTTGCTGATGTTCAGTTTGATGGTTGGATAGGCAACATAGAACGACGGCAGGCGCTGAATGAGCCACTTGGAGGCGAATGTCGTATAGGCACGGATTTTGAGCGGTTCGACTTTTCGTGTTTCGGTGAGGTTTGTGGCTGCGCTGGAAATGATCCGGAAGGCGGGCGCCACCTGTCGATGAAACTGTTCGCCCATGGGCGTTAGCCGCACGCCATGCCTGTCGCGCTCGAAGAGCTGGACGCCCAGGAAGTTCTCGAGGGTGCGGATTTGACGGCTGACAGCGGGTTGCGTGACCCGCATTTTTTCTGCCGCTTTCGTAAAACTGCCCAGCCGGGCGGCGACTTCAAAAACGTGAAGCGGGTTTAGAGGGGGCATCAATTCTGTCATCTGATTTCGCTTAATCATTACAAAATGTAATTATCAGATAACCTTTGTGTAGTTGCGGGTCAAATGGGCTTTTGGGAAACAGGCCGCGATGAAACCCCGAGTTGGCGGTCTTGATAGATGAATTCCGAGCTTTCCGAAGAGCAGCAGGCATTTGCTGATTCCGTGCGTCGTTTTGCCCAAGCCAATCTTGCTGCTGGGGCGGTTAGCCGCGCCCACGACCCGCGCTTTCCCTTTGACGTCGCTCAGCTACTTGCAAAGCAAGGCCTGCTTGGGATCGCGTTCAGCGAAGCCGACGGCGGGCAGGGCGGGAGGCTGATGGACTCGGTGATCGCGATCGAGCAGATCGCCGCCGTCTGCCCGCGCAGCGCGGACGTCGTTCAGGCCGGGAATTTCGGCCCCATCCGCACATTCGTTGAGTATGCCAGTCCGGAGCAGAAACGGCGCTTTCTTCCAGATCTGCTTGCGGGACGATCCGTGATCGGCCTTGGCATGAGCGAACCGGATGCCGGTTCAGCCGTCACCGAACTCAAGACGAGCGCACGGCAGGATGGCAGCCACTACATCATCAACGGGACCAAGGTTTTCGGCACCCATAGTCCGGACGCGTCTCTCTTTCTTGTGTACGTGCGGTTCGGGCCCGGTGTCGGAGGAATCGGATCGGTGCTTGTCGAGCGCGGCACGCCGGGCTTCACTGTCGGAAAGCCGTCGCCTTTCATGAGCGGCGAGGAGTGGAGCCAGCTTTACTTTGAAAACTGCCGCATTCCGGCGGAAAATGTTCTGCTCGGCATCGGCGGCTTCAAGAAGCAGATTTCGGGATTCAACGTCGAACGCCTTGGCAACTCGTCGAGATCGCTGGCGCTCGGGCGTTATGCCTTCGAGCTGGCCCGGGAACATGCGTCGGTTCGCAAGCAATTCGGTCGTGCGCTGTGCGAGTTCCAGGGGCTTCAATGGAAGTTCGCTGACATGGCGCTCAAGCTGGAGTCGGCTCAGTTGCTGCTTTATCGCGCCGCACGCGTGACCAGCGGGCTACCGTCGGCATATCAGACGGCCATTGCCAAGCTCGCCTGCAATCAGGCCGGCTTTGAGGTCGCGAATGATGCCGTCCAGGTCATGGGTGGTCTTGGCTACAGCCAGGAGGCGCTGGCGGAATATTGCATGCGCCGGACGCGCGGGTGGATGATTGCCGGAGGCTCGACGGAGGTTCTCAAGAACCGCATCGCCGAAGAAATTTTCGACAGGCGCTTTGACCAGCGGGGGACGCAGGCGCGTGCTGTACAATAAAAAAGTCCCACGGGCCGACAATTCGCTTGCCCATGCGCTTCTGGCGCCGCGGAGCATTGCGATCGTGGGTGCGTCGGACGATCCGGCGAAGACCTCGGCCAGGCCGCTTCAATACCTGCTGAAGGCGGGATACGAAGGCAAAATCTATCCAATCAACGCACGTCGGGACACTGTGCTCGGTCAGCGCGCATGGCCGTCGCTGAGCGCGCTGCCGGAAGTTCCCGACCATGCGTTCATTCTCGCTCCCACAAAGGATGTCATTGCCGCCGTGACCGAATGCGCGGTGCTGGGAGTCGGTGTTGCGACGATATTGGCGACCGGCTTCTCCGAGGGGGGCGTCGAAGGACAAAAACTGGTCGAACAACTCAAGGAGATATGCAGGAGCACGCGCCTGCGAATTCTCGGGCCTGCGAGCATCGGCGTCATCGATTTTCATAGCAAGGTTCTGCTGACGGCGAATGCAGCCTTCGCGGAGCAGGATTTGCTGGTGGGCGGAACTTTCGTCGCGTCCCATAGCGGAAGCCTGCTTGGCGCGCTGGTCTCCCGTGGCAAGGCGCGTTCGGTGGGATTCGCGGGCTTGGTGTCTGTCGGTAACGAGATCGATCTCAGTCTCGGTGAAATCTG
This sequence comes from uncultured Afipia sp., assembly GCA_964594185.1. GTDB lineage: Bacteria > Pseudomonadota > Alphaproteobacteria > Rhizobiales > Xanthobacteraceae > Afipia. The sequence continues at coordinate 10,846 of CAZQMD010000022.1, read as the reverse complement.
CGCCGCGACCTTGGACGATCCCAACATCACCGGCTACCTCCTGTTCCTGGAGAGCCTGCGTCACGCGCAGGATCTGCGGGCGTTTGCGTTTGAAGCCGCCAAGAGGAACAAGCCGGTCGTCGCGTACAAGCTCGGTCGTTCGGCTCAGGCCGCGGAGCTTGCGCTGTCGCACACCGGCGCTCTGGCGGGCGAGGACGACATCGCGGAAGCATTTCTGGCGGACTGTGGAATTGCCCGCGTTCAGAATTTCGAGTCGCTGCTTGAGACGCTGCCTTTGCTCGGTCGGATCCCGATCCGGTCGGTTTCCGATCGTCCTCCGCGTGTCGGTGTTGTCACGACGACGGGTGGCGGTGCCGCGATGGTAGTTGATGGTCTTGCACTGCGAGGCGTTGATGTCATCAAAGCCAGCAACGAGACATTTGCGCGGCTGACGAAGGCGGGCATCGACGCGCACCACGAGCGCGTCATTGACCTGACGATGGCGGGCACCCGGTCCGATATTATGAAGGCGGCGCTCGATACCATGCTGTCCGCCCCCGAGTTCGATCTCGTGGTTGCGGTGGTTGGATCGTCGGCGCGTTTCCAGCCCGATCTCGCGGTCAAGCCGGTGATTGAAAGCAGCAAGGCGGAAAAGCTGCTTGTGGCGTTTCTTGTACCCGATGCTCCCGAAGCTCTTGCGAAGTTGGCGCTGGCCGGTGTTCCGGGCTTTCGGACGCCGGAATCCTGCGCGGACGCCATTGCCGCAGCTTTTAGGCGCCGAGCACCGAAAGCGCCTCAGGTCTCGCCAAAGCATTTCCGGAAGACGGGCGCATCCCAGCTCAACGAATGGGATGCCTACGCACTGTTCGAGAAAATCGGACTGCCGCACGCGCCTGCCGCGCGCGTCGCGGTCGAAGCGGACAACCTCGCGTTGCCGTTCGATTATCCGGTGGCGGTCAAGGTGCTGTCTGAGGCCATCGCGCACAAGACGGATGTTGGTGGTGTCGTTCTCAACGTGGCCAACGAAGGGGCCCTGAAGGCTGCGATCGGGCAGATCGTTCGTTCCGTCAAGGACAAGCGGCCCGACACCGAGGTGAAGTATGTTCTGGTTCAGCCCATGACCTCGGGACTCGGCGAGGTGCTGCTCGGCTACAAGAAGGATGTGGACGCAGGCCCGATTGTCCTGCTGGCGGCTGGTGGGATCTTCACAGAGATATATCGGGATCGAAGCATTCGTCTGGCTCCCGTCGACTTGTCGACAGCGCGGGAGATGATTTCCGAACTGGCGATCACGCGTGCGTTCGAAGGATACAGAGGCAAAAAAGCCGGTGATCTCGAAGCTCTCGCTCACGCGATTGTCGCGTTGTCGCAACTCGCGCTCAGCGACGAATATGACGTCGTCGATGCCGAGATCAATCCGCTGATTCTGCGTGCGAAGGGTGAAGGCGTACTGGCGCTGGATGCGCTGGTGAAGCTCTCTTGAGATGGATGCAGGTATGATCCCGCAATTGGCCAGCAAGGTGAACTCGGACGAGGCGCTCGTCAGGCGCGGGCGTTTCCTCACGACTACATTTCTTCTCGAAGAAAGCGAACGCTGGGAAACTCTTTGGCATTATATGCAGGGCGGCCCGGGAATTTTCAAAGGTGATCTGCATTTCTACAAGCTCGATGGCGATATACGGGACCGCGTTGCACAGATCGATACGAAGCGTTGTCCCCTCTACCTGTTGTCGGGCGAATACGATTACTCGTGCACGCCCGAAGAAACTCTCGAAGTCGCACAGAGCATTCCCGGCAGCGAGGTCAAGATCATGGAAGGGCTTGGCCACTTTCCGATGAGCGAAGATCCCCGGAAATTCATCCAATATCTCTCACCTGTCCTGCAGAAAATCAGAAGGACAGCATAATCACTCTGCAAGCGTGAAACGTCGAGAATTAGAGCCGTGTTTTGCGGCGAGGGAGGAGCACATGAAAGAAAAATTACTGGCTGCGGTTGCAGCGATTGCATTGTCAACGTCGGCCATCCACGCTGAGGAGAAGCCGCCGATCAAGATCGCCGTCGTCAACGATCAGGGCGGCGTCTACATGGAATCCGGTGGTCCCGGATCGGGTGTTGCGGCGCGCATGGCCGTGGAGGCCTTCGGCGGCGAGGTGCTCGGCCGGAAAATCGAGGTGATGGTTCTCGACCACCAGAACAAGGCTGATATCGCAGCGGCACTGACGCGTAAGCTGATCGACGTCGACAAGGTCGACCTGCTGGCCGACGGTGCGTCTTCCGCTGCCGGTCTTGCCATGAACGAAGTCGCCAAGGCGGCGAAGAAAATATTCGTAGTCTCCGGGCCAGCCGCAACCAATTTCACCGGCGCAGCCTGTTCTTCGACCACTTTTCATTTTAACTACGATACTTATGCGCTTGCCAATGGAACGGGCAAGGCTATCGTGAAGCAGGGGGGCAACACCTGGTTCTTCCTGACAGCCGACTATGCATTCGGTCACAACCTTCAGCGTGATGTCACTCGTTTCGTGGAGGAAGCCGGCGGCAAGGTGCTAGGCTCGGTCAAGCATCCGATCAGCAGCTCCGATTTTAGTTCGTTTCTGCTTCAGGCGCAGGCCTCGAAGGCCAAGATCATCGGCCTTGCCAACGCGGGAACAGATACTGTCAACTCCCTGAAGCAAGGGGCTGAATTCGGCGTCGTCAAGGGCGGCCAGAACTTCGCGGGCCTTCTGGTTTTCATCAGCGACGTTCACGCGCTCGGGCTTCAGACCGCGCAAGGTCTCATCCTGACGACGTCGTTCTATTGGGATCTCAACGATGAGACCCGCAAGTTCTCCGAGAAATTCGCCAGCCAAATGGGCGGTCGCGCGCCGACCATGGTGAACATGGGCGTCTACAGCGGGGTGAATCATTACTTGAGGGCGGTCAAGGAAGCCGGCACCACGGACTCCGAAGCCGTGGCCAAGAAGATGCATGAACTTCGGGTCAACGATGTTTATAACAAGGATGTTGAAGTTCGTGTGGATGGCCGGGTTCTTCACAACATGTATCTGGTCAAGGTGAAGTCGCCCGAGGCTTCGAAGAAGCCGTACGACTACTACGAGATCCTGTCGACGATTCCCGGCAAGGACGCCTTCCGTCCGCTTTCTGAAAGCGATTGTCCGCTGGTCAAGAAGAACTGAGCGAGCGAGAGCCACCCACTTCGGTGCGGGTGGCTCTTCCCTGAAACGCAAAAACAAACAAGCGACGGAAGAATATGTCGAAAGTAACGGAAAGACTGGGTTTCATCGGGCTCGGCGTCATGGGCGAGCCGATGTGCGCAAACCTCATCAGGAAATCGAAATTGCCGGTCTACGGCACCGATTCCCGCGCTGAACCGCGAGAGCGCCTTGCCAAGGAGGGTCTGCATCCTTGCGGGTCCATTTCCGAGGTTTGCACGAACGCCGACATCGTCTTTCTGTCGCTTCCGAGCATCAAGGAAGTGACCGAGGTATGCCTCGGCGCCGGAGGCATCATTGCCTCAGGCGGCCGTGTTCATACAATCGTGGATATGAGCACGAGCGCGGTGAAACAGACGCGCGAGCTTGCAGCCAAGCTGCAGGAAAAGGGCATCACATTCGTCGATGCGCCGGTGGCGCGGATGCGTCAGGCCGCCAAGGACGGCACGCTGAGCATCATGGTCGGAGGCAGCGAGGAGAGCTTCAAGTTGGTCAAGCCGTTCCTCCTGTGCATGGGCACCGAGGTGACGCATTGCGGCGACACCGGCAGCGGTCAGGTCGTCAAAATTCTGAACAACATGATCGTCTTCATGACGGTTCATGCCTTGGCCGAGGCCCTATCGATCGGCCGGAAGGCAGGCGTCGATGGTGCACTGCTGTTCGACGTGATGTCGAAGGGCTCGGCGGACAGCTTCGCGCTTCGGACGCCGGGACAAAAGGCGCTGGTCCCAGGAAGCTTCCCGGAGAATACATTCCCGACCGACTACGCCATCAAGGACATCAAGCTGGCTCTCGAACTGGCTCAGCAGGGTGGGATCGGCGCAAAGTCCGCTGAACTGACCGCGGCTCTCCTGGAGAAGTCCAGTCGCGCCGGCTTCAGCCTCAACTACTATCCAGCATTCATCAATCTGATCGAAGGCAACTCCAAATAGCTCGGAGCGTCCAGATGGCACATCCGCTGGCTTTAAAGTCCCAAGACGCAGACGGTCCGTCGAGAAGGTTGTTGGCGTTTGTGGGTTCCTTGCAATGGGGTGAACTAGACAAGGATGTCCAGCATGCCGCGAAGCGCCATGTCCTCGACACCGTCGGTGTCATGATCGCGGGAGGCGTCGGCGACGTCGCGACAAAGGCGGAGGCTGTTCTCGCAGCGATCCGCCCTGCAGGATACGTGCCGGTGCCGGGGAGAGTACGGCGGGCGGACATGCTGGATGCCGCGATGCTTGGCGGAACCGGCGGACATGGCATCGAGCTTGACGATGGTTTTCGTCAGGGCTCCGTTCATCCCGGCGTCGCGGTCGTGCCTGCCATCTGGTCCGCCGCATACGGACAAAATATTTCCGGAACACGACTGCTTGAAGCGGCGATTGCGGGTTATGAGACTGTTACCTCGGTGGCGAGGGCCTGCCATCCGGATATGCGCCGCCGCGGATTTCATCCCACAGGCGTGGTGGGATCGCTTGGCGCGGCGGTCGCCGCCGGCCGTCTTCTGGAGTTGTCACGGGATCAGTTGTCGAACGCGCTTGGTCTGGCGGCTAGCGCGTCGGCGGGTTTGTTTGCGTTTCTGGGCGGCGGTGCAGACGTCAAGAGGCTTCATGCCGGTCACGCCGCGCGCGAAGGATTGCAGGCGGCGCTGTTCGCAAAGGGCGGGATTGCCGGCCCGCCGAACGTCATCGAGGCGTCGGATGGTTTCTTTCAGGCATTTGCCGCCGGCAAGGGCGCCCCGCCGCGTCATCTGGATCTTCCGCCCGATGTCGCGTTCGGAATCACGGATTGCTACGTGAAGCCTTACGCCTGTTGCCGCCATCTTCAGCCTGCCGTGGAAGCTCTCATGGCACTCAGGAGTGAGCATCAGATCGACGAGCGTGCCGTCCAAGGCATCGATGTCGAAACTTACGGCATCGCCGCCGAACACGCTCACACCGGCTGGTCGGATTTCGCCAGCGCGCAGCTCAGTTTCCCCTTCATCATGGCGCTTGGGTTGCGTTTTGGCCGTATCGATCTTTCGCATTTCGGGGATGAAGTGCGCTGCGACGAGTCGATCGCGTCCATCTGCAAGCGCGTTCGCGTCAGCGTGTCCCCCGAACTTGATAGAACCTATCCCGACAAGCGCCCGGCGCGGGTCACGCTGCGAACCGCCAACGGGACTTTCACCCGGCAGGCCGATGAAGCACTGGGGTCGAGCACACTTCCCCTCGATGATGCAGGTCTGGAAAAGAAGTTCATCGACCTGGTAGGACCGATTCTTGGGCTGCAAGCCGCGCATCGTCTTAGTGACCGACTCTGGTCAATTGATACGGTCCGGGATGTGACGTCGCTCATCGACGAAGCGGCCCAGCCACGAGACGGAAAGAAGGCGAGCCCGACGAGCTAATGGGGCCGCTGTGGCGCTCCGACCAGTCCCTGCCTTGCCAATCCAACATCCACTCCTGCAAGGAGACGCAAATGTCTTTCGAATATCCCGCACTTGAGTTGCTGATTGCCGGCCGATGGGCTGGCGCGGCTGGCCGCAAAACCGCTCCGGTTCACAACCCTGCCACCGGAGCCATTCTGGCTGAATTGCCGCACGCAACAGAAGCGGATCTTGACGAGGCGCTCGCCGCAGCCGGCAGGGGCTTCGCCATATGGCGGCGAATGTCGGCCAACGATCGCGCGCGCATCCTTCGGCGCACGGCGGATTTGATGCGCGAACGGCGAGAGTATCTTGCCACGCTCGTGACGCTGGAATTGGGAAAGCCCATCGCGGAGGCGCGGATGGAGATCGAACAGGCCGCGGGCATGTTCGAGTGGAACGCCGAGGAAGGGCGGCGTGCGTACGGGCGCGTCATTCCTTCACGGGCCGAGAACATCCATCAGATCGCTATCAAGGAGCCCGTGGGGCCGATTGCGGCGTTTTCGCCCTGGAATGCTCCTACGATCACGCCTTCTCGGAAAATCAGCGGCGCGCTCGCGGCGGGTTGCTCCGTCATCATCAAGCCGGCAGAGGAAACGCCAGCTACGGCTCTCGCCATTGGAAAGATACTGATCGAGGCCGGGTTGCCTGAAGGTGTGTTGAGCATCGTGTTTGGCGATCCCGTCCTGATTTCAAAGACGCTGATCGAATCTCCCGTTATTCGCGGAATGACCTTCACGGGGTCTACCGTCGTCGGCAAGCAGCTCGCGGGTCTGGCCGTGCAGGGCATGAAGCGGATGACTCTTGAACTTGGGGGCCACGCGCCGGTCGTCATTTTCGATGATGTGAATATCGATGCGGTCGCCAAGGCTGCGGCCACAGCGAAGTATCGCAATTCCGGGCAGGTCTGCACATCGCCCACGCGTTTCTATGTCCATGAATCAATCCATGACAGGTTCGTGGAAAAGTTTGCTGAGGTCGCGAAGAAAATCGTCGTGGGCGATGGCTTCGATTCCGCGACGACTATGGGGCCTTTGGCCCATGCTCGTCGAGTCGAAGCGATGGAAGCCTTTGTCGATGACGCTAGGGCGCGCAATATAAAGATTCCTGCTGGCGGTGAGCGATGTGGGAACCAAGGCTTTTTCTTTCAGCCTACATTGTTGGCGAATATCGACGACGAGTCGATGTCGGCAAATGTGGAGCCGTTTGGCCCGCTGGCCTCAACCACCCCGTTTGGTTCGTTTGACGAGGTGGTCACTCTGGCAAATCGTCTGCCTTTCGGACTCGCGGCGTATGCCATGACGAACAATCTCAAGCGAGCAAAAGAGATAGCTGGTGCGATCGAAAGCGGAAATGTCATCATCAATCATTGGCAGGTCTCGTTGCCGGAAACTCCGTTTGGTGGGCATAAAGATAGCGGCGTAGGTCTTGAAGGAGGAATTGAGGGCCTGCAGGCGTTCCAGAACACGAAGTTCGTCAGCCAGGCGAGTTAGCACGATAGTGCCGCGTGGCGCCGTTGCGCGTGGGGGAGGTAGCTGTTGGGCGATCAACACGAACTGTATGCGTTGCGCTATGCAACGATGACTGGCCGTCAACCACATCAGAACTATCTGATGGCGGACGCGCACAGTGAAGGCACCGATCTCGATTTCTATGTCTGGTTGATCCGGGGAAAGGGCGGCGACATTTTAGTCGATACCGGCTTCAATCAGGCTGCCGCTACGGCCAGAGGGCGATCCCTGTCTGTGAATCCGGCCGACGCTCTCGAGCGTTTCGGCGTCCGGACGGACAGCATTCGTGATGTTGTCATCACTCATCTGCACTACGATCACGCTGGCAATCTTGATCGTTTTCCAAACGCGAAATTCCATCTTCAGGACCGTGAGATGAGTTATGCGACCGGGCGCTGCATGTGTCACGGTCTGCTGCGCAATCCGTTTTCCGCGGAAGACGTAACGCTGATGGTGCGTCATGTGTTCAGCGATCGCGTCGTATTTCATGATGGCGACGGGGAAGTCGCGCCGGGTGTGACGCTGCATCATGTTGGCGGTCATTCCGATGGTCTTCAGGTGGTGCGTGTGGAAACTGAACGCGGGCCCGTGGTGCTTGCCTCCGATGCCTCGCATTTCTATGGCAACATGCATCATGGAAATCCGTTTCCCGTCCTCTATAACATCGGCGATGTGTGCGAGGGTTGGAAGCTTGTTGAGCGTCTTGCTGGGCATCCGGATCGCGTAATTCCAGGTCATGATCCCATGGTGTGCGATCTCTACCAGCGTGTAGGCGATAACATTGATGTTGTCGCGCTACATAAGAATCCCAAACACTTATTCGTCGCGCAGGTACTCTGAACAGAAGATCGATTGGGTCTATCTCATGGGGGATTTGGTATGTTACGCGTCCCTAAAAAGGAAATCATTCTGTCAGACAGAGCGATCAGTGATGGTCTCGTGGTTTCGTTGATAAAGCGAATCCGTCAACAGCGGAGGAACCGATGAGCGAATACGATATTGTTGTTGTCGGCGCGGGCAATGCTGCGATGTGTGCGGCGCTTGCCGCGCGCGAGCATGGTGTGAGCGTCGCGGTACTGGAATGTGCGCCGGAGGGCGAGCACGGCGGAAACTCGACTTTTACCGCCGGCGCGATGCGCGTGGCTTACAACACGGTGGAGGATCTTTACGCGCTGATGCCAGATTTGTCTGACAGCGAGAAGGAAAACACCGATTTCGGCACCTACACCGAAGACCAGTTCTTCGATGACATGGCGCGCGTGACGCAGAACCGGACCAATCCCGATATGGTCGAACTACTGGTGCGGCGCAGCCACGCGACGATGAACTGGATGCGGACCAAGGGTGTTCGCTTCGCGCCGATCTACGGCCGTCAGGCGTTTAAGGTCGATGGTAAATTCAAGTTCTGGGGCGGGTTGACCGTCGAGGCGTGGGGGGGCGGGCCGGGCTTGGTCGATGCTCTCCACAAGTCGGCGAAGCGCGAGGGCATCGACATTCTCTTCGAAACGCGCGCGCTCTCGCTGATAGCCGACGATGGCGGCGTTCAGGGGGTCCGCATTCGCCAGAACGGCAAGACCCGCGACATACGCGCCAAGGCGGTCGTTCTGGCCAGCGGGGGCTTTCAGGCCAACGCTGAATGGCGGACCCGCTATCTCGGCCCGTCATGGGATCTCGCCAAGGTGCGCGGCACGCGCTTCAACACGGGCGCGGGTATCCAGATGGCGCTCGACATCGGCGCGCGGCCGGTCGGTAACTGGTCCGGCTGTCATGCGGTCGGATGGGACCGCAACGCGCCGGAGCACGGTGATCTTGCGGTCGGCGACGGATTCCAGAAGCATTCCTATCCGTTCGGCATCATGGTCAACGCCAGGGGCGAGCGCTTTGTCGATGAGGGCGCGGACTTCCGGAACTACACCTACGCGAAATACGGACGGATCATTCTCGATCAGCCGGGACAGTTCGCCTGGCAGATATTCGATCAGAAGGTGGCGCATCTGCTGCGCGATGAATACCGCATCCGTCAGGTGACGAAGGTTCAGGCCGACACGCTGGAGGAACTGTCCACGAAGCTCGACGATGTCGATCCAGTCGGTTTCCTGCGGACCGTGAATGAATGGAACAAGGCCGTCAAAACCGATGTGCCGTTCAACCCGAACATTAAGGACGGGCGCGGAACCCGCGATCTTGCCCTGCCGAAGGGCAACTGGGCGAACACGCTCGACAAGCCACCCTATCTCGCCTTTGCCGTGACCTGCGGCATCACATTTACGTTCGGCGGCCTGAAGATCACGCAGGCCGGCGAAGTCGTCAGCCTTGACGAAACGCCCATTCCGAATCTCTACGCCGCCGGCGAACTGGTGGGTGGCTTGTTCTACTTCAACTATCCGGGCGGCACCGGCCTGATGGCGGGTGCCGTGTTCGGACGCATCGCCGGCCATTCCGCCGCTGCGGGGCTGAAAGGTGGGGGGGCAGGCGAACAGCTATCGTCCAATAGAGTCCAGCCGACAGTTTCCGGAGCTATGCGGAAAAGTGGGTGATGACGGAGTGAGATACTGTAGGCGGCGTATCGAGGCGGGTGTCGAGCCTGCCAGAACCTCTCAAGGAGAGCGATACGCCATGAATGAGAATAGCAATGTTGTTCGCCTTCGTCATCCCGACGAGATCGATGATCCCCTGACCAATATCCTGCGCGCTGGTGCGCAGCAGCTGCTCGCGGGCGATCGAGCTGGAAGCCGAGGCGTTCCTGGCCTCGATGAAGGACCTCAAGCTTGCTGATGGGCGAGATCGTGTTGTCCGGCAAGGTCATGGTCCCGAACGTACGATCCAGACCGGGATCGGTGCTGTCGAGGTTGCTCGGGTGAAGATTCGGGATCGCGGGGCTGCTGGCGACGGCGAGCGGATCCGGTTCACCTCGGCGATCCTGCCGCTTTGGGCACGGCGAACGAAGAGCTTGGATGCGCTTCTGCCGGTTCTTTATCTGCGTGGCATCTCGACCGGGACTTCCAGGAGGCACTGGCGGCACTGTTGGGTAAGGACGCGCCGAACCTGTCGCCGGCGGTGATTTCTCGTCTGACGGCGGGGTGGCGAGGCGAGTACGGGCATTGGCAGAAGCGGGATTTGTCAGCGCGCCGATATGTGTACGTGTGGGCCGACGGCGTATTCCTGCAGGCTCGCATGGAAGACCACAGTGAGTGCATGCTGGTGCTGATCGGGGCTACGCCGGAGGGCAAGAAGGAACTCATCGGCTTCCAGGTTGGCGTTCGGGAAAGCGCGCAGAGCTGGCGCGAACGTAAGCGCGCATTTTACTGTACAGGCTGGGCGCGCGGGTGGCCGCGGCGTCGCGTGACGCCGGGCCCCAGCGGAATCATCGGAACGGCTTGATTGATCCTGAGCGTTCGACCGTCAGCCGCTGTCGTTGTCAGCTGGCAGGTCTTTTTGAGCGGTGCAGTTGAACGGTAACAGATCTTCGATATCGGCGTCTGGCGCGCGCTGGGGCAATTCGGTGAGCGCGTGACGTAGCCATGCATAGGGATCGACGCCGCATGCCCGGCATGTCAGCACCAAACTGTAGATCACGGCGCTTGCCCTGGCGCCGGCAACGGTGTCGCTGAACAGCCAACTTTTTCGTCCGGTGCAAAACGGCCTGATGTCGCGCTCCAGAACATTGTTATCGATCGGGGCGAGACCGTCACTGGTGTAATACCAAATCTCAGCAATTGTGACTCGTTGACGATTCCCAAATCAGTTTCGCTCT
>CAZQMD010000021.1:0-31733 GCA_964594185.1 uncultured Afipia sp. | reverse complement strand
GAGGGCCTCCGCGCTGGCCCAGGGGCCAGGCCTCGACCCCCCCACCTTCAACAAGACGAAGCGCATCACGCCGGACGGGCGCGAACGCTGGCCGTCGACCGAGTCAGTCGCGAAGGCGTTGGCCGCGACAGGCACCACCGTCGATACATTCGTGCAACTGATCGAGGACACCGCGCGCGCGGTGCAGGCCGTGCCGCTGCTCGGATTCGCCGAAGCAGGAGCCGGCGGCTATTTCGACGATGGCGGCTTCCCGGTCGGCAAAGGCTGGGATGAAGTCGGGCTGCCGTCGGTCAACGACGAACATGCCTATGCGCTGGAGATTTCCGGCGACTCGATGAAGCCCGCTTATCGCGACGGCGACGTCATCATCGTCTCGCCCGGCTCACCGATCCGCCGCGGCGACCGCGTGGTCGTCAAAACCAAGGACGGCGAAGTCACGGTGAAGGAGCTGAAGCGGCGAACAGCGAAAGTGATCGAGCTGCAGTCGCTCAATCCGGCGCACAAGGACCGCGTGATCGACGCCAAGAATGTCGAGTGGATCGCGCGGATTGTGTGGGCGAGCCAGTAAGCCTCCGCTCTCGTTCCGACATCGGAACACCAAAGCGAGCACCCGCTTACCCTATGCAAGAAATGCTATCCGGTAGCGAGCGGGGCTTGTCGCAAAGCGTGCCCGAAAATGGTGACGCAAAGCATCTGCAGACCCGAAACCAACGGCAGTCGCCACATCCTCAACTGACATCGCAGTGATTTCCAGCAGGTTTCGGGCGCGCGTCACCCGTTCCTGCAACACCCATTCGCCAGGCGACATGCGGGTCGCGTCCATAAACCGCCGGATGAAAGTTCGTCGGCTCATCCGAACCCTCTCCGCCAGAGCTTCGATGCTCAGATCGCGATCGAGATTTTCGTGCATCCAGACACGCAGCTCCGCCAGAGGATCACCCTCGGTCAGGACAGGATTTGGGATGAACTGAGCCTGACCGCCCTCACGGTGTGCTGGCGTCACGAGCCTGCGCGCAACATCATTGGCGATCTCCGGCCCGAAGTCCTTTCGGACGATATGGACGCATAGATCAAGGCCGGCAGCACGACCCGCTGACGTCATGATGTCGCCCTCGTCGACATACAGCACCTTGGAATCGACATGCACCGAGGGATATCGACGCATAAGAGCATCCGCATTGGCCCAATGCGCTGCCACGCGCCGTCCCTCCAGCAACCCGGCGGCAGCCAAAACAAATACACCCGAACAGATCGAGGCGATTCGCACACCTCGCGCGTGAGCGCGGCGCAAGACATCCAGCACGGATTTGGGAGGTACAGCATCGATATCATGCCATCCCGGCACGATAATCGTGCCAGTCTGCCGCAGAAACGAAAAGCCTGTCTCAGCGACAATCTTGACGCCGCCAGCGGCGAGCGGCACGCCGGGCTGCTCGGCGCAAACAACCACGCGATACCAGTCCGAGCCCATGTTCGGCAGGCCGAAAACTTCCAGAGCAAGGCCTAGTTCGAAGGCGTTGACGCCATCATACGTCAACAGAGCAACCACTCTTTCGCGTGGCATGACCTGTTGAATTCTGCTGCTGGACTGGTTTGGCACGATCTTCACGATAACTGTCATTCGTGCCGCTGGTCAAGGCTGGCTGCGGCGGCCAAAGCTCGTCTGCATCAAGACGACAGTGAAAGACGCTCATGAACAACACCGTGCGGCCAACATCAGTGCAATCCGTTTCAGGCGAAGAATTTGCACAAGATTTCGCACACAAACCCACCCGCTATGTCACGGGGATTGTGTGTTGTCTGGCCGCGACAGTTTCGTTCGGCCTCATGTTTCCGGTCATGGCGAGCGCCCTCACGCACGTAGATCCCTTCACCTTCACATCGCTGCGATACGCAGTGGCCGCTATCGCCACGCTCATTCTGTTGCGAGTCATGGAAGGCCCCTCAGGATTGCGGACAAATGGACAACCGATCGCTCTCGCGTGGTTTCTCGGCTCGCTCGGCTTTGCGGGCTTCGGCTTTCTCGTGTTCCTCGGCCAGCAACTTGCCGGACGGGACGGAGCACTCACCGCTTCGATCATCGCCGCGACCCAGCCCTTGCTGGGCATTTTCATCAGCGCCGTCGCTTCGCGTCTTCTGCCGCCACGCTTTACAATCCTGTTTGCCGCTCTGTCATTTTTCGGCGTCGCACTTGTCATCACCAAGGGTGACATCGGCGGATTGCTGAACACGCCGCATAATTACGCTGCCAACGGGCTGATCCTGCTCGGGATGATTTGCTGGCTGATTTATACGTTCGGCGCCGCACGATTCACGACATGGTCACCGCTCAAGTATACCGCCATAACGATGGCGCTCGGCCTGACGTCGGTCATTGCGATTAACGTGATTCTCGTTGTCGCTCACGTGATCCCCCTGCCGCAGATCTCGGATCTCACCTTCGTCATTCCTCATTTTCTCTATATGAGCTTGATCGCAAGTCTGGCCGGCGTGCTGTGCTGGAATATTGGCAATAAAATCCTCACACCACTGAACGGCGTGCTTTTCACAAATGTGGTGCCAATCACCGCCTTCACCGTCTCGGCATTCACTGGCGTTCTGCCGACGGGAGTGCAGATCATCGGCGCCTGCATCACTGTCGCCGCACTGGTCCTGAACAACCTCTACGCACGATTCCGGACGTAGCCGCTGCTCATATGGCGCACGGAGCGGGATCGCAGCAGAGCAAAATTCGAACATTCCCCAAACCGGAGAAAGCTCGTGAAATTGACATTGGTGCGTAACGCCACCCTGAAACTTGCTGTTGCTGACAGAACAATCCTGATCGATCCATTCTTCGCACCAAAGCACAGCCGGCCATCCTATACGGGGCGCTCAAAGAACCCGCTCGTGGATCTTCCTGTCAGCACGGATGACATTCTTCAGGGGGTGGAGCTTGTTATCGTCTCACATCTGCATTCCGACCACTTCGATTCTGTCGCGCAGTCACTCGTCCCGAAACATTTGCCGCTGATCTGCCAGCCGGGCGACGAAACCAAAATCCGTTCGTTCGGCTTCGCTAACGTGACGCCGCTAACGGAGCGAATCGACTGGCACGGGATCACGCTGACGCGGCGGGAAGGCCGTCATGGCTTTGGACCCGTTGTTGAAAAAATGGGGCCGGTCATCGGCTTCAGCGTCGAAGCACCAAACGAGCCGACACTCTATTGGTCAGGTGACACAGTGCTTTATCCGCCTGTCGAAGAGACGATCCGCAAAACCTCGCCTGACATCATCGTGATTCATCCCAGCGGAGCGTTATGGGAAGGCGAACCTATCGCCATGGATAGCCAGCAAGCGGTGGCTGTCTGCGAAGCAGCACCCCATGCCATCGTTGTCGCGACGCATCTTGATGCTCTCGATCACGCAACCGTCGGTCGAGAAGAATTGCGACAATACGCGCTGTCGCGGGGCATTACGGCTGAAAGACTTCGCATTCCGCACGACGGACAGATTCTTGAATTCAGTGCTTAGCAGGCGATACCGTCAGACAAGGCCAGACGGCTGGGCGGCGCATTCGATATGTCACGCCACCAGCGGCGCAACGATCGCGCCCAGCACCTTTGCCGCAGCGCGCGGATTGAGCCGCACCTGCAAGCCGCGCTGTCCACCGTTGATATAAACGAGGTCATGCGCCGCCGCCTGTTCCTCAATGGCGGCGCGCGGCGGCCTCGATTGTCCAAACGGACTGATGCCGCCAACCCTGTAGCCGGAGAGACGCTCCGCATCGGCAGGCTTCATCATCTGCGCGGATTTTCCGCCGAACGCCGCGGCGAGCTTTTTCATAGAGACTTCGCGATCCGACGGAACGATGACGCAGACAGGCTTGCCATCGACCAGCGCCATAAGCGACTTGAGCACCCGCGAGGGTTTCTCGCCGAGCGCTTCCGCTGCCTGCAATCCGATCCGGTCGGCATCACCGTCGTAGTCGTAAGTATGAACCGTGAAGGCGACGCCTGCCTGTTCAAGCATCTTCGTGGCGCGCGTCACCTTCGACATGAATCGCTCCGGAGCGACAGCTTAAGCCGCCGCGCGCTTGAGCGCCGCGTCGATCATCGCAATCGCATTTGCGACGCCATAGACCGCCACGAACGATCCGAAGCGCGGGCCTTTCTCCTGACCGAGCAGCACCTGATAGAGCATATTGAACCAGTCCAGCGACACGCCCGGACGGCCATCCTTGCCCGCCTTCTTGTGATCGAGGAACGGCTCGCGGCGACCGATCTCATAGACCACATTCTGGATATCTTCGGCGGACGCATCCTGCGGCAGCTCAGCCAAGGCATTGCGCAGATCGGTCAAGGCTGTGCGCTCGCTCTCGGTCGGCTCACGGAACGTCTTCGAGGGCGCGACGAAATCGCGATAGTAGTTGATCGCGTAGCCGACCATGTCATCGAGCTTCGGATGCGTCTGCGGCGTCACGCCGGGACGATAGCGACCGATGAAGCCCCACAAAGTCTCCGCGTTCTCGGCATTCGACGACGACACCAGCGTGAGCAACAGCTGGAACGTCACCGGCATATCGCCGAGCGGCGGATTGCCAGCATGGATATGCCAGACCGGATTGCTCAGGCGCTGCTTGCCGTCCTGACGCGGATAGCCGTCGACGAACTGCTGATAGTCATCGACATTTCGCGGGATGACATCGAAATGCAGCCGCTTGGCCGCCTTCGGCTCGCGATACATGAACAGCGACAGCGATTCCGGCGAGGCATAGCGCAGCCATTCGTCGATGGTGAGACCATTGCCCTTCGACTTCGAGATCTTCTGGCCCTTGTCGTCCAGGAACAGCTCGTAGTTGAATCCTTCCGGCGGCGTACCGCCGAGCGCCGAGCAAATCTTGCCCGACAGCTTCACCGAGTCGATCAGATCCTTGCCCGCCATTTCATAATCGACACCGAGCGCGACCCAGCGCATCGCCCAGTCCGGCTTCCACTGCAGCTTGCAGTGACCGCCGGTGACGGGAACGGTGACGCGTTCTTTGGTGTCGGGGTCGTCGTAAGAAACCGTACCCGCCTTGGCATCGTGCTCAACAATCGGCACCTGCAGCACGACACCAGTGCGCGGCGAGATCGGCAGAAACGGCGAGTAGGTCGCGGCACGTTCTTCCCGCAGCGACGGCAGCATGATCGCCATGACCTTGTCGATGTTCGCAAGCATCTTGAGCAGCGTCGCGTCGAAGCGGCCCGACTTGTAATATTGCGTGGATGAGGCGAATTCGTAATCGAATCCGAACGTATCGAGGAACGCGCGCAGCCGCGCATTGTTGTGCTCGCCGAAAGACGGATGCGTACCGAACGGATCACGGACCTGCGTCAGCGGCTTGCCGAGATCCTGCTCCAGCATCTCCTTGTTCGGTACATTGTCCGGCACCTTGCGCAGGCCGTCCATGTCGTCGGAGAACGCCAGAAGCTTGGTCTTGATCTTGTCTTCGGTCAGCACGCGGAATGCGTGGCGCACCATGGTGGTGCGCGCCACTTCACCGAACGTGCCGATATGGGGAAGGCCCGAAGGTCCGTAGCCGGTCTCGAACAGCACCTCGTCCTTCGGATTTTTCTTCAACCGCGCGACAATCTGCTTTGCCTGTTCGAACGGCCAGGCGTTGGATTGTTCGGCAAGCGCCCTCAGGTCGCTCGCGGTGACGGGCATTTCACTCGACATCAAGACTCTCCGCGCAAAGCAGATTTAGGAAAAATTCCGGTTCAGGCCGGCTGGCGGCGCGCAAGCCACCCTCCGATCAAGACCAGACACATGCCGATCGCAGCGCAGACGACCAGCAATCCGGCTGTATTAGCCGTAACGCCTGCATAACCCAAGGTCTTGGCGTCGATAAAGGGGTACGGATAGAAGCCTGACATCTTTCCGCGCGCCAGCACAAAGCCGAGATAGAACAGCGGATAGATCAGCCAGAGCAGCGGATCGTACCAGCGCAGCCCCGCCTTGCGGACACAGGTGAGCCAGAACAGCAGATAGACGACCGGCATGACGTAGTGCATCACGATATTCGTGAAGGACATCACATTCTGCAGCGGTTCGAGCGGCCGCAATACGGTGTTGTAAATGATCCCGACCATCACAATGTAGGTCGCGACCGCAGACCGCACGAAGGGATGCACCAGCCATTCTTCCGGCCCGGTCTTGATCGCGAACACAGTCAGCACCAGCGCGGCGAGAATATTGGTCTGAACCGTGAAATAGGAGAAGAACCGGACAACGCCTTCCCATTGCGAGAAGCCCACCACACCGCTGGCCATCATCGAGAAGTAGAACTGACGCAACAGCGTCGCCCAGCCCAGCAGCGCAAGAAGCGCCGCGGCGGTTCGCTTGAATTTCGCCGTTCGCGTCAAAGTCATTGCCGTGTCCAGGGCTAGAACGGACTGACCGAGAAATAGCGCAGCCACAAATCCGTATAACGGCCCTTTTCCCAGAGCCGGAACATGGCCCAGTTCAGGGCCTGGCGCAGCACGTCATTACCGCGTTTGACGCCGATGCTGACGCCTTCCCCAAAATAGCGGCTCTCGATGAAGGGGCCGCCGCTGAAAGCGCAGCAGTCACCGGAATCGGTGCCGTTGATCCAGAACGCCAGCGAAATCGCGTCGCCGAAAATGAAATCGACCTCGCCCCGGCGCAGCGCAAGGCGAAGCGCCTCGTCATTCGGGAAGCTGACAAGCTGGGCGTCGGTGAACAGAGATTTCAGATAGGCCTCGTGCGACGAACCGGTAATCGCGCCGACCTTCTTGCCTTCGAGATATTCCGGACGGACCTCCGCCATCACCGCATCCTTGCGCGAGACGAAACGCGCCGGCGAGCGATAATACGGATCGCTGAAATCGAGCTTGGCGCGCAGCTGCGGCGTCACCGCCAGGGACGCGATGATGGCGTCGCCACGGTTGCCGTTGATCGCATCCACCAGCGTCTCGAACCGGCGCATCTGGATGGTGCACGCCACCTTGATCTCTTCGCAGATCAACCGTGCCAGATCGACATTGAAGCCCGCCGGATTGCCGTCGGGGCCGGTAAAATTGAACGGCGGATAATCGGTTTCGGTGAGAAAACGAATGACCGTCAGGCGTGACAGGTCTGGCCGGTCCGGCCGCCGCCGCGGGTCCCAAAATCCCGGTACGGCCTGGGGTGCTGCAGCCTGGGGGATGGCCGCCTGAGGCGGCTTAGCCCCTGCAGACGGTGCCGCGCCCTGCGCAAAAACCGGACCCACGACCCCAAGCAATCCGGCGCAGCAGATCGCCAGAGCCAAACCTGCACGCATGATAGCACTCATGGCAGCACTCTTGACGGCAGAGCGCAAACGGGCGTTGAAGACAGGTACCATCTGTGGTTGCATTGGCTGGGGGTTCCGCGTGCTGGGTCTTATAGACCATCCGCGGGACGATTCGAGTGCGTTTGTGGCGTGGGGTGGCGGTCAAATGGCCGTGGCTGGGCGGGCAAGCGAGGCCAGCGGAACGAGGCTGCAACGGTTTGCCAGCCTGACGGCGACCGCTCGAAATCTGACCGCATCCCTTGCCGGCTTTCTCGGATTTCCCCGATCGCAGAACGACAACCAGCCCGGCTATCGCGAGCCGGGACCAGCCGTGGAGCTGGATTGCCTGCGGCATGTCCTGGCGCCAGCGCTGCTCGCAGCCGCCGAACAGCACAGCGAAGACATCGGCATCGGCGCCGATCGGGTGCTGATCCAATGGGGCGTGATCAGCGAGGATACTTACTTGGATTATCTTGCCGCATATACCGGCATCGGCATCGAGTCTTTTGAAGGGATCAACCCCGACGATTGTGACCTGCCCGCTGAACGAATTCATCTATGCGCGCGGCACGGGATCCTGCCCATCTGGCAACACGGCGAGCTCATGCGTGTCGTTACACCCCGGGGTTACTCTGCGCGGCGCATCTCGCGTTTAATCACACACTATCCATGGCTTCGTTCTTATCTCCGCTTCGCCTGTGTCTCAAGCTTCAACGCCTTTCTCGAATATCACTCCGGCGATGTGCTGGCCGACATCGCAGCGGATGGCCTTGCTGCACACTTTCCTGATCTGTCGGCCGCACCGGTCTCGGCATCGCAAAGCCGCGCATCCCGCTTCTTCCGCTATCTTCTACGGCTGGCCGTTCCCGCAATGCTGCTGACGCTGGCGCCGATGCTGCTGCTCGATATTTGCGGCGTCATCCTCGCGATCTGGTTTCTGCTGTTTACCAGCCTGCGGCTGGCTGGATGTTTCTCCCGGCCTAAACGCCGGCCACAGCTGCCGCGGCTGCATGACAGTGCGCTCCCGATCTATACGGTGGTGGCGGCGCTGTATCGCGAGGCCTCCTCCGTCGCTCCGCTGATGCAGCACATCGACGCGCTGGATTATCCGCCCGAAAAGCTGGACATCAAGTTGGTGATAGAAGCCGACGATCTGCAGACCCGTGCGGCGATCGCAAGGCTTGGGCCGATGCCGCACGTCCAGGTGATCATCGCACCCACCGCAGGACCGAAAACCAAACCAAAAGCGCTCAACTGCGCGCTAAATTTCACGCGCGGGACGTTCATCACGGTGTTCGATGCGGAAGATCGGCCCGACCCAAACCAGTTGCGCGCAGCCCTCGATGTTTTCCGGACCCACGGGCCAGACGTTGTCTGCGCGCAGGCGAGCCTCTGCATCGACAACACCGCCGACGGCTGGCTGCCGCGCATGTTCACCGCCGAATATGCCGGGCAGTTCGATGTTTTCCTGCAGGGCTTCTCTAACTTCGAGATGCCGTTGCCGCTCGGCGGATCGTCCAATCATTTCCGCACCAGCGTGCTTCGCGAGGTCGGCGGCTGGGATCCTTACAATGTCACGGAAGATGCCGATCTCGGTTTCCGTCTGGCGCGGTTCGGCTATCGCAGCGTGATGTTTCCATCGACGACCTACGAGGAAGCGCCCGCGCGGTTCGGCGCATGGCTGCGCCAGCGCTCGCGGTGGATGAAGGGCTGGATGCAGACGTGGAGCGTGCATATGCGCTCCCCGCGGCAGCTCTGGCGCGATGCAGCCCCCGGCGGATTCTTCACGCTCAATATTCTTGTCGGCGGCAATGTTCTGACCGCGCTCGCACATCCCTTGCTGCTCGGCGAGATCCTGGTGCGTGGCGTGATGAGCCTTTTCGATAACAGCGTCTCATCGTTCTTCGCAAAACCGTTTATCGAGCTGTATCTGGCGACCATTGCGGCCGGCTATCTCACCACCGTGGTGATCGGGCTGATCGGATTGGCGAAGCGGAATTTGCTCGGCGAGGCGTGGATCTTGCTCCTCACGCCAATCTACTGGATATGTCTGTCCATCGCCGCGTGGCGCGCGCTCTACCAGTTTTTGGCCGAGCCGTATCGCTGGGAGAAAACCGAGCACGGGCTTGCGCGGCATTCACGCATCGCAGCCGCGATACGGGCGAGGCAAACCGGCGAAGAGCGGCTCAGAGATAACGCTTGAGATCGGTCGCGGCCTCTTCCGGCGTCCGCTTAAGGTTGAACGGACGAACGAAGTTTCCATTGCGGTCCATCAGATAGATCAGCGCGGTGTGATCCATCGTGTAGTCGCCATCCTTCAGCGGAATTTTCTTGGCATAGACCCGATAGGCCGAGATCACCTTGGCAACCTCGTCCGTGCTTCCCGTCAGCGCTTTCAGGTGCGGATCGAAGCTGGACAGATAATCCTTCATCACGGCAGGCGTATCGCGCTCGGGATCGACCGAGACGAAATACGCGTTCACCTTGTCAGCATCGGCCCCCATGGCGCGCAGGACTTCGGACATCTCGAACAGCGCCGTCGGGCAGACATCCGGGCAATGGGTGAATCCGAAGAAAACAATGCTCGGCTTCCCGACCAGGTTTTTTTCCGTGACCGTCTGCCCGGCCTGATCGGTCAGCCGGAATGGACCGCCGATGGCCGAGGGTGAGGCAGCGCCCCGCAACCCGCCCATCAGCCACAGCGTCACCAGGAGGCCGATTGCGAGACTGGCAGCAAACGCGGCGATAATCACAAGCGGCCGGGTCGTCCTGTCCATCGCAATTCGTTCCTTGATCCTTCGCAGGCCGCGCTTTGCCACCTGTTCCAAGCTGGGCATGGGATAGAGCGCGCAGCCGGTGCGGGCAAGCGCTACGCCGCCATGTCCGATCACATGGCGGGGAGCAAGCGGCTGCTAAATCGGGATTCGCCGTTAGCGGACGTGCGCGGAGGCCTGCGCGTCCATATAGCACGGCCGGTACATGTTGGTGAGCTCACGGCCACGCAGGAAGATCATGCGCGGCTTCAGGCCGCCGCGCCGGGAAATCCAGCTGCGGATCGAGTTCGGATACATGTCGTACAGCATCCGGGTCGCTTCGCGGTTCGTCACCGGCCGGCCGCCCGCGCCGAAATCCCACGCGGCATGAAATCCGAGGCTCGCGCGCGAAGTCACGCAAATCTTGTCATGGGAAACAGCGCCCAGCACGATGGTACAGGCTGACGCGCACAGCCCATCGATCACCACGGTCTCGCCGGAGCCCTTGAGGCTTTGATACTTGTCGACATAGGTCCCGATGCGGCCGCCGCGGTCATCAGAAATCCGGACCACAGCCTGGCTCGCGCCCACTCCGCCCAGGAGAAGGACTGCCGCAAGAAACCCCGTCACAATCTTCATTGCCGGCCCCGTCGCCCCCTGCCTGTCTTGATCGGGGCAATATCAGCGTGTTGCGAGTCTGGTTTTTTGTCCAGATCGCGTTGCCGCGTGCGGGAGGATTCTGACGCAGTGTTGCTGGCTTGCTGCACCTGCGCTGGCCGATCCCGAATTGGAACAGCGCGCATGGTCCATTGACCGACCTGCGTAAATCTCTCACGGCGATTTCCGTTGACCACGCTTCACGCGCCGCGTTTCTATCCACACCGGCTGAGGGGGAACAAAATGGCGAACGATGCAGACGTGATTGTTGTCGGGGCCGGGCTGGCTGGGCTTGTGGCGGCGAACGAACTGGCCGACGCCGGTAAACGCGTGATCGTGGTGGATCAGGAAGGCGAGCAAAATCTCGGCGGCCAGGCGTTCTGGTCGCTCGGCGGGCTCTTTCTGGTCGATACGCCCGAACAGCGGCGGCTCGGCATCAAGGATTCCCACGATCTGGCTCTGCAGGACTGGATGGGAACGGCCGGGTTCGACCGCGACGAAGATCACTGGCCGAAGAAATGGGCGGAAGCCTATGTCGCCTTTGCCGCCGGAGAGAAACGCGGCTGGCTGCAGGCCATGGGTCACCGGCTGTTTCCCGTGGTGGGCTGGGCCGAGCGCGGCGGCTACGATGCCATGGGGCACGGTAATTCAGTGCCGCGGTTTCACATCACCTGGGGCACCGGCCCCGGTGTCGTGGAACCGTTTGAGCGCCGAGCGCGCGAGCATGCGAAGACGGGCCGCATCGTTTTCAAATTCCGCCATCGGGTCGATGCGCTCGAGATCACCGGCGGCGCAGCCACCGGCGTCAGCGGCAAGCTCCTCGAACCGTCGTCCGAGGCGCGCGGCGAAAGTTCCTCCCGCGTCGCGACCGGGGATTTTTCCCTTAAGGCGCAGGCCGTGATCGTCGCTTCGGGCGGGATCGGCGGCAATCATGATCTGGTTCGCGAGAACTGGCCGAAGCGTCTCGGCACGCCGCCAAAGTTCATGGTCGCCGGCGTCCCCGCGCACGTAGATGGACGCATGATCGGCATCACGGAAGCCGCGGGGGCACGCCTCATCAACCGCGACCGCATGTGGCACTACGTCGAAGGCGTCCGCAACTGGGCGCCGATCTGGCCCGGCCATGGCATCCGCATTCTACCCGGCCCGTCGTCGATGTGGTTCGATGCCGTCGGCAAGCGCCTGCCCTCGCCGCTTTATCCCGGTTATGACACGCTCGGTCAGCTTGAATACATCATGCGCACCGGCCACGACTATTCGTGGTTCATCCTGACGCAAAGCATCATCAAGAAGGAATTCGGTCTCTCCGGTTCCGAACAGAATCCCGATCTCACCGGCAAGAGCTGGCGGCAGGTGATCCGCCGCGCGGGTGCCAAGGGCGGCCCCGCGCCTGTTGAAGCCTTCAAGAACAAGGGAGCGGACTTCATGGTCCGCGACAATCTCGAAGACCTTGTCGCAGCCATGAACAAGCTCGGCGGTGCGAACCTGCTCGATCCCGCTTTCATCCGGACACAGATCGAGGCGCGCGACCGCGAGATCGACAATCCTTACGTCAAGGATACCCAGGTGATGGGCATCCACAACGCACGGCGCTACATCGGCGACAAGCTGATCCGCACCGCCAAGCCGCACAAGATTCTCGATCCTGCACACGGTCCGCTGATCGCGGTGAAGCTCAACATTTTGACCCGCAAGACACTCGGCGGATTCGAAACCGATCTTGATGCGCGTGTGTTCGGCAATGACGGCAACATCATTCCGGGACTCTATGCCGTCGGAGAGGCCGCAGGATTTGGTGGCGGCGGCGTGCACGGCTATCGCGCCCTCGAAGGTACGTTCCTTGGCGGCTGCCTGTTCTCCGGCCGCAACGCCGGGCGCGCGGCAGCGAAAGCTGTGGTGTAACTACCACGGCAATCTACCCGCCGCAGGCAACCATCTTGCGGCCTGTGACAAAGTGGCGCACTCTATCTCCCTGAAAACAAGAAGATTTCGGGGAGAGCCGCATGACTGCCACCAGCCCGGACGCATCCACACCGAAAGCCGCGCAGTCGAAACTCGCGGCCGTGCTGCGCGTGACAAGCGGCAATTTCCTGGAGATGTTCGACTTCTTCCTGTTCGGATTTTACGCGACCTACATCGCGAATGCATTCTTCCCGGCAGGTAATGAATTCGCGTCACTGCTGCTGACATTCATGACCTTCGGCGCAGGCTTCTTGATGCGTCCGCTCGGCGCGATCATCCTCGGCGCTTACGTGGATCGCGTCGGACGCCGCAAGGGCCTGATCGTTACGCTCGCGATCATGGCCGTCGGCACCGTGCTGATCGCCTTCGTTCCCTCTTATGCAACCATCGGTCTTGCAGCGCCCGCGCTGGTGCTGATCGGCCGCCTGCTGCAGGGCTTTTCCGCCGGTGTCGAGCTTGGCGGCGTATCGGTTTATCTGTCGGAAATGGCGCCGCCCAATCGCAAAGGCTTCTATGTGAGCTGGCAATCCGGCAGCCAGCAGGTCGCCATCATTGTCGCAGCGATCATCGGCTACCTCCTCAACGTCTACCTGTCGCCGCAAACCATGGCGGACTGGGGCTGGCGGATTCCATTCTTCATCGGCTCGCTGATCGTGCCGTTTATTTTCGTGATCCGGCGCTCGCTTCAGGAAACCGAAGCGTTTCTGGCGCGCAAGCACCATCCGACACTGCAGGAGATATTCAGTTCGATCCTGTCGAACTGGCGGATCGTCCTCGCAGGCATGCTGCTGGTGGTGATGACCACGGTGTCGTTCTATCTCATCACCGTCTACACGCCGACTTTCGGCAAGAGCGTGCTGAAACTGACGATCACCGACTCGCTGATCGTGACGTTCTGCGTCGCGATCTCGAATCTGTTCTGGCTGCCGGTGATGGGCGCGCTGTCGGACCGCATCGGACGGCGGCCGATCCTGCTCAGCTTTACGGTGCTGACCATTTTGACCGCCTATCCCGCGATCTCATGGCTGGTCTCAGCCCCATCGTTCGAACGGATGCTGATGGTCGAGCTGTGGCTGTCGTTTCTTTACGGCAGCTACAACGGCGCAATGGTGGTGGCGCTCACTGAAATCGTTCCAGCCAGCGTGCGCACCGTCGGCTTCTCGCTGTGCTACAGCCTCGCCACAGCGCTGTTCGGCGGCTTCACGCCTGCCGTGTCGACCGCGCTGATCGAAGCGACCGGCGACAAGGCCGCGCCGGGCCTCTGGATGACCTTCGCTGCGGTCTGCGGACTGATCGCAACGCTCATGGTCTATCGTCGCGGTGAAGCCAGCCGCCTGGTCACCGCCGCAGCGGCATGACACCTAAACCATGCCGCTTGCGTCAGAAGCCGATCCAGTAGGCATCGACTTCGCGCACGCGGTTACCCCAGTCGAACTCCTTGTCGGTGCCGAAAGACGGAGCTTTCGAAAGTTCTTCGTCGGTCATCAAGGTCAGGAGTTCATAGGCTTCGATCGCGGGGTTGTATTTCATGCTGGCCCACGGCAGCGGGCGATAATCTTCACCGACCCCAAGAAAGCCACCGAAACACAGAACCGCATATGCGATATTGCCGCTGACCTTGTCGATCATCAGCCGTTTGATGCTACCGATTTTTCGGCCATCGGCGTTGAAGACCCGCGTCCCTTCGACGCGATCGCTGGCGACAAGACTATGTGGTTTTAGATGGATTGTGTCCGCATGCATGAGAGCCTCCAGACGTGGAAGCCGGTCTCGCGGGCAAGACAGTTGCGGGCGTGACCCGGCGCTTGCATCAACCCGGTTAACGTAACCCCGATGCGGCTTTTTCGCCAGCCCGTTCAAAAGAAAATCGGGAGCTAAAGCCCTGATCGAATCTGCTCCGGCGTCAGGCCCGGCGATCCTTTGCCCGCCTCTTCAGCTTTCCGGATCAACGCAACGATGCCCGCCGAAAGCGGCGCAGGCAATCCGTGACGCTCGGCAATGGTCACGATCAATCCCTGAAGATGATCGATCTCGGTGCGGCGGCCGCGCTGCAGGTCCTCCCACATGGAGGACCGGGCCTTTGGATCGATCCTCACCATTGATGCGGCAATCCGGGTGAACAGAGCATCGGGAAGCTTCAAAATGAACGGCGTGAATGACGCAGGCAGCGGCGTGCTGGAAATCGGCGCGATGCCTTCGGCCTTGATCACAGCCAATGCTTCGCGCATCTGGTCCGCGAACAGCACACGCCAGGAGCGCTGCGCGAGCTGATCGCGCAGCGGCAGGCCCGATAGCGCATTGAGCGCGTTGTTCAGGTTGACCAGCAGCTTGCCCCACTGCACGCCTTCGATGTTGTCCACGGCGCGGAAGACAAGCTCCGGCTGCGACAGCGCCTTTGCAGTGTCCCTCTCGTCCTTTTCCAGCAAAATGTCGCCAGAGGTGGCGCGGTGGAAATGACCATCGCCCATCGACAGCACATTGAACGGCACCATGCCCGCGAGCACATCGTGATCCGGCAATGCGTCGCGCAGCACGGAGACGTTGCCGGTGCCATTCTGAAGGCTGACGATAACGGCATCCTTGCGTGCGTGCTGCGCAATCAGCTCCGCGATTTCCGCTGTGTCGTCGCTTTTCACGGTGACAAGAATGATATCCGCATCTTTGAACATCGCCGGATCGCCGGACAGCTTGATTTCCGCCAGCGACAGCCGATGCTCGATGTTCTCGAAACTCGTGACCTTCAGTCCATTGCGGCTGATGTCATCGATCACGCGCAGCCGGGCCAGCAGCGAGACGGGGTGACCGCCGGCCCGCAGCATGCCGCCGACAAAGCAGCCGATGCTGCCTGCACCTGCCACGCAAATGGATTCCGATGCCGCCATGTTGATCCCGCCCGGTCTGCAATGATCCGAAGCGTCGCCTAAAC
The DNA here is from genome assembly GCA_964594185.1 of uncultured Afipia sp. GTDB lineage: Bacteria > Pseudomonadota > Alphaproteobacteria > Rhizobiales > Xanthobacteraceae > Afipia. Next base: position 16,141 of record CAZQMD010000021.1, on the reverse strand, counting down.
CTTGCGGAATGGCAATGCGGGTCCGTCAAGCTTGCGTAACCCCGGCTCGCGACGCTCCAGCCACCAGCCATATTGCTTGGGCCAGGCTGCAAAGGTGCCATCGCCGATCTCGCCCTTGGTCTGGCTCAGAGCGAGTTCAGCATGTAACGGCCAGTTCGGATCGAACAGGGCTTCGCGACCCACCGCGATCAGATCGGTCTTGTCCTCGGCCAGAATGTCTTCCGCCTGCTGCGGATGCAGAATGAGGCCCACAGCCATGGTGGCGACTTTGGTCTCGCGGCGGATCTGTTCGGCGAACGGCACCTGAAAGCTGTAGCCGCGCGGAATGCGCGCTGCCGTTGCCGACCCCATCAATCCGCCGGACGAACAGTCGATCACGTCCGCACCGCGCGCCTTGGCTTCATTCACGAAGGCAACGGAATCTGCAATGTCGATGCCGCCATCGATCCCGTCGACGGAAGAAATGCGCACGAACAACGGCCGGTCAGCGGGCCAGACCGCGCGGACAGTTTCGATGATTTCGAGCGGATGCTTCATGCGCCCGGCGCGGTCGCCGCCATAGGAATCGTTGCGATGATTGGACAGCGGTGACAGGAATTCATGCAACAGATAGCCGTGCGCGCAATGAACCTCGAGCACGTCGAAATTCGCTTCAACCGCACGGAGCGTCGCCTGCCGCCAGTCTTCACGCAGCTTGTCCAGACCCTGCACGGTCAATTCGTGCGGCATCAGCCAGCCGTCATCCATCGGGATCGCGCTCGGCGCGACGATGGTCCATGGCTTGTCGCCGCGCGCGATGTCTTCGGCCGTCAGCGCAGCGTTGCCGTACCACGGCCGCTGCATGCTGGCCTTGCGCCCGGCATGGGCGAGTTGAATCGCAGGCACCGATCCGATGGCGCGCAGAAATGCCGCGATGCGCTTGAGTGGTGCAATCTGTCCGTCATGCCACAGGCCAAGGTCGCCATGAGTGATGCGCCCCTCGGCGGTCACGGCGGTCGCTTCCGTCATGACAATGCCAGCGCCGCCCTGCGCAAATTTCCCCAGATGAACCAGATGCCAGTCATTGGCCACGCCATCCTCCGCCGAATACTGGCACATCGGCGAAATCACAATCCGGTTCTTCGAGGTGACACTGCGCAGGGAGATCGGCGTGAACAGGCGGGGCTGTGACATCAGGCCTCTTGGATTTTGATTTTTCTGAGGAAACTGGAGCGGGCGAAGGGAATCGAACCCTCGTATGCAGCTTGGGAAGCTGCCGTTCTACCATTGAACTACGCCCGCGCAGAACCGACCTTAGCCATACCCTGAGCCGGGCCGCAAGATGGCTGCCACGACAGGTTTCGGGTGGCAAACGGGGCCGAAAAGAGCAAGATTCTCCAAGTTGCAGAATCGCACTCATGGCAATGCGGGACACAGAATGACGACGGGTTTTGCTTTGTTCGACACGGCGATCGGGCGCTGCGGGGTTGCCTGGGGCGAGCGCGGCCTTCTGGGCGTGCAATTGCCAGAGGCCGACGACGCGAAGACCCGTGCGCGCCTGCTGCAAAAAGCGTCTGGCGCTCAAGCGATGACCCCACCGGCGGATGTGCAGCGCGCCTGCGATGCCATGACGGAGTTGCTGGACGGCAAGGCGAGGGATCTTTCCTTTATCACCCTCGATACGGATCACCTGCCCGCCTTCAACCGCAGCGTCTATGACATCGCGCAAACCATCGCGCCTGGAGACACCCTGACCTATGGCGACATCGCCACCAGGCTCGGCGACAAGCTGCTCTCGCGCGCCGTAGGCAAGGCTCTTGGAGAAAATCCTCTCCCGATTGTGATCCCCTGCCACCGGGTGCTGGCGGCAAACGGCAAGACCGGCGGGTTCTCCGCCAATGGCGGCGTGACCACCAAGTTCCGGATGCTCACCATCGAGCGCGCCCGGATTTCCGGTGAATCCGACGATGCGCCGATGCTGTTCGACCCCGGCCTCTCGATTGCTCCACGACGGCGGCGGGGATAGCATCCGTCCCATGCACGTTCGACCGCTGTTGGAAAGCCAGACGCTGTCTGTGATCGACTACCGGTGCACGATGGGACCGGACGATAAGCCTTTCCTTGAACAGCACACACAGCATTCGCTGTCCTATGTCCGCAGCGGCAGCTTCAGCTACAACACCCGTGGCCGCAGCCACGAACTTGTGGCCGGATCGGTGATGGTGGGCCATGCCGGCGACGAATATAGCTGCTCGCATGAGCATCATGTCTGCGGCGACGCATGTCTCTCGATCCAGCTCTCGCCTTCTCTTGCGGAGGACATCGGTCTTCACAAGAATGCCTTGCGTATTGCCTGTGTGCCGCCGAAACCTGAGCTCATGGTCTATGGCGAACTGGCGCAGGCCACCGGGCGCGGCGACAGCGATATCGGGGTCGACGAGGCAGCGATGCTGTTCGTAAATCGCTTCATCGAAACGACATCTGAAAAATCCCGGAGCACTGCTCCGGCAACCGCACGCGACCGCCGCCGCGCGGTTGAAAGTGCACTATGGATCGACGCCCATGCCGACCGCGCCGTCGATCTGGAATCCACTGCGAAGGCAGCCGGCGTCAGTCCGTTTCATTTTCTCCGGCTGTTCTCGGGTGTGCTTGGGGTGATGCCGCACCAGTATCTGGTCCGCGCACGGCTGCGCCGCGCCGCGAAACTTCTCGCCAACGACAATCGACCGGTTACAGCGGTCGCCTTCGACGTCGGCTTTGGCGACCTCTCGAACTTCGTGCGGACCTTTCACCGCGCCGCCGGTGTTTCGCCTCGCAGGTTCCGCGATGCCGCGCGGGGCGACCGCAAGATTTTCCAAGATCGGCTCAAGGCCGCCGCCATAGGGTGATCTCCATCGCAATGGAGAACCCTCATGTACGATCATATCGGCCTGAAAGTCAGAAACCTCGACGCCAGCATCACGTTCTATACTGCTGCCCTTGCGCCTCTCGGCCATGTCCTCTGTTCGCGCGACGACAGCGGCGCGGGATTTGGACCGAAGGATGCGCCGGCACTCTGGCTGCATTTATCGAAGGAGCCCCAAGGGCCGGGTGCCCATGTGGCCTTCCGTGCGGACGACCATAACGCCATCAAGGCGTTCCATGCTGCGGGATTGAAGGCGGGCGGACAAGACAATGGCGGAGCCGGTCCACGCAAGGATTACAGCCCGACCTATTATGCGGCCTTCCTGATCGATCCGGACGGCAACAACATCGAAGCGGTTTGTACCTAGCTTATATCGCAAATATGGAGGCCGTCATGGCATCGATCCATAAGGAAATTATGCTCGCGGCCTCCTCCCGCACTGTCTGGGATGCGGTTCGCGATTTCAGCGCGGTTCACACGCGTCTCGCTCCCGGTTTCGTTGTCGATACGACAATGGAAGATGACGCGCGTATCGTGACCTTTGCGAGCGGCGCAATTGCGCGCGAAGTGCTGGTCGATTGCGACGATGCGCGGCGGCGTCTGGTCTATGCCATCGCGAATGAGCGCATCAAACATTACAACGCCTCGGTTCAGGTCGAAGACAACAGCGGCAACACCCGATTCATCTGGACCATCGATCTGCTGCCGAATGACATCGCGCCTTACATCAGTGAGCAGATGGATCTTGGAATTGTCGCGATGAAGAAAACGCTGGAAGGCAATTGAAAATATTCCGCTCGTGACATCGTCATGCACGACCATCACGCCGCGTTGTTGCCACGGATCGCGATTTATTTCGTCCTTATGCCCGATACAAATAAAACTGCGGAAAATGCAGCATAAATTTGAATCGCCTTGTCCTCTTTAACCTTACCCAACACCTCAAGTGGACGATTCAATAATTCCACATTTGTGACCACCCCGTAACGCTATCACTTCCGCCTCGGGGACAACGGAGGTGATTCTGATGAGGGGTTTCAAACCTGCTGAAATCGAAGCAGTTGCGACATTCGGACAGCGCAAGATGGCGCCCCGCGCCTGCATTATCGATCCGAAACGGCATATTCGCACCTTCCTGAGCGAGGCTCTCGATGAATTGGGATTTGTGACGAGCGAATGCGGGAGCGCCGCCGAGTTGCCGATGCTGATGGAACAGCAACTGCCTGATCTTGTCGTTCTCGGCATGCCGAACGATGGTGTCGAGGCCGGAAATATCCTGCGAACACTGGTCACGAAACTGTTCGACGGTCAGGTGCTGCTGATCGGCCCGCGAGATTCGATCATTGTTGGCGCATTGCGCCAGCTCGGCGAGGAAGCAGGAATCGCGATGCTGCCGCCGCTGGCGACGCCGTTCAGCGCGGACGGATTGCGCGCCAGCGTGGTCACGCTGCTGCCACAGAAAGCACCGCCGAGTCCGCCGGTCGATGTCGCCGAGGCGCTCAAGGCCGGCTGGCTGGAATTGTGGTATCAGCAGAAGATCGATGCGCACACGCTTGCCCCGCGCGGCGCCGAGGCCTTGATCCGCATGCGCCACCCTGCATGGGGAGTGGTGCCGCCTGCGTCCTTTATCCCCGACTTGAAAGATCCGCAGTTCAAGGGGCTTTCGGACTTCGTGGTGACACGCGCGCTTGAGGACTGGCACTATTTCATCGGCCAGCACGGGCCGGTCGATATTTCCATCAATCTGCCGATCGGCTTCCTTGAAGATCCCGCGTCTGTCAGCCGGTTGTGCCGTCAGATTCCCGATCATCCGGCATTCGGCGGATTGATCGTCGAAGTCAAAGGCGCGGAGATCATCCGAAATCTCGATCTCGCCATCGACGTCGCCAAGCGCATGCGGTTTCACAACATCGCAATCTCCATCGACGATCTCGGGGTCGATTGGCCCGCGCTCTCCGATCTGCAAAGTTTTCCATTCGTCGAGATCAAGGTCGATCGCGAGTTCGTCTCCGGCAGCGCCGACAATCGCCTGAAGCAGACGGTTTGCCGCAGTATTGTCGAACTGGCGGATCGGATGGGAGCACGCACCGTCGCCAAGGGCGTAGAAACACGATCCGATCTGGTGGCCGCCCACGAGATGGGATTCGATCTTGCGCAGGGCTTTCTGTTCGGGAAGCCCGCCAATGCGAAGAAGTTCGCGCGCGCGGCATTGGCGCGTCCCGTGAGTGTTCTCGAATCGTGATGATTATTCAGGGGCCGCTTCGCGCGGCCCCCAGTTGGTTAGACGCACCGCGGCTGCGGCGAGAATGCCAAGCACCATCATGGACGAGGCCGCCAGCCAGAAGAACTGCGTGCTGGTCGCACCTTGCGAAACCATCGCCGATCCTCCGATGATGACAAACACCAGCCGCGCGGTCTGCGCCAGCACCGGCCCGAGTACGCGCGCAGCACCTTGCGACGAGAAATAGACCGCAATCGCAAGGCCGACGAATGACAGAAACGGTCCGACGACCGAGAGATATTCGCGGCTTGCAGCCCGCACTGCCGCGTTGTCCGTGAAGAGATTGACCCAGATATCCGGGAACACGGCAAAGAAGCTGCCGAAGAAGCCGACAGCCAAAAATGATACGCCGCCCGCGGTCCACGCGATGCGCCGCGCACGCGCGACACGCCCTGCTCCGATCGCCATGCCGATCATCGGCACCGACGCGATGCCGACGGCGAACGCCAGCGATGTCAGCATGAATTCCAGACGCGCACCGATGCCGTAGCCTGCCAGCACCTCGGTGCCGAAATTCGCCAGCAGGTGGGTGAAGATCGTGACGGTCAAAACGATCTGCAGCGGCGAGAAGCAGGAAATCGCGCCTACTTGCAGGATGTCGTAAAACATCGCGCGCTGAAACCGGACTCTCTTGAACGACAATTTGACCCGGCTGCGTCCGGACAGCAGATACCAGGCCATGATGCCCGCACCGATGGAAAACGCCATCAATGTGCCGGCGGCAACGCCACGCATTCCGAACAGCGGAATTGGCCCAAGGCCAAGACCCAGCACGCCGCCAAACAGGATCTGGAAGAACGCCGAGTTGAGAATGATCGCCGAGGGCAGCTTCATGTTGCCGGTGCCGCGCAGCAGTGCCGCCAGCGTGTTCATGATCCACGGCAGCACCGCGCCGCCGAAGAAGATCTGCGAATAACCGATGGCTTCGTTTAAAACACGGCCGCCGCCACCAAGCGCGGCGAACAGATACGGCCCGAACACCAGCATGCCGATCATGAAGGTCAGGCCAAAGCAGACGCCGATCATCAGGGCGTGAACCGCCAGCGCAGCCGCGCGCTCCGCATCGTCCGCTCCGAGCGCCCGCGCGATTGCAGAGGCAACACCGCCGCCCATCGCGCCGCCCGACATGGTCATCATCAGAATGACAAACGGAAACACCAGCGCCATGGCCGCCAACGGCTCGACCCCGGGGCGGCCGATATAGGATGTCTCCGCAATGGCAACGCAGGAGCCGGCAGTGGGGGGGATGGCATTGGGCGCCGCCAGTTTCAGCAGCGTCGGCAGGATCGGACCGTCGAGCAGCGGATTCTTGCGCGGGCCGCGGACTGGCGGCAGCGGCGGGTTTTCCTCCGCCTGCACCACAGGAATTTCGGCAGCTCCAAGTTCGGACATACACTCCCCGGCGTGGCGGTCTCCTTGATATCAGCCGCCTGCGCCGAGGATTACCATCAAACCGGCGACCCGCAATGTGCGCCTTGCGCATGGCGCCCAGTCATCGGCCCGAATTCAGGCCGAACCGATCATCCCGGCGGCATCCGCCATCGATAGCGCCCGGTCGCCGAGCAGCCTGTCGGCTATCGCGCCGTCCCCATCGCCCGGCAGAGCCGCGAACGGGTCCTGCGCAGTCAGGCGATGATCGACCACGAGCTTTGACAGCAGCAGCCGGCGTGCATCGCCGCGCATGGCATGAATCCGGCTGCTTTCCCAGGCAAACGTCACAGCACTGGCGACATGATAGAGCGTACTGGTCGCGCGCCGAGCTTCGGCTTCGTTCTCGGAGCGGCCCGCGACCTCACGCGCGAAACCGATGGCTCTGTCGGTGAAGCCGTGAAGCCGGTCGCGCCAGCCTTGCGGAACGCCGGGCATGTCGTCGATCCGTGCATGCAGATCGGCGCCGAGCGCAGCCTCCGCGCCATGACGGCCCACCGCGCGCTTGAGCGTATCGATGGCCACGATGTTGCCCGTGCCCTCCCAGATCGAACCGAGGTGCGCATCGCGCAACAGCCGTGGCGTTGCGAATTCCTCGATGTAACCGATGCCGCCGCGCATCTCCATTGCCTCGCCGCACACCTTCCGCGCATCGCGCGTGGCGCGATATTTCAGCACCGGCGTCAGCACGCGCAGCAAGGCCGCGGCATCCTGACTGCCTGCTTCGGCGCGATCCAGCGCGTCGGCCGTCATGAAGCTCATCGACACGGCCTGTTCGGTCGCCAGCATGATTTTCATCAACTGCCGGCGTGCAAGCGGCATATCGACAATCCGGCGGCCAAACACGACACGGTTATTGGCAACAGTGTTCGCGTCATGATGCGCACGGCGCATCAGTGCCGCAGACTTCACACCATTGGACAGCCGCGACCAGTTGACCATCTCGGCCATCTGCACAAAGCCGCGATCGAGCCGGCCGACCGCGTAGGCAATCGCACCTTCGAGCTTGATTTCGCCCGACGCCATTGAGCGGGTGCCGAGTTTGTCCTTGAGACGGACGATACGGTAGTGGTTCGGTGAACCGTCATCGAGTTCGCGCGGCATCAGAAACAGGCCGACGCCCTGCGTGCCGCCGACCGCGCCTTCCGGCCGCGCCAGCAGCATCACCATCTTGGCGTCGGCGTTCGAACAAAACCACTTCTCGCCATAAAGACGCCAGTGATCGCCTTCCTGCACAGCGGTCGTGGTCAGCTTGCCGACATCGGAGCCGCCTTCCTTTTCGGTCATGAACTGACCGCCCTGGGTCAGCTTCGCCATATCCGTCTGCGTCAGACCGTCGAGATATTTTGCCTTCAATGCATCGTCGCCGAAGCGCGACAGCAGCCGCGCCGCGCCGTCAGTCACGTTGATCGGACAACCCATGCCGAACTCGGCCTGATTGAACAGGAACGTAAAGGCGTGCTTGGCAACTGCAGGATAGGTATCCGCCCAGCCGAGAATGCCCTTGCGATGCGACATCGCATGGATGCCGAATTCGCCATAGGCGGCGCGTTCAAGCTCGCGATAGGCCGGATGGTATTCCATCCATTGCCGGTCGCTACCGAAGCGCTCGCGCTGATGCAGCACCGGGCCATGTTTGTCGGCGAGGCGTGCGCACTCATCGAGATGACCTCCGGCAAGTGCTCCGAGCCGGTCGAGATGCGGCTCAATGTGACGAAACAAAACCGCGGGCAGATGGACCTGCAACAGATCGGCCAATGCCTGATCGTTGCGATAGAAATTCTGGCCCGTGGTGTCCGGCGCAATCAAACCAATTTTCGATGCCGGCGCGGCATGCGCATTCAGGGACTTCGCAGCGGCGGTCATGGCGCTCTCCCGGACCATTTATCTTTGCCAAGGATGATCCGGCATTTGGCGCATGACGGCAAGCCGACCCGCAAACAAGCGCGGCATAGGAGAGATGCCCGGTACAACGGTTTAATCCGCAGAGCGGAATGGCCAAAGAAGGGCTAAAATTTACGTCCGGAAATGCTTCGACAGCTTGAGGCCCTGTCCCTGATAGTTGGACGCAATGCGCTGGCCATACAGCGCATCAGGGCGCGACAGCATTTTCTCATACACAAGGCGACCGACAATCTGGCCGTGTTCGAGAATGAACGGCACTTCGCGCGAACGTACTTCCAGCACCGCGCGCGAGCCCTGTCCGCCCGCGCCCGCATAGCCGAAACCGGGATCGAAGAAGCCCGCATAGTGCACGCGGAATTCGCCGACCAGCGGATCGAACGGCACCATCTCCGCTGCGAAATCCGGCGGCACCTGCACCGCTTCTTTCGTCGCGAGAATGTAGAACTCGCCGGGATCAAGAATGAGGCTGCGATCCGGCCGCGCGCGGATCGGCTCCCAGAACTCGCCCACGGTGTATCCGGCGCGGCGATCGACATCGACCACACCGGTGTGACGCTTGGCGCGATAGCCGACGAATCCGTCCGACCCTTCACCGGAGAGATCGACGCTCACCGCGACGCCGCCGCTGAGATCCGCCTCGTCGCTGTCGACAAGACGCTCGGCCGCATGCAGGGCCTCCAGCTCCTCGCCATCGAGCAGCGGATGACCGGTGCGAAAACGGATCTGCGATAGCCGCGATCCCTCGCGCAGCAAGACCGGAAATGTCTTCGGACTGATCTCGGCATACAGCGGGCCGTGATAGCCCGGCGCGATCATGTCGAAGCGGCGCGTACCGTCGGCAATAACGCGGGTGAAAACGTCGAGACGGCCGGTGGAGCTTTTCGGATTCGCCGCGGCCTGAATGTTCGGCGGCAGCGCGAGGCTTTCCAAAAGCGGCACGATGTAGACGCAGTTGGTTTCAAGCACTGCGCCATCGGACAGGTCGATCTCGTGAAGTTTTAATTCTTCGATACGGTCTGCCACCCGGATATCGGGACCCGGCAGAAAGCTCGCGCGAACCCGGTAGGCGATATTGCCGAGGCGCAGATCGAGACTGGCCGGCTGAATCTGGCTTTCGACGAACGGATATTCGGGCAGGATCAGGCCGGCATCGGCCATCGCCGCAATCATGCGGTCAGGCAGAATTCCTGTCGCGTCGCTTGGCAGGGTGAAGGGCACGGGGTCGTCCTCGGCTACCGGCTGATCCAGTAAAATAAGCATTTTACCGGTTATCCGATGGGGTGCTTGACGGAAAGACCATGCAGGAGTAGGCGTAGGACTTATCCCGTGGTCATTTGAGCCGGCCGGCTTGCAGCCACGTTAAATAACTCGCTAAACAGGCCGGGGACAGTGTGATCCCGGCTTGTGGAAAGATTTTCCAGGCCGGTTTTTTTGTGCCCATCGCGAGGTGGGCACGATGGAGTGCACATGTCCGAGACCAAAACGCCCGCAGCGAAACCGCTGTCCCCGACCCGCAATTACCGCCCCGAAACCCGCCTCGTGCATTCCGGCACGCTGCGCTCGCAATATGGCGAGACCTCCGAGGCACTGTTCCTGACGCAGGGCTTTATCTACGACACCGCCGAGCAATGCGAAGCGCGCTTCACCGGCGCCGATCCCGGCTTCCTGTATTCGCGGTTCTCGAATCCGACCGTCGCGATGTTCGAGCAGCGCATGATCGAGCTCGAAGGCGCGGAAGCCGCACGCGCCACCGCCACCGGCATGGCCGCAGTCACCACCGCCATTCTCGCACCGCTCAAGTCCGGCGATCATGTCGTCGCGGCAAAAGCGCTGTTCGGTTCATGCCGCTATGTCGTGGAAGATCTGCTACCGCGTTACGGCATCGAGTCCACCCTCGTGGACGGTCATGATCTCGACCAGTGGAAGAAGGCGGTGCGGCCGAACACCAAATCGTGCTTCCTCGAAAGCCCGACCAATCCCACGCTTGATGTGGTGGATATCGCAGCCGTGGCGGACATCGCGCACAGCGTGGGTGCGCGTCTTATCGTGGACAACGTATTCGCGACGCCGATCTGGCAGAGCCCGCTCGCGCTCGGCGCCGATGTGGTGGTTTATTCGGCGACCAAGCACATCGACGGTCAGGGCCGCTGTCTCGGCGGCATCATCCTGTCGTCGGACGCGTTTATTCAGGAACACATCCATACATTCCTGCGCCAGACCGGACCCGCGATGTCGCCATTCAACGCCTGGGTGCTCCTGAAGGGCCTCGAGACGCTGAGCATCCGGGTCAAGGCGCAGACCGAAAGCGCTGCGGCGATCGCTGACGTGCTGGCGACGCATCCAAAAATTTCGCGGCTGGTTTATCCGGGCCGCGCCGATCACCCGCAGGCGGACATCGTGAAGAAGCAGATGCGCGCCGGCTCGACGCTGATCGGCTTCGAGGTCAAGGGCGGCAAGGCGGCGGCATTCCGCACCCTGAACGCGCTGAAGCTGGCGCGGATTTCCAACAACCTCGGCGACTCGAAAAGTATCGTCACCCATCCGGCGACCACGACGCACCAGCGCCTGACGCCGGAAGCCCGTGCCGAACTTGGCATCAGCGAAGGCTTCATCCGCTTCTCGGCGGGGCTGGAGCACAAGGACGATCTGATCGAGGATCTGAACGCGGCGCTGGCGAAGGCGTGAATCTCTCTTTTGTCATCACCGGGCTCGTCCCGGTGATCCACGTCTTACCGATCTATCAGAGCGATCAGGACGTGGATGGCCGGGACAAGCCCGGCCATGACGGAGAAAGCTAAACTACGAAGAACGAGAGATCCTCACATCGGCCGATAGGTCATGATGTTGCCGGGAATGTTGACCCCGGCTTTCACCTGCCCGACCGACTTGATGATGGTGTCGCCCAACAACTGGGCGAAGCAGGCATAACCCCAGTCATTCATGTGCAATCCGTCGCCGATCACAAACTTGTCGAACGGAAGCTTCTCGTCTTCGTGCCATTGCCGCATCACTTCAAAACGCGGAAATATCGAGACGTTCCTCAGCCTGGCGACATCGCCGAGCAGCTTCACCATCCGGCTTGCATTCTCGGTCTTGGCGGCCACAGCCGGCACATATTGCGGATCGATCAGCACCACATCGATGCCGCGTGCCTGAAGGCGCGCGATTCCATCTTCCAGCAATGCAGCGGTCGCTGCGACATCGCTCTCGCTGCCCTTGACGACGGTGTTGGTGCCCAATTGCCAGATCACAAGATCCGGGTCCGCCGCAAGAACGGCAGCATCGAACCGCTTCATCATTTCGGGCGCGTCCTGCCCGCCCATGCCGCGATTGATGATGGTGATGTCGGATGTCGGAAATTTCCGCCGCAACTGATCGGCCAGTCGGTTCGGATAAGTATAGGCTGGTGACGATGTCCCGAACCCCACGGTTGTGGACGAGCCGAACGCGACGATCGTCACCGGCTCATCCGCGGCAATCCGCCGTGCAACCCGCGGCAGCGATCCGGGAATGTCCTTTAAGCCCTTCGCCGGAAGACACGGCACGCGGGTGAGAATGTCTCCCGCCGCGCTGGCCGCGCCTTTCGCAGCCTCAATGGCCTTTGTCGCAAGACCCTTTTGCGGTGACACTGCATCCGGCGGCGTGGCTTGGGCAAAGGCAGCGTGCGCGGCAAGCGAGCCGCACAGCATCGCTGCAAGAGCCGCGAAGCGAAGATCGAAACGCATCAACGTTGAATCCTGAGCTCCGCCGGATTGATGCGCGACGCTTCAACGATCAACGCCGCAAGCGAGCGCCCAATGCAATCGTGCACGCGCTTCGCCATGCCATATCCGTGGACCGAGCCGAACAAATCGAAATCACCCACATCGTTCCAGTGCCGCATGATCGAAAACCGGTCGAAGACCGGCACCTCGTGCTGCTGCCCAACCACCCGTATCGTATCGTTATACGGCCCGACCGAGAGCATCGTCTCCATACGTGGGTTGTACTGGAGATTCATCAAGAGCACGTCGGAGCCGGCTTTCTGCAACGCCTCGACCCCGGCATCGAGGCCGGCGCGGAAATCATCCGGATCGATTGCGCGGATCGCGTCGACAGTCCCGGTTTGCCAGATCACCAGATCCGGCTTCTGATCAGCCGGAAGCTTGTCGATGATCTGGCCGAAATTCTGCGCGGCTTCCGCAGCTGTCTTCTTGGGCCGCAGGTCGGTTCTGACGCTGACGTTGACGCCGGCAAGCGCCTCGCGCAGCGCGGCTTCCGTGCGCGAAGGATACGACATGCTCGCGCCGTCCATTCCAGGCAGCGCCGACGATCCGCTGCCGACGACAAGAACTTCCAGCCGCTTTCTTGTCTTGATCGCGTCAGCGACCTTTGGGAGCGCGTTTTCGGTCGTGAGAAAATAGGCTGGCACCACGCAGCCGGGAGCATCTTCCGCCCACGACGGAGCAGCTGTCAGGAGAATAACCAGCAGGCTTATAACCCGTGTTTTCATGACCCGCCTCCGGCGAGGTCGGCATCGCCGTCCGCGCTTTTCGTGCGTTTATCGCTCTTGTTCACTTCGCCCTTGTACCACGAAAACAGCGCCGCGGCGGCAGACATGATCACGATCCCGGCCACGCTGACGAAGAAATGCATCCATGCTCCGCCGGAGACCTCGGCGAGGATGAAATGTCCCGCAAATGCGAGAAACACACCGAGGCAGAATATCTCGAGCGAATGCTGGCCGCAGCGGATGACCGGGCGGAGCCAGCGCGATTTGAGGCCCGGCCAGTTCGCGGGGATGAAGTGGACCGTCAGGGCGGCCAGCGCCAGAAAGTGGATGAAGCGCAGCACATCGAGATCGGTCTTGTTGATCGGATACATCCAGCTTTCCAGCCAGCGCGGCATGAAAATATTGAGCCGGGGCACATGCCAAGTCAGCGTTACGCAGAACGCGAACACAAGATATGCCACGCACAGCCAGAGCGTGACGGGTGACGAGAGAATGCGCCCCATGCGCTTGGCGCCGCCCAGTGCGCACCAAGCGCCAAACACGAACAGCAACTGCCAGGCGAACGGATTGAAGGCCCAGAAACCATTGGGATAGGCCGGAAGATACCAGTCGAACTCCCATGTCAGGGCATAGAGCAGCACCGACAGACCGAGCGCGATATCCGCCTTGCGTTGCAGAAGCCAGATGATCAACGGCAGAAAGATCATTAGCACGATGTAGAGCGGCAGCACGTCCATGTTGACGGGCCGGAATTTCAGCAATAGCGCCTGCACGATGGTCACATCGGGCTGTTTGAGAAAATCCAGAATTCCCATTTCTTCTGCATAGAGCGGGTTCTCAAACCGGGTCGCGATATAGGAAATTTCCGCAAGATAAATCGTAAAGAGAAATACGTGCGCAACGTAGATCTGCCAGACGCGCTTGAAGATGCGCGCGCTCGCCACGACGAAACCGCGATCGAGCATGGTGCGGCTGTAGACGAACGCCGCCGTATATCCCGAAATGAAAATGAAGATTTCGGTGGCGTCGCTGAAACCGTAATTGCGGATGGTGAACCAGGTCAGGATGTTCGGCGGAAGATGATCGACAAAGATCAGCCACAGCGCCATGCCCCGAAACAGATCGAGACGCAATTCGCGCTCGCCCGTGGCGACCGGAAGAGCCGTGGCTTTTGCGGCAGGCGCTTTCGCGACAGCCTGATCCGTCATTTCGGTCGTCACAAACGTCATTCCGTCCAGTCCGGTTCCGTCTCGCTGGATGCAATTCTAGGTAAGATCGGAGCGGCCCGCAAATTGCACGTATTCCATTGGACAGGCCGCCTCCGGGATGCTGGATGACAACGATGTTGAAACAATGGTCCGGCCGGACTCGTATTCTCTACCAAGGTTGCCCCGGAATGCGATGCCCCGCGCTACGCAAGAAAAGCAAGGTCTGTTATAGATGATCCAAATGTGGACGGGCCCCATGTACCGCGCCGTGACTCGCCAGATCGAAGTCATCGTTGAGCCGAACTTCCTGCCGGAGCGCTCGTCCGCGGAGGACGGCCGGTTTTTCTGGGCTTACACGATTGTGATCGTCAATTCCGGCCCCGAAACCGTTCAACTTAAAACGCGGTACTGGATCATCACTGACGGCACCGGCCGCAGCCAGGAGGTTCGCGGAGAAGGCGTGGTTGGAGAGCAGCCTGTCCTCGAGCCCGGCGAGCGGTTCGAATACACCAGCGGCGTGCCGCTGCAGACGCCGTCAGGCTTTATGAGCGGCAGCTATCAGATGGTCACGGAAAGCGGAGAACCGTTCGAGATCGACATCCCCGCTTTCTCGCTGGACAGTCCGAACATGAAGCGGACGCTGAACTGACATTCTCCATCAGAAAAATGCCACGCGTCATTCCGCCGCCGGAACGGCTCCCGCCTCTTCCGGCGTGAATTCATAAGTCGAACTGCAGAACTCGCAGGTCACTGCGACCTTGCCGTTCTCGACCATGTCGGCGCGATCTTTCGGCGTAAAACTCTTCAGCATGCCGGCCACCGCCTCGCGCGAGCAGGAGCATTGCGCGTGAATCGGCTGCACCGGATAAACCCGCACGCCGCGCTCGTGAAACAGCCGGAATAACAGCCGTTCACCCGACAGGCTCGGATCGATCAGCTCGACATCCTCGATGGTGCCGAACAAAGCGCGGCTTTCCGCCCAGGCGTCATCCTCGGGTACATCATCGATGACAGTACCTTCCGGCGCATCACCGGGATGCAGGTCAGCCTGACGCGCACGCTCGGGCGCCTTCGGCAGAAACTGGATCAACATGCCGCCGCCGCGCCAGCGATGTTTCGGGCCGCCGCCGCCAAGAAACTCCTCACCCACCGCAAGCCGCACCTGCGTCGGAATTTGCTCGGAGCGCAGGAAATACTCGTGCGCGGCATCTTCAAGATTGCCGCCTTCCAGCTTCACGAGGCCCTGATAGCGGCTCATGTCCGGCCCCTGATCGATGGTCATGGCAAGATGCCCATGACCGAGCAGCGCCGCAGAATCCTGTCCCGCCTCAAGGCGAGTGGCGTCGTATCGCGCGTAGGCACGCAGGCGATCCGGCGATTGAAAATCGACAATGACCAGCGACACCGGACCATCGGTCTGGGTCTGCAAAATGAAGCGGCCATCGAACTTGAGAGTCGAGCCGAGCAGTGTCGTCAGCACAATGGCTTCGCCAAGCAGCTTGCTGACCGACGGCGGATAATCATGCTTCGTGAGAACCTCGTCGAGCGCCGGCCCCATCTTTGTCAGGCGGCCGCGGACATCCAGCGCGCTGACCTCGAAGGGCAGCACCGCGTCATCGACAGGCGTCGCGGAAGGAGCACGAATTTGGCTTTCGGAAGTCATGTCGAGCGCACTCTTGTCTGGGGAACCGATTGCTGCAGCGAAGGTCCAGACCATATCCGGTCCGACCTTCAGCCCAAGGCAATGGCGGGTCAAGTGAGGGTATCGCACCCATATAGGGAGCCTCGCTTCACAGAAAAGGGAGCAGATCGGAAACCCGACGGGGGACGCAGGTCGCGCTCAGATCGCCGATCTCGTCAAATCGCGTGCAGACACCAGGCCAGAATACCCTTCTGCGCATGCAGGCGAGTTTCGGCCTCGTCGAACACCACCGACTGCGGCC
>CAZQMD010000020.1:0-31806 GCA_964594185.1 uncultured Afipia sp. | reverse complement strand
CTTGTCCTCGACGAAGGGCGGCAGCTCTCGCCGCCAGGTCGGTCCCGACAGCGCAATGATGCCGAACATCATGCCGGTCGCCACCAGATAAAGCGGGTCGACACTGCGGCCGCGGCCGGGCTGTATGATCAGATGATCGAGAAGATGCGGCGCAATCACATTACCCCATTGCGCCCGCGCGCTCCGCCGCCATTGCAGCAAGGCAAAGATCGTGGCGACGGGAAGCAGCGCAACGAGCCACAGCGGACGCAGCAGATGGAATGATATGGCAGCGGTATCATGCATGACCGGCCGCCCTCCCCCGACGCAATTCGCTTCCGACAAGGAGCCCGACCCACAGCAGGAGGCCGAGGATCACGGCGGCTCCCAAGGGCCACTGGAACAGCGGCAGTTTTGGCCGCCATGACAGGGTCTGGAGCTTCGCCGGCGCGAGCTGATCGATATCGGCGTAGATCGCCTCGAGCTGGGCGCCGTCTTCGGCCCGGAAAAAGTGCCCCCCCGTGGTCGACGCCACGGCCTGCAGCACGCTGAGATCGACCCTGTTCTCGCCGGAGGCCGCGGGATCGCCGACGCCGATCGTGTAGACCGCAACATCGTTCTGGCGGGCGATGTCTGCGGCGTGCTCCGGAGGCACGCGACTGGCCGTATCGTTGCCATCGGTCAACAGGATCAGGAGCTTCTGTTGCGCCTTGCTCGCCGAAAACGTCTTGATGGCAAGACCGATCGTATCTCCGATTGCGGTCTGTTGTCCCGCCATCCCGACCTCGGTCTGGTCGAGCAGTTGTTGGGCGGTCTGCAAGTCCTGTGTGAACGGCACTTGGACGTAGGCCCTGGTGCCGAACAGGATCAGGGAGACGCGATCGCCCTTGCGGCGCGCTATGAAATCCCTGAGAACCCGCTTGACGCCATCGAGCCTGGTCAGCGTTTGGCCGTCCGTCGTCTTGAAATCGCGCTGGTCCATCGACCCGGAGATATCGATCGCCAGTATGAGGTCGCGCGCGGAAACCTCGCGCGTCACGGGATCGCCGACCCATTGCGGTCGAGCGAGGGCCGCAACCAGCAGCACCCAGATCGCGGCCGCCGCGATCATCTGGATTGCGCGACGCTCCAGTACCACGGCGCCACGCTGCGGCGTCTGCCCCGTCGCTGCTGCCAACCTCTCGAAGAACGGCACCTGGACGGAAGCCTGCCGCGCACGATATGGCGGCAGCAACCACCACACCAAAAGTGGCAGCGGCAGCAACAGGAACAGCCATGGCCAAGCGAACTCAAGCATGATGCCCCCTGATCCAGCGCCGCACCAAGGCGACGAGCGATTGCAACTCCGCGTCGTCCGGCGGGATTTGCCGGTAGGGTCCGCTAACGAGCAGGCGACCAACACCCTGTGAAAACTCTCGTCCCCCGTAGCTGCGATCGAGAAAGGCGAGCCATGCCGGACCGGTGAGGGACGCCACCTGTCCCCGCGGGAAGGCGGCGAGCGCCGTGCGCCTCACCAGCAAGCTCAACCGAGCCAGCAAATCCGAGCGATTAGCAGCGCTGGACCGCCGGACGGCATTCAATTCCGCGATGGCCTCGCGCCTGTAACGGTTGACGCGCCGATGGTGCGCGAACCGCCATACCAGTGCGATGACGCCCACCACCAGCAGTACAGTCGCTAACCGCGCCTCCCATGTCTGCGGCCAGAGGCTGACCTCGCGTGGCAGCGGGATGTCGATCAGACCGGCAACCGGATCGGCTATCCTGGATTGAGTTTCAGCCAAGGTGCGCCCCTGTCTGACTGTAACCGCCGTGACCAGCCGTAAGCCCGCCAAGGAGGCGACGGAGTTGTGGGGCAGTATCCTCGGCCGCACTCAGCGGCAGCACCGGAATGCCGAGTTCGTGCGTCCATGCAAAGACGTCTTTCAACCGCGCCTCGGTCGCCTGCGATATGTTTTTGCGTACGCTGTCACGCCCCACATCGAGCCTGATCTGCAACTCGCCGTCGGTCACCGTCATGCTGGCCGAGGGCGGCAGATCGCTTTGCAAGGGATCGTGCACCAGCAGCGCGACGATGTCGTTGTGTCGGCCGATCGCGCCGATCATCCTGCGCGTCGCATCATCCGCGCCATCGAAATCGCTGATGACGATCACGGCGGCATCGTGCGGCGCCCGACGCTGGGCATGCTCCAGCGCGGTGTTGAGCATGCCGGGCGCCGGCACAATACCGCGCCCGACTCCAAGCGCCCGATTCTGTGCCGCAATCGCCGAGAGGATCTGAAGCGCGGTGGCTCTGCTGCGCCGCGCCTTTACATCGACCAGTTCGCGGTCGTTGAAAATGACGGCGCCGATCCGGTCGCCGACACCAAGCACCCGCCACGCACCGATCGCCGCGGCGTGGGCCGCCGTCACCGACTTCATGGCTAAACGGCTGCCGAAAAACATCGATAGCCGCTGGTCAACGACGAGGAGCGCCTGCCGGTCGCGCTCCTCGTTGAAAACCCGGATGTGGGGCTTGCGCAGACGCGCCGTCACCTTCCAGTCGATTGAACGGACGTCATCGCCCGGGCGATAATCCCTGATCTCCTCGAAATTCAATCCGCGACCACGCATCCGGGAGGCAAAACGGCCGGAGAGCAGACTGTGCAACGGCTGGCGCGGCAGGAAAGAGACCTTGCGTCCGCGATATTCGAGCGCAATCAGATCGTTGAGATCGACATAGACACCGGGCGATTTTCCTGATGTCTCGATCATGGCGGCCTCAGGCTGCAGCAACGAGCTCGGTGATCTTGTCGATCACCTGATCGGGCGTCACGCCTTGCGAGATCGCCTCATAGCTAAGGATCAGCCGATGCCGGAGGCAATCGTGCATTACCGAGCGGACGTGCTCGGGCGTCACGAACTCCTGTTTATCGAGCCACGCGCGTGCGCGGGCGCAACGGTCGAGCGCGAGGCTACCGCGCGGGCTGGCGCCGACCTGAATCCATTTGGCGAGCGGCTCCCCATAGCGACCCGGAAACCGTGTCGCATAGATCAGGTCCACCATGTATCTCTGGGCAAGGTCCGAGACGAAGATACCGTCGATCTCGCCGCGCGCGTCCAGAATCGCCTGCTGTGGAACGGGCGTCGGCTCTGAGGCGCGGTCCTTCGGCTTCTGCGCGTTCTCCGCGCGATTGAGTCTGATGATCTCGCCTTCTGTTGCTTCGTCCGGATATGTAATGACGACGTGCATCAGAAAGCGGTCGAGCTGCGCCTCCGGCAGCGGATAGGTGCCCTCCTGTTCGATCGGATTCTCGGTCGCGAGCACCATGAACAGATCGGGCATCTTGTAGGTCTTGCCGGCAACGGTGACTTGCCGCTCCTCCATGGCCTCAAGGAGCGCCGACTGCACCTTGGCCGGCGCCCGGTTGATCTCGTCAGCAAGGACAAGGTTCGCGAAGATCGGTCCCTTCTGGAACTGGAATTGCCCGCCTCTATCGGTCTGGACATAGATCTCGGCACCGGTGACGTCGGATGGCAGCAAGTCGGGCGTGAACTGCACGCGCGACAGATCGGCGGCGAGGTGTTTTGCCAGCGTTTTCACCGCGCGGGTTTTGGCGAGGCCGGGCAAGCTTTCGATCAGGAGATTGCCGTTGGCAAGGAGTCCGATCAGCATGCTCTCGACCAGATGATCCTGGCCGAGCACGGATTTGCCGATCCGCGATTTTAGCTCAAGCACGGCGTCGCGGGCCATCGACGACGCACCTCCTTGCGGCGCCGACGGATTCCTCAACTCGGCCGAACCACTCTCGGGCATTTAAGTCTCGCTGGTCGCGAGACGCCGGAATACACCGGCGTCTCGCATATGACGCAACTACTTGGCGCCCGCCTTTGCAGCGTTCGCCTTGATCCTGGCCTCCACGCTTTTCGAAATCTGATCGATCGTGAAACTCGCCGGCTCCTGGCTGGGCGGGTACTCGACGAAAGTCTCGAGAAATTTCGCAGCATGAAACGTCACTTGGCCCATCAGATAGGCATTCTCGATGCGCCATTGGTCGTACTGGTCGGAAACCACGTCGGCCCGTTCGTAAGGGTCCATACGCAAATTGAAGAGCTTCGGAATGCGATAAACGGTTAGTGGCTCGTACCAGACCGGAAAGCCACCTGGTTTCTTCTGCTCCGCAAATACGGCCTTCCAGTTGCCGTAGCGGTATGCCACCATCATGCCGTCGTCGTCGAAGTAGGCGAATTCGTTGCGCGCGCTCTTGGGTTGCTGGCCCGTAAGGTACGGCAACTGATTGTAGCCGTCGAGATGCACCTTGAACGTCTTGTTTCCGATCGGCGTGCCCTTGAGCAATCGCTCCTTGATGTCGGCATCGCCAGCGGCGGCGAGCAATGTCGGAAACCAGTCGAGACCGGAGATCATCTCGTTGGAAATTTCACCGGCCTTAATCTTGCCCGGCCACCGAATGAAGGCGGGAACACGGAACGCGCCTTCCCAATTGGTATCCTTCTCGCTGCGGAACGGCGTTGTGGCGGCATCAGGCCACGTGAACTGATTGGGCCCGTTGTCGGTCGTGAAGATGACAATCGTGTCGTTAGCGATGCCGAGATCGTCGAGCGTTTTGAGAAGCTTGCCGACATTGTCGTCCATTTCCAACATGCCGTCGGCATACTCGTTGCCGGGCATTCCAGCCCGGTCGCGCAGCGCTTGGCGCACGTGAGTAAAGACGTGCATGCGCGTGAAGTTCATCCAGGTGAAGAACGGCCGGCTGGCCCGGACCTGGCGTTGCATGAAGTCAATGCACGCCCCTGTGGTCTCATCGTCGATCGTCTCCATGCGTTTTTTAGTAAGCGGCCCGCTATCCTCGATCTTTCCGTCGGCAGAGGATTTGATGACGCCGCGCGGGGAATTGGCCTTCACGAATTCAGGGTCGTCCTTCGGCCAGTAGGGACGCTCCGGCTCTTCCTCGGCATTGAGGTGATAGAGGTTGCCGAAGAATTCGTCGAAGCCGTGGTTGGTCGGCAAAAACTCGTCGCGGTCACCGAGATGGTTTTTGCCGAATTGGCCAGTGGCATAGCCAAGCGGCTTGAGTGCTTGCGCGATAGTGACGTCACGATCCTGCAGGCCGGCCGTCGCGCCCGGAATACCGACTTTCGAAAGCCCCGTGCGCTTGCAGCATTGACCGGTGATGAAGGTCGAGCGGCCTGCCGTGCATGAATTCTCCGCGTAGTAGTCGGTGAACATCATGCCTTCCTTGGCGATGCGATCGAGGTTCGGCGTCTTGTAACCCACCACGCCGAAGGAATAGGCGCTGATGTTGGTCTGCCCCACATCGTCACCGAAGATGACCAGAATATTTGGCTTTTTGCCGGAGGAAGTTGGCGTCGAGGACGTCGAGGGCGCGGCTTTTTGTGCCTGGGCGACGGCGCCGGATGTCATCGCGGCCGCGGCAATCAGCGAAGACGTGCCGAGAAGCAGATTCCGTCGATCGAGTGTTTTTTTGTTATCGGTCCCTGTGGGATTCTTGACGTCCTCGCTCATTCGACACTCCCTAGGTTGGTGAAGGTTGCAGGACAGGGGCTCGAACAACACATCTGAAGCCAACATGGCTGGTCGATGTATCGATCGGTTCGGCATGACGAGCCGCGGGCCGGTAGCGGCGACAATAGTTCGGAGCGCAGAGGTGCGAACCGCCCTTCAGCACCTTGCGCGGAATGCGGATGCTCGGTTGGCGGGAATCATAGCTCGCGCTTTCCGGACCGCCGCGCGGATTTTCCGGGATGCAGCACGCTTTCGGCGCGTCGGCCTCATGCCCGGTGGACCACCAGTCGGAGGTCCACTCCCAGACATTGCCGATCATGTCGTGGATCCCGTATCCGTTTGCCGGGAATGCCCTTACGGGTGAGGTGCGCTCGTAGCCATCTTGATTGAGATTTTGCAGCGGGAATTCACCCTGCCAGGTGTTAGCGAGATGCGCCCCGCCGGGAGTGAATTCCTCACCCCAGGCGAACTCGGCGCCATCCAGGCCACCGCGCGCGGCGAACTCCCACTCCGCTTCGGTGGGCAAATCCTTGCGGGCCCATTTTGCGTAAGCCAGCGCATCCGAATACGAAACGTGCACGACAGGATGATTGTCGTGCACGTTGATATTAGTCTTGGGACCATATGGATGACGCCAGTCGGCACCCTTCATAAAACTCCACCACTGGCTCCAGTCACGCAAATCTACTGGAGCGCGTGGGGGCGAAAACACCAGCGAACCCGCGTACAGCATATGCGGCAGCGCGCCGGGATAATCTTTCGGATCTGGTGGAATTTCGGCGAGGGTCACATGCCCTGTGGCCTTCACGAACTGCTTGAACTGCCGATTGGTAACAGGCGTTTTATCCATCCAGAAGCCATCGACAGTGACGCGATGGCTTGGCGCTTCTTCCGGATAATGATGGTCGGATCCCATGCGGAAAGTGCCGCTCGGGATCCAGACCATATCTGTCGTGCGCTCATCTTCGGCCGACGGTCCGAGCAACTGGCGTTCAATCGATGCAACTGACATCGCATGCCTCTGTCCCTACGGACAAACGTCCCAGAAACCCTTGGTTTGGCTTGGATCGGTGTAATACCAGCAATAGCCCGGCGCGGGTGGCGCGCCGGCCCATGCCGCCGCCGTCGCCGCCGTGACATAACCGACAGCTGCACCGGCAGCGATTGCTCCTCCGACTGGCCACCAATATCGCGCCGGACGCACCCAAGGCCGAACGGGTCGAACCGGGCGAGCCCAACGCGTCCCGGCGCCATTCCAGCCCGGACGGACTCCGGGGCGGACCACAGTACGACTGCGATAGGCGACGCCGCCGCGCGGCCCAACCGCTGCGCGGCCTCTGCGGACGACAACGACCTTCTCGATGAGATCGCCTCGATTCGCATCAGGATGGTAAGAAGGAGAAGCTGCGGGAATCGCATGCGCCGATGAGCTCGTAAAAGCCAATGCCGCTATAATCAAAGTGGTTGCACATGCAATGCTACGAAGGCTTTGCGATGTTTTCGGGCGGCGGCGAAACGTAACCAACACTGCGTGCATGGCCGTGACCTTTCCCTTCCGGTGCCGTTTGTTGGCGGCGATGGCAGCTCTCTCTGTTGAAGCTCCTCGAATGCAGCGACGCAAAATCCATCCGTTCGTCCGCACCCCGGACGATCGCAAGCGTCATGACTAACATTTGCGATGCTAGTAGAGGATGTCCTAGCTGTAAATGCTAGCGACACCCCTCACACTTAGGGAAGCATTGCTGTCTTTGTACAAATGTCCGACCGCAACATTTTGCCTCAATGTTTCGCGATGGCGCCACCGGCGATAGATCAGCAAACTGGCTGCATAAATTCGTTGTGCCCGTTTCCCGCTTCTGCATAGACTGCCAATGTTTGCTATGTGATTTCGGTGGGGCTTAGCAATGCGGTGCAAATTCAGCGGGTTGTTTGGCATCTGCGTCACGGTGATATGCGGACTTGTTACAAATGACACCGCGAACGCAGCTGAAGGCGGCGCGAGTGTTTATCTGCTTGGTGCTCGCGGCCCCGGCGCCGGCTTCACCCCACCACCCGGCGTTTATTTCGAGGATGATACGTATTTTTATTCGGGGAAGATCAGCGGCGGCCGCGCACTTCCAACCGGCGGTTTACTTGTTGCAAATGTGAGCGCTCAGAGCTGGTTCAATCTTCCCACGACGCTATGGGTAACGCCTGCGAAGATCCTTGGCGGTGACCTCGCATTCTCAGCGACAATTCCGACCTTCGGCGCGCCACGCGTCAATGCCGGTTTGCTTGTGAACTCTCCGCGCTTTGGACCAATCGGTCTTAACGTCACCGATGAAAAGACGAATCTGAGCGATTATCAGCTGGGATCGTTTCTTGGGTGGCACTCCGGAAATTTTCACTGGCAACTCGGCGTCAGCGGCGTTGTACCGTCGGGCAGCTACGTCCTGGGACAATTGTCGAACGCCTCCCTCAATCGTCCCGCGGTCGATGTGTTCGGCACGCTGACTTGGCTTGATCCAGCGATCGGCCTCGACCTTTCCGCTGCAGCTGGCTTTACCTTCAACCAACGCAATAGGGCGACCGATTACCAAAGCGGAAACGAGTTTCATCTCGAATGGGCTGCCACCAAATATCTTACCAAGGAATTTACGATCGGCCTTGTCGGTTATTACTATCAGCAAATGACTGCCGACAGCGGAACTGGGGCCACGCTTGGCGCGTTTGAAGGTCGGGTTGTCGCACTTGGAGGCTCGGTCGGATACACGTTCGAGATCGGCAAAATTCCGCTTGCAACCCGTATCAAGGTCTATCGGGAATTTAGTGCAGTCAACCGCATGGAAGGCACCGCTGGCTATTTCTCAATCTCTGTGCCGCTGAGCGCCGCGCTGGCGCAGCCCATGCCATCGCCGATCAAGGCAAGGGACTAAGACGTATTAAACCAGAGACTTGTTCAAGAACCGCATCCCCAGTTGCAGTATAGAGCTACGTCATTCGAGGAGCTTCGTTTGTTTGCCGCCATCGCCGCAAGGAATAACGGTCTGTTTGTCGAAAAGAGCGAAGCGATTGCAGTCACCAGAGCTCATCTGAATAGCTTCGAGAGCTTTCACAGCGCGGTCTAGGGTTCCCATGGCGATCACATCGAAAGATCGCAAGCGGAACGTAGCGATGATTGAAACGGTGGTTGACCTGAACAAGCACCGAGAAAATCAAAGAAAGCCTTGTAAACGTGGTGGGCCCGGCAGGACTCGAACCTGCAACCAGACCGTTATGAGCGGTCGGCTCTAACCATTGAGCTACAGGCCCCGCCGGTCCGGCGCGAGCGGACAACGGTGCAAGCACCCCATACAATGACTGCCGCCATCGGGCAATCGGAGGAGCCTGCCTCCCGGAATATATCCCAGCCGGTCAGGCCGGCCGGAGGCATTTGCGATCGTTCCAGTCAAAAATCACGCTGTATCGGCCACAATCAGGCCGTCTGGCCCACAAGTTCATCGATCGCACCGTAGACCAGATCGAGGTCGGCTGCGGTGCTGCAATAGGGCGGCATGATGTAGATCGTGTTGCCGAGCGGACGGACCAGCAGCCCGCGCGCCAGGAAACCCTTATAAAGGCGAGGGCCGATATCGGCCAGATAGCCGGCATCCTTCGCCACGATATCCAGCGCGGCGATGGTTCCGATCTGGCGCACACTCGTGAATCGCGGGTCGTTTCGAAAGCGCGCAAGCCTCTCATGATGCATGCCCGCGAGCGAGGTGATGCGCTCCATCACCGGCTCACGCTGCCAGATTTCGAGATTGGCCAGCGCTGCCGCGCAAGCAACCGGGTTGGCCGTATAGGAACTGGAGTGGAAGAACGTCTTGCTGCGATCGGACGAATAGTGCGCATCGAAAATATCGGCGCGGCACAGGGTCACCGCGAGCGGCACCGAACCTCCCGTCAGGCCTTTCGAATAGCATCCGATATCGGGCGCAATTCCGGCCTGCTCGCAGGCGAACAGTGTGCCTGTACGGCCCCACCCTGTCATCACTTCGTCGGCAATGAACAAAACATCATGCGCCTCGCAGATGCGTTTCATCTCCGCCAAAACGGCCGGGGGGTAAATCAGCATTCCACCCGCACCGAGAACGAGCGGCTCAACGATGAGCGCTGCGACGTCGCCGCCCTTACAGGCCGCTTTCAGCGCATCCAGTGTTTTCTCTTCCAGACCCGCAGCAGGAAACGGAATCCGCTCGACGTCGAACAGCAATGGCGCATAAGGCGCGTTGAATACACCGCGCTCGCCCACCGACATGCCGCCAATGGTGTCGCCGTGATAAGCGCCTTCCAGTGCAATGATACGGGTGCGCTGGATTCCCTTGTTCTGCCAGAACCCCAGCGCCATCTTCAGCGCGACTTCAACTGAAGTCGATCCGCTATCGGAGAAGAAGACGTATTCCAGCTCCGGCGGCGTAATTGCGATCAGATGCCGGGCCAGTTTTTCGGCAGGTTCGTGGGTAAATCCCGCAAAGATCACCTGATCCAGCCGATCGATCTGATCCTTGATGGCCTGCACGATATGCGGATGGCGATGACCATGGGTGATCACCCACCACGATGATATCGCATCGAAAATCCGGCGCCCGTCGGCGGCCTCCAACCATGCGCCCTCGCCTCTTGAAATCAGCGTCGGTTCAGGTTGAACGGCATGCTGAGTGAACGGATGCCAGACAGGAGATTTTGTCATCGGCTCGCGCCCTTCAGAAAATCATCCGGATTGAAATGCTGCGCAAACGCTGCACGCAACGTTTCACTCGATAACGACGCAAGATGCGGAAGCCTGCCGAGATGCCGCGCCTCACCCATCTTGCAAATGATCCGTTCGGACTCGGCATTTTCATCGCCGATAAATGCCACGCCCAGCAGCGAAATATCCCGCGCGCGCAACGCTTCAATCGACAGCAGGCTGTGGTTGATGGTGCCCAGTGTGGTGCGTGCGCACAGCACGACTGGCGCACCCCAGCGCGACATGACATCGATATAGGTCAAATTCTCAGCCAGCGGCACCATCAGGCCACCCGCGCCTTCGACCACCAGCGGCAGATCGGTTTGCGGCAATGCAAGTTTTTGCGGGTCGATGACAACGCCGTCGATCTTTGCAGCCAAGTGCGGCGAGGCTGGCGTCTTCAGGCGATAAGCCTCAGGCAGCATGCGCTGTGCTGAAAGGCCTGACAGCCGCATTACGGTATCGTGGTCGGTCTCCTCGTCGAGCCCGGCCTGAACCGGCTTCCAGTAAAAGGCGTCAAGCGCGCCGGCGAGCGCTGCGGAGAAGACCGTCTTGCCGATGCCCGTATCGGTCCCGGTGACAACGATACGCGCGCTCATGCTGCCTTCCGCATGTCTTCGGCAAGCGCCTCGAACAACTCAACGACAGTGGCCTCATTGACGTTCAGTGTCAGCGCGATACGGAGACGCGACGTTCCTTCAGGCACTGTCGGCGGACGGATCGCGCGAATATCGAACCCGCGTTCCTGCAAAGAAGCGGCAACCGCGACAGCAGCACGGTCCGCTCCAATGACGATGGGAAGAATCTGCGAGCCGGATGGCGCCAGACCGCAACGGCGGCGTAGCTCCTCGCCAGCGAAATGAACCAGCCGCGCCAGCTTCTCGCGACGCTCGGGTTTGGTTCTGGAAATCTCAATGGCAGCGCGCGTGATCGCGGCCGTCAGCGGCGATGGCGCCGTCGCAAAGATGAAGGGCCGCGCGCGGTTGACCAGAAAATCGCGGATGACACGGGGCGCAAGGATAAAACCGCCGACCGTTCCGAGCGCCTTGCCGCATGTATGGAGCGTAATGACATTCTCACGGCCTTCGAACGGAGCAGCCAGTCCCCGCCCTTGCGGACCGAGCACACCAGTCGCATGCGCCTCGTCGATCACAATCATCGCGTCGTGACGATCCGCGACAGTCAACAATCCTGCAATATCGGGACTATCACCATCCATGCTGTAAAGGCTCTCGACCGAAATCCATGGCCGGCCTTTGCCGCCGGCTGAGCGCCAGCGAACAATCGCCGAATCGAACGCATCGATGTTGTTGTGCGCGACGGCGACATGATCGGCGCGGCCGCTGCGTAAACCCTCATGAACACTGGCATGAACCAGTTCGTCATGAACGATCAGATCGCCTCGCTGCGGCAGCGTCGAGAAGATCGTAAAGTTCGCGACATAGCCGCCGCCGAAATAGAGCGCGGTCTCCGCACCGAAATAGGCTGCGGCTTCGCTTTCGAGTGCTTCGTGCTCCTCGTGGTTTCCACGCAGGAGCCGCGATCCGCCTGCCCCGGCGGGAACGCCCCGCGCGATCGCCTCGGACGCGGCGCGGCGCAGGTCTTCAGATTCAGCAAATCCCAGATAGTCGTTCGACGTAAAGTCCGTTCCGGCCCGGCCGCGAAGAGACCGCAGACGGCCACGCCCAGCCAGATCGTTCAAATCGGCTTCGAACTTCTCATGCATGCGGCGCTCCATATTTTAAGGAAACTGGATGCGATTATCGCAGGACGTGCCGATTACGGCTTGCGTCAACCATCAGCTCGACTAGAGCTTCTGGTTCCTTTCGTTGACCAGAACCACGCGCGGCTGATATTGCCGCGCTTCGGCTTCATCGAAATTCGCATAAGCCACGATGATGACCTTGTCGCCCATCATCGCAAGCCGGGCAGCGGCGCCGTTCAAGCCGATGATGCCGGAGCCTGCGGGTGCTTCGATCACATAGGTCGAGAACCGCGCCCCGGTGTCGATGTTGTAGATATCGACACGCTCATTGATGAGGAAGCCCGCGGCATCGATCAGCGTGCGGTCAATCGAGATCGAGCCTTCATAATGAAGGTCCGCCTCTGTGACCCGCGCGCGGTGGATCTTGCCTTTCATGAGTGTGACTTGCATGGGCGTGCTCTGGTTGCGGCGCGGCATTTACCGCGCAAGTCCGTTAGGACGCCCGTTCCCAGAGGTCAAGACTTCAGGACTAGAAACGCTGGAATGCCAGTTAAGCAAATGCCAGGCGGCGGCGGGCGCGCAGCAACAGCGTCACCACAATCGTGATGTTCAGGGCGTTCCAGCCAAGGCCATTGAGAAACGCGGCGGCATAGGAGCCCGTCGTATCGAAAATCACACCGGAAACCCACCCGCCGAAGGACATGCCGATGATCGTTGCAAAGATGACGACACCAACACGGGTGGCAGCTTCGCGAGACGGCATCGCTTCGCGAATAATAATGGCATAGCTCGGCACGATGCCGCCCTGAAACAGGCCGAACATCGCGGAGATAATGTAGAGTGATGTCAGGCTGTCGAAGAACAGATAAAACAGCAGCGCAACGCCCTGCGCGATCGAGCCGATCAGCAGGGTGCGCAATCCACCAATACGATCGGCCAGAAATCCGGACCCGATGCGGCTGATGATGCCGAACCCCAGCATCAGCGAAAGCATTTCCGCTCCGCGCGCCATGCCGTAACCGAGATCGCCGCAATAGGCCACGATGTGAACCTGCGGCATCGACATGGCCACGCAGCAGGCCACGCCTGCAACACAAAGAACCGCGGTCAATGCATTCGTGCTGAGGCGAAGATCAATGCGCGGCGCGGCTGCATTTGCATATGCGCGCACCGACCGCTTGCCGATCTGCCAGCGGAGCAAGCCAACAAAGATCGCCATCAGCACCGCCGAGCCGACCCCGATCATGATGTGCGTGGTTCGCCAGCCGGAATAGGCAATGCTGCGCTCGACCAGCGGCGGCCAGAACGTTCCTGCGACATAGTTGCCGCTCGCCGCAATCGTCACCGCAAGGCCGCGGTGGCGTTCGAACCAGTGCGAAGCCTCGGTCATCAGCGGTCCGAAAGTCGCAGCACCTCCCAGTCCGATCAGAAGATGGACGGCATTAAACTGCCACAGCGCCGTAGCCAGGCCGGCACCCAGGTATCCAACGAGCATCGCCAGTATGCCAACCGCAATGGCGCGAACGATACCGAGCCGGTCAGTAAGCATGCCCATGAAGATGCCGCCCGAACCGAAGCCGAGCATCGCGCAGGTGAATGCCAGCGAGGCTGCACCGCGGGTTGTCGCAAAGTCCGACTGAACTGCGGGAATGGTAACGACCACCGACCACATGCCGACGCCGCCAATTGACCCGATGACGAGGGCCGTCAGCAGGCGTCCCCACGCAGCACGTGAGTCCGGCATGAAATCCGCTGGAGGGGAGTGAGAATCGATTGAACCCGGCACCGCCGAAACTTCGTCGGCCTTGTCTCCCGGGTCAAGTCATTCTCCGAATGGCCGTTATGCGAGAATATCATCCTCCGACAAGTGAGTATTTCTCGCTTCCTTTTCCTCGTTAACCCTTTGCTAACCATAAGCTGGGCAAATTTTGCCGGGTGAAGTCGAGTGTCGTCGGTCGCTGAACGGGGGAATGCCCGTGGATGCCAGTGCGGTGCCTCACTTTAGGAACGGTGGCCCTTCGGCTGCCGCTCAAACCTTTGGGGCTCGCGAAAGACATTCGCGGGGGGAAGCGGCGACGATGGTTGATGTGACGGCAGGTCAGGGCAACGCGGCGTCTGGCTCCGGATTTCCCAGCTTCAGTGACATCGGCACCATGCTCAAGCGCGGCGACCTCGCGCTGGCGTTCGGCGTTCTGACCATTCTGGTCGTGTTGATCCTGCCGCTGCCGGCAGTGGTGCTCGATCTGTTTCTGGCGATTTCGATCACACTTTCGATCTTGATCCTGATGACGGCGCTGTTCATCCAGACGCCGCTCGAATTCTCCGCCTTCCCAACGGTGCTGCTGATTTCGACCATGCTGCGCCTGTCGCTCAACTTGGCATCCACACGCCTGATCCTGTCGCACGGTCATGAAGGCACCGCCGCCGCCGGTCACGTGATCGAGGCGTTCGGCAGCTTCGTGATGAGCGGCAATTTCGTCATCGGCATCATCGTGTTCACCATTCTGGTGATCGTGAACTTCGTCGTCATCACTAAGGGTTCAGGCCGTATCGCCGAAGTCGCCGCGCGTTTCCACCTCGACTCGATGCCCGGCAAACAGATGGCCATCGACGCAGACCTCTCCGCCGGCCTGATCGACGAAAAAACAGCGAAGCATCGCCGCAAGGAGCTGGAAGACGAAAGCGGATTCTTCGGCGCCATGGACGGTGCCTCCAAGTTTGTGCGCGGCGACGCCATCGCCGGCCTGCTGGTGGTGTTCATCAACGTGATCGGCGGCATCATCATCGGCGTCGCGCAGCAGGGCATGGGCTTTGCCGATGCTGCCCGCACCTACACGCTGCTGACGGTCGGCGATGGTCTTGTGACCCAGGTACCCGCGCTGATCGTCTCGACTGCGGCAGGCCTGCTGGTGTCGAAGGCTGGCGTCACCGGCGCCGCCGACAAGGCCATGATGAAGCAGTTGTCGGGGTATCCACAGGCACTCGGCATGTCGTCCGGCGTGATGCTGGTGCTGGCGCTGCTGCCGGGTATTCCGATGCTGCCTTTTCTCCTGCTGGGGGGCGGCGCAGGCTGGCTGGCCTGGAATGCGCGTACCAAAAATCGCGCTGCCAAGGTGGAAGAGGCCCGCGAAGCTGCGGCACGGGCTGCGGCCGCCGCAGCTGCCGCAGCTGCCGAAGAGCCCATCTCCAGCGCGCTCAAGATCGACGATCTCAAGATCGAGCTGGGTTATGCGCTGCTGCCGCTGGTGAACGGGCCGGATGGCACCGACCGGCTGACCGACCAGATCAAGGCACTGCGCCGCTCGCTCGCCACCGAAATGGGCTTCGTGATGCCCGCAGTGCGCATTCTCGACAATGTGCAGCTCGAAGCGAACACCTACGTCATCAAGATCAAGGAAGTGGATGCCGGCACCGGCCGCATCTGGGCAAACCAGTTCATGGTGATGGATCCATCCGGCAATCAGGTCACGATCCCAGGCACCCATACCACCGAACCCACATTCGGCCTGCCGGCGACCTGGGTTGATGCATCGCTCAAGGAAGAAGCCTCGCTCAAGGGTTACACGGTGGTGGATTCCGCAACCGTTCTGTCCACGCACCTCACCGAACTACTGAAGAGCAACATGTCGGACCTGCTGTCCTACGGCGAGGTTCAGAAATTGATCAGGGATCTGCCGAAGGAACAGGGCGAACTGATCAAGGATATCGTGCCGAACCAGATCACCATTTCCGGCATCCAGCGCGTCCTGCAACTGCTGCTGGCCGAACGCATCTCGATCCGCGATCTCTCAACCATCCTCGAGGGCATCGCCGACGGCCTCGCCTTCTCGCGCAATCCGGCAACGCTCGCCGAACATGTCCGCGCCCGGCTGGCACGCCAGATCTGCGCACAGAACACTTCAATGAACGGCTATCTCCCGCTGATCGCGCTCAGCGCAAAGTGGGAACAGGCTTTTGCGGAATCGCTGATCGGCACGGGCGAGGAACGCAGCCTCGCCATGCAGCCGTCAAAACTGTCGGAATTCATGAGCATCGTGCGCGACCGTTTCGAGCAAGCCGCGCGCGAAGGCGAAGCGCCGGTGCTGGTCACGTCGGCGGCGATCAGGCCATTTGTCCGCTCGCTGGTGGAACGTTTTCGCGCCCAGACGACTGTCTTGTCGCAGGCTGAAATTCACCCCCGCGCCCGCCTGAAAACAGTCGGAAGCATTTAGTTCGGGGCCGATTCAAGGACGAGGCGCCTGCGGCATTCTGGCCACAGACAAGCTTTTCGTGACGAACCAGAATTTTCCACACTGCGCCGCAACAAAATAAAATCGGCTAAGCATCTGATTCTAATCGAAAATCCCGGAATGGTTTACGGACCTCTCGGGAGTTCAAGAGATTTCACTCGTTTGTGAAGGATGCTTGGAAACGAATCCCTGCCAATTACGTTCTTAACACGTGAGGCTTTGAACTCACGAGCCGGCGGATGAGACAAACATCCGACAGCATCAAAAGGCGGCGGGAGGTTTGTATGAACCATTCGTTTTATAGTGCAGACCGCATGACACATTTGAAGATAGTTGTTGTGGCGCTTGTCGTCGCGATCGGTGTTGCCGGTCTGGGAATCTCTGCGCGCCTTTCGGATACAGGCCTGACGCAGACAGCGCGGGCCACGGGTCCGGCCGTCAAGGCGAACAAGGCTGTCATTCTCACGAGTTCGGATCAATCGGCGATCCGGTAAGAAGGATTTACGAATTCACAAGGCTCTCTTCCCCGCCCCCCGAAGTCGCCTTGTGATTGCTCAGAAGACCCCAAGTCTGAGACCAGAAAACGCCCGCTCCCCACGGGCGTTTTTTGTTGTCTGAACTCGGGATCAGCGCGGCAGTGCGGTGGCGGGCAGCGCAGGCACGCTTTCGATCAGCTTACCCGTATAGACGATAGGCCCTGTGGCGACGCCGGTCGGCGATCCGCCTTCCGGCTCAACGGTCACTGCAAACGTTGCCTTGTTGATCGTGTCGGCATCATACGCGGACAGCGCAGGACGGATGGTAAAATCGCTGCCGCCGATCACACCAAGCGAGCGCGGACGCGGCAGCTTGTCAGAAACCAGCCACAGCTCATAGCTCTTGCCAGGTTCGGCGGTGGCGCCGACCTTGCGCACCGTGAAATTCTTCGTCGCGGTATCGACGGTGAGAATAAACGCGGGCGCCGACGCATTTTGCTGAAGCACCGCCACGAACTGGGCAGGAAGGGCGGCTGCAGGCCCGGGCGTGGGCACCTTAACTTCAACCACCTGGATTTGCGGTTTGACCCGCAATTTTTCCGGCAGCAATTCGGGGCGATAAGCCTGCAGCGCGATGACCGCCGCGAGCGATGCAGCAACTGCTGTCATAAACCAGCCGAAAGTTTGCGGGCCATTTTTGCGGCCAGCCATTGGGACGACATTCGACGGCGCTTCGATGACCGGCTCGGGAATGATCTCTGGAGCCGCTGCAACAGATTGCTCGGCAGGGACCTGAGTTTCATTTTCCGCTATTCCTCCAGCCCGGGCTGTTTCCACATGGGAAGGCACAGACGAAACCGATGTCGGCTCCGGCTGATCGGCTACCACCGGTGTCCGCGGCTCGAGCAACCTTGCCAGCATTGCATCGTCGGGCTCTGTCGGCTCAATCGGCTTTGGTTCTTCAAAAGCCACAGGCGCAGGTTCTGCGGGTTTGACCTCGACAGACTTGATTTCAACAGACTTGATTTCAACAGGCTTGATTTCAACACGCTTGGGCTCTTGCACCACAGCCGGCTGCGGCCCCTTAAGGCCGAGTTCAGCGCTGATCTTGTCCCAGAGATGCGAGGGCGGCTCGACCGGGGCGACCATCTGATGCAGCGGGCTCAGCTTGCGATCCCACGCTTCGACCACTTCCATAAAGCCATGATCGACGATCATCATGGTTTCGACGAGCGCACGCTCGTCGGCACTCAGAGTCCCAAGCGCGTATTCGGCCGCAAGCGCGATGTGGTCTTCGCTATAGTTCATCTCAATCCAGACCCTATCAACCCAGACCCAGGCAGCTGCGAATTTCAATCATACTGCGCCGCAGCCACGTCTTGACCGTGTTCAGAGGCGTATTGAACTTCTCGGATAGCTGTTCGCGGCTCCATCCGTTGTAGTAGGCCAGCAGCACCATCCTTTGACGCTCGGGATCGAGCATCCCGACGCACTCCAGAATTCGCTTCAACTCTTCCGTCATCTCCTTGCGCGCAAGCGGGTCCGGCGTATCGGATGCCACCTCCATAGCTGCCGGCTCGTCCTCAATGGATGTTTCGCTACGCTTACGCACGACATCAATCGCCCGGTTACGGACGATCGAAACCATCCAGGTGATTGGAGAGGCCAGTGAGGCATTGAACTGCCCGGCACTGTTCCAAATTTTGACGTAGGCCTCCTGGACGACTTCCTCCGCAAGATCCTGACGTCTCAAGATACGGAGGGCCACGCCATAGAGTTTCGCGCGGGTGGCCGCATAAAGGCGCTCAAATGCAGCCTCGTCCCCCTTCGCAACCGATGCGAGCAGCCAGATCAACTCAGCCGGCGTCAGCATTAAATCCCCTCAAAATACGTCGCGCTACCCTACCCGGCAGGGTTGAAAATCGCAGTCCCGGCTTTGCCAAGTCATATTTTAGCAAGTCGTATCACATCTTGCCGATATCCGGTCCAGTTCCGTCCTAGAACCGGTGCAATCGCAGACATAAAACCGAATTCACAAACCAAGGCCCGAAAAAGCAAAACCCGGGCTTATGGCCCGGGTTTCATATCACCGAAACATCTTGCGAAAGCCAGTGCCCTGAGGTCACACACCCGATCTATGGCAACCACTACCAAGGGCGCAGCTGTTCGGCCGAATGGCGATGGGCGGCAACGGCCTCAGGCCATTGCTCCAATCCGCGAACGCATCAAACCGATGCTGTCGAGATCAGCCTGTTCGCGCGCACTTTCTTCGGCGCGCTCGCGGGCCTGATCGCGCTCGTCGAGAAGCTCGACCTTCTTGAGTTCTTCGAAGGCTTCGCCGAGCACAGCCTTGGCGTCCTCGAGCTGCACGCGCAGTTCGTCCGCCGAGCGGGTCAGGTTTTCGCGGCGCTGGATCGCGGCCTTGGCATAGGTCGGATAGGCGAAGTGCGTGGGATCGTTAATACCGGCGCGCTCCTGCTCATGCTGGATCTCGCGCTCGAGATCGACCGACATGCGCTGGAAGTCAGCAATCATGCCCTCGATCTGCGCGACCCTCCGGCGCTTCTCGTCGACCTGAAATTTCTTCAGGCGGATCAGCGTGTCACGTGACTTCATCGACTCATACTCCCCAGAAGTCCCAATTTGAAACCGGGACGGAACCGGCACCCCCCAAGGGCCCCTCCGGTCGAAACACAGATGGCGGGATCATGGCGCGACAAAGTTAGCGTTCCGTTTCCACGGTCTGAAGGATTTGCTCCAATTGACGGTATCCCTCGCCAATTCCCGTGGATTCATCCTTGGCCTGCCGCAGAAAGGCTTCCAGCGGCTCGTGGAGGCGGATCGCTTCATCGACCTCCGGGCTGGACCCCGCGCGGTAAGCGCCGAGGCGGATCAACTCTTCCATGTCGGCGTAGGTGGCCATGACCTGCCGGGCGCGGGTGACGCTTGGATAGAAGGCCGGGTCGGAAGACCGCGGCATGGTTCGGGACACGGACTTGAGAATGTTGATGGCCGGATAACGGCCACGCTCCGCAATCGAGCGCTGCATCACGATGTGCCCGTCGAGAATGCCGCGCACCGCGTCCGCCACCGGCTCGTTGTGGTCGTCACCATCCACCAGCACCGTGAAGATGCCGGTGATCGTGCCCTCGCCCATCCCCGGACCGGCGCGCTCCAGCAGTTTCGGCAACTCCGTAAAGACAGTCGGCGTGTAGCCCTTGGCCGTCGGCGGTTCGCCTGCGGACAGACCGATTTCACGCTGTGCCATCGCAAAGCGTGTCACGGAGTCCATCATGCACATGACGTCCTTATCCTCGTCGCGGAAGTACTCCGCAATTGCGAGGGTCAGATAGGCCGCCTGACGCCGCATCAATGCAGGCTCGTCGGAGGTTGCGACCACCACCACCGAACGCGCCAACCCCTCTTCTCCGAGATCATCCTGCAGGAATTCCTGCACCTCGCGGCCGCGTTCGCCGATCAGGCCGATGACCGAGACGTCAGCATCCACATTGCGGGCCAGCATCGAGAGCAACACGGACTTGCCGACGCCGGAACCGGCGAAGATGCCCATGCGCTGGCCACGACAGCAGGTGAGGAATGTATTGAGCGAGCGCACACCGAGATCGAGCGGTGCGCCGACGCGTTTGCGCGAATGTGCCGGCGGCGGAGCGTTCCGGTAAGACATTGGTGACGGCCCCTGTACCAATGGTCCCTTGCCATCGATCGGCTCGCCCATCGCATTGATCACGCGGCCGAGCCACGCCGCCGACGGGCGCACCTGGCTTGCGGCATTGGCGATCACCGCGCGACAGCCACGCCGCACACCCTCTAGGCCCGCAAACGGCATCACCACCGCATTGTTGCCGGTGAAGCCGATCACCTCGCAGGGGATGAAACGGTTGGTGCCGGTCTCGACCACGATGCGCGCGCCGACCGACATCGCATGAATCGGCCCGGCGATCTCCACCATGAGCCCGCGCACACCGACCACTCGGCCATAAATATTGACGCCATCGATGTCGGAGATCTGTTCCGCGAGGGCCTTCATTGCGAAAACCTTAAGTTTCCGCGATTTCGCGGCATCCCCTTAACCCTGTGTTTACCCGCATCGTTAATCATTGCGTCACTGTCTTTGATGACTGAGAGCGCTTGACCTTCAGAACGAAGGTGCGAGTCGCAGGAGTCGGTTAGGCCCGGCTCTTAATGTGGAACTTGAACGGCACGGGCACGAAAAGCTGCTTGACCGCAATATCTTAGTGCGATTCGACAAAAATTGCACGATAGAGCTTGCAGACACGAATCAGCATTTGTTAACCATATGTCGTCAGGATCCGAATCAGTTGTTCAAAGGCGTTTCCAGTGCCGCAAGTAGGCGGCCGGCCTGACGCCCGGAGCGGCGACTATAGGGGACTGGCATGCGCGTATTGCTGATAGAAGATGACAGCGCCACTGCGCAGTCGATCGAGCTGATGCTCAAATCCGAGAGCTTTAACGTCTATACGACGGATCTCGGAGAAGAGGGCATCGATCTCGGAAAGCTTTATGATTACGACATCATTCTGCTCGACCTGAACCTGCCGGACATGTCCGGTTACGATGTTCTCAAGCAGTTGCGTGTCTCCAAGATCAAGACACCCATTCTGATCCTCTCCGGCCTCGCCGGCATCGAGGACAAGGTCAAGGGTCTCGGCGTCGGCGCCGACGACTACATGACCAAGCCTTTCCATAAGGACGAACTGGTCGCCCGCATTCATGCGATCGTCCGCCGTTCCAAGGGTCACGCCCAGTCGGTCATCCAGACCGGCGATCTGGTGGTCAATCTCGACACCAAGACCGTCGAAGTCGGCGGCCAGCGCGTGCATCTCACGGGCAAGGAATACCAGATGCTGGAGCTGCTCTCGCTGCGCAAGGGCACCACGCTCACCAAGGAGATGTTCCTCAATCATCTCTACGGTGGCATGGACGAGCCCGAACTCAAGATCATCGACGTCTTCATCTGCAAGCTGCGCAAGAAGCTTGCGAATGCTTCGGAAGGCCGGAACTTCATCGAGACCGTCTGGGGCCGCGGCTATGTGCTGCGCGAGCCGCACGACGACGAAGTTCGCATTCCAGCGTAACACGGGTTGTACCGGGGCCTGTATGGCCCCCTCCTCCCAGACTGAACCCCGCCGCAAATGGCGGGGTTTTTGTTTGTCCGGTGACCGAACCTCGCGCTGCCTTGCGGTGACAAACGTTTGATGGATGATACCGCTGGGCACCATTCCACAGGGACCATCCAGGTCAGGGGCAACAAGATGATCTTGCAGTCGCTCGCCGGTTTGCCGGCTTTCATCGTCTATTTCTGCACCGGCCTTATCGCCGTCATCCTGTTTCTCTTCGTCTATACCCGCGTCACACCCCATGACGAATTCCAGCTGATCCGCGAAAACGTCCCGGGCGCAGCGATTTCACTCGGGTTCAGCCTGCTCGGCTTCGTGCTGCCTGTCATCAGCGCCATCACCCATGCCGCCAATGTCTTCGATTGCCTGATCTGGAGCGTGATTGCGCTGATCGTGCAGATTATCGTCTATTTCGTGGTGCGGATACCGGTGCCGGATCTCTCGAACAGGATCGCCAAGGGAGAACTCGCCCCCGCCATCTGGCTCGGCGCAGCTTCGCTCGCCGCTGGCGCCCTCAACGCTGCCTCGATGACCTATTGAGGACGCGTCGCCCATGAAACGCTCCAGCCAGGTTGTACTTCTGCTGATGGGGACCACCGCAGTCGGCGGCACCGCCTACTCGATGATGCCGAGAGAAAACTGCTCGACTGACCGTTCGGCCATCTCGTCGATGGGTACGCCGCAAGCCACCGAGTGCGCACGCCGCAGCGGGTCATCCTCCTCGGGTGGCAGCTATCGTTCGTCGGGCGGCTCCTCCTCATCCAGTCAGGGCCTGCTCGGCAACAATTCGTCGTCCAGCAATTCCGCCATTCACGACAGTGGCCACGTTACCCGCAGCGGCTTTGGCTCGTTCGCCCATTCCTTCACGTCGCACTTTTCCGGCGGCGGCTGAGTCCGGCCATGCGGCGCATCGTCTGTCCCGAGCGCGACGACTGGCAGGCGACAGCCATGGCGATGGGCTTCACGTTTCATACGCTTGCAGGCGAGCGCTACTGGGATGAGCGCGCCTATTATGCTTTTTCGCTCGAGGAAATCGAACGCGGTATCGAGGGGCCGACTGCGGAGCTTGAGGCGATGTGCCGCGAACTCGTCAGCCGCGCCGTTGACGACGACCGCTATCTTCGCCTGCTCAAGATTCCTGAAGCGTACTGGACCTACATCGCCGCGAGCTGGAAGCGCGGCGATCCGAGTCTCTATGGCCGCATGGACTTCGCATTCGACGGCAAGGGGACGGCGAAGCTGCTCGAATACAATGCCGATACGCCCACCTCTTTGTTCGAGGCTGCGGTGTTTCAATGGACGTGGCTGGAGCAGGCCATCGAACGGCAAATCATTCCGGCGCGGGCCGACCAGTACAACTCGCTGCACGAGAACCTGATAGGTGCGTGGAAGAAGATTGGAAAGGGCCAGCACCTTCATCTCACAGCCGTCATGGCCAGCGAGGAAGATGCCGGAACGGTATCATATCTTGAAGACACCGCCCGTCAGGCGAGTCTGACCACCACCACGATCGATATCGAGCAGATCGGATCGCGGGACGATGGCAGTTTCGTCGACATGGACGATCGAAACATCGATCTCGCATTCAAGCTTTATCCCTGGGAATGGATGATGCGCGAGGCGTTTGGCGCCAAATTGAAAGGAGCCTCCACGCGATGGATCGAACCGCCATGGAAGGCGATCCTCTCAAACAAGGGAATCCTGCCGCTGTTGTGGTCAATGTTCCCCAATCATCCGAACCTGCTGGCCGCGTATTTCGACGAAGATCCTGCAGCCCGCGACCTCGGATCGTCCTATGTGCGCAAGCCGCTGTATTCCCGCGAAGGCGCCAACGTCGCGCTCGTGACATCGGGCGAAGTCTTCGACGAACAGCCCGGCCCTTATGGCAGCGAGGGCTTCATTCGTCAGCAACTCGCCAGTCTCGGAAATTTCTCGGGACAGTATCCGGTGCTGGGAAGCTGGCTCGTCGACGGCATGCCGTGCGGACTGTCCATCCGCGAAGATGAAAATCCGATCACCGGTAACAGTTCGCGCTTTCTGCCGCACGCAATCATATAACGCCTGGCATCGGCGACCGCGCCGTCAGCTCGCGGCAAAAGCCTTGCTGCGCGCTCCCAGGCCTGGCACCAGGGATGGCGAGGATGTCCGCGCGGGATTTGGCGCGTAGACGCCACGAAGGTCGGGGCAAGCGCGGTAGGCATCGGTCAGACCGATGACGGTCTCCGCCGCGCCCAGGAACAGGTAGCCGTCGGGCTCGCTGATCTTCTGCATGCGGCCGAACACATCGATCTTGGTCGGCTGGTCGAAATAGATCAGCACGTTGCGGCAGAAGATGATGTCGAAAATTCCGAGACTGGAGAAGTCCTGCAGCAGGTTGGCCTGCTGATAGCGCACCATGGCGCGGATATCGGGATTGAGTTGCCAGACATCGCCGACCTGCTTGAAGTGCTTCACCAACAGCTGAATCGGCAGCCCGCGCTGAACCTCGAACTGGGTGTAGATTCCAGCCTTCGCCTTTTCGAGAACCTCCAGCGACAGATCGGTCGCGACGATCTCCGCGCGCCAGCCTGCAGGCAGCGCGTCCTTCAACAGCATCGCCAACGAATAAGGTTCCTGTCCGGTGGACGAGGCCGCGCACCAGATGCGAAGGCTCTTGCGGTTGACGCGCGCCTTCAGCAATTGCGGAAGAACCGTCTCGCGGACATGATCGAACGGCACCTTGTCCCGAAAGAAGAAGGTCTCGTTGGTGGTCATCGCCTCGACCACATCGACGGTCAGCGATTCCGCGCCGCCCTTGATTTTCTGAACCAATTCTCCGATGCCCGACATGCCAGCCTTGCGGGCAAGCGGAAGCAGCCGGCTTTCGATCAGATACTGCTTGTCGGACGACAGCAGCAATCCGGACCGATCCTTCAGGAGCTTGCGCAGATACTCGTAATCCAGTGGCGTCACGCGCGAACTCCTGAGAAAACTCGAACAACCTTGGAAGCGATCTGGTCCAGCGGCAGAACCGCCGCGCATATTCCGGCATTGGCGACGGCGCCGGGCATGCCCCATACCACGCTGGTCGCTTCATCCTGCGCGATCACATTGCCGCCTGCCGCGACAATCGTCTTGCCGCCTTGTGCGCCATCCGATCCCATGCCGGTCAGCACCACCGCGAGGATTCCGGCCTGCCAGATCTCGGCGGCCGATGAAAAGAGCGGATCGACCGCGGGCTTGCAGAAGTTGATCTGCGGCCCGTCATCGAGCGCGATAACCGGACCCGTGGCAGAGCGCGCCACGCGCATGTGGCGGCCGCCTGGCGCAAGATAGATCCGACCGGGCTTGATGGCTTCGCCATCAACGGCCTCATGGGCTGGACGGCCACTGGTCCGCGTCAGATGTTCGGCGAGAATGGTCGTGAAGGTCGGCGGCATATGCTGCGTGATCAGCACAGGATGCTGGTCGATCACCGGACCGATACCTGCCACCAGAGTCATCAGGGCCTGCGGGCCGCCGGTGGACGAGCCGATCACGAGCACGCGCGGTATGACCGCGCTGAAGGGCCGGAGCATCAGCTTGGGCTGAGCAACCACCGGCATCGTGCCTGAGGATGTCCGCGGCAACCGTGCAGCAGCGGGCTGCGCGGCCGGCGACAGCGGCGGGCTGGCAACCACGGCCGGACGGCGAAGCCGCGCACCCAGATGACGGATTTTTTCAATGAGGTCACGCTTGAAGACGTCGGCAGCCGACATCTCGCGCGTGCTTTCGGGCTTCGGAATGTAGTCCGATGCACCAAGTG
The DNA here is from genome assembly GCA_964594185.1 of uncultured Afipia sp. GTDB lineage: Bacteria > Pseudomonadota > Alphaproteobacteria > Rhizobiales > Xanthobacteraceae > Afipia. Next base: position 6,203 of record CAZQMD010000020.1, on the reverse strand, counting down.
ACAGAGCCTTGAAGCTGATCTCCGCGTTCCGGCGGGTCAGCGTCGATGCCATGATGATGATGAGGTTCGGCTTCTTCTCGAGCAGCAGGGGAAGCGCGGAAATGCCATCCATGTCCGGCATTTCGATATCGAGCACGACGACATCGGGATTGACGCGCACGAGCTGGTTGACGGCATCGAGGCCCGTCCGGATCGAAGCGGCAACCGTCAGGTCGGGCTCAGCCTCGATCCAGCGAGAGATCATTCCGCGAATGACGGCGGAATCATCTACCACCATAACGCGCAACGGCTCGTGCCGCTGTGCGGACGAGCCGGGCGAATTCAGGACTGAAACACTCATACGACGACCAACTCTACGCAACCGAACTGTAACTACACAAACAAGAACGAAACCGCGCGCTCTGAAACTTCGTTGCGAGGAGTGTAACCGACGAAATAGTCCAGACCGTTACCAGACCAAGACAGAATTACCTTCGGCCTGAACTTATCGGACTTTAGATCAGACCGACTTCATGAAATTTCGCCGTCACGATTTCCTTGTCGAACGGCTTCATGATGTACTCATTGGCGCCAGCATGCAGTGCGCGGGCAATGTGAGCGACATCGTTCTCAGTGGTGCAGAACACCACCTTCGGCCTGTCGCCACCCGGCGTCATGCGCAGGTTGCGCAGAAATTCGTAGCCGTCCATGACCGGCATATTCCAGTCGAGCAGGACCGCATCCGGCATTCCGCGCTTGCAGACTTCCATGGCCTTCTCGCCATCTTCAGCCTCGACGATCTGGAAATCCAACCCTTCCAGAATCCGGCGCGCGACTTTGCGGATAACGCTCGAATCGTCAACGATCAGACATGTTTTCATCTTAGCCTCTTTTATTTCCTCGATTCCCGCGTGGGCCGCTGTCACGGGATCTTGTGCGTTTACTTCCCAAATCTTGTTAGGCCGCCAGCAGGTCCGGATTGATTTCCAAGACACGATCGACGTCGAGAACGACCATCAATTGCCCGTCGAGCCGATGCACTCCACCGGCCATCTTCGCCATGCGCGGGTCGAGATTGACGGGATTCACTTCACGGCTGTCATCGGCGAGCTTGAGCACTTCGCCGATGCTGTCGATCAGCAGGCCATAGGATTCGCCGCGCAGATCGACACCGACCGCCATCGGCAGCTTGCCGTCGTCGTTCTTCGGCAGGCCGAGACGCGCGCGCATGTCGATGGCCGTCACGATCCGGCCGCGCAGATTGAGAACACCCGCAACATCTGCAGACGCAAGCGGCACCCGCGTCAGCCGCTCAGGCATGAACACGTCCTGAACGCGCGAAATCGGCAGGCCGAACAACTGTCCGCCGATCATCGCCGTCACATACTCGGTGATACCGCGGTCAGCGCTTTCAACATTTGCATCCATTGTCATGTTCCTTAAGCCGCCTGCTTGACGTCAGCGGTCTGTTCTTTCAGAGCGGCGATCAGTCCGGGCCTGTCGAACTTCGCCACATAATCGTGGAAGCCGGCCTGACGGCCGCGCTCGATGGCTGCCGGGGACACGACCGACGACAGCGCGATGATCGGCATCGATTCCATCTTGCGGTCTGCACGGATCGCTTCGGCGAATTCAAAACCGTTCATTTCCGGCATCTCGATGTCGGTCAGCACGACGTCGAACGAATTCCCCGAACGCAGGACGGCGAGGCCTTCCTGGCCGTTCTGCGCCACGGTGACGCGATAACCGGCAGCCTTGAGTACAGGCGCCAGCATGTTGCGGAAGAAAGCGGAATCATCGACCAGCAGAACGGTCTGCGCTGTCGATGACAGACGCATTTCCTTGCGGCTGAACCAGTCGGCGAAGGCCATCGGCAGGAAGTGCCCGACGTCGATCACCTCGGTCGCCTGTCCCTTGACCACAGCCGAACCGAGCACGCCTTCACGGGTGCTGGCGACTTCGATGCTCAACTGCTCTTCGACAATGTCGATGATCTCATCGACGACGAGCCCCATCGAGCGGCCGTCATCAGCGAAAACGAGGATCGGCTGAACGCCGCTCTCGCGGATCGTTACGCCTTCCATCTCGACCAGCGGCATCAACTGCTCGCGGTACTGAACCATGTGGCGGCCGTTCGAAAGCTCGATCTTGTCGACCGCGATCTCTTCAAGGCGCGTGACCAGAGCCAGCGGCACAGCCTTGGGCTCCGCCGAACCGGACCGGAACACGAGAAGCGACGTGAGCTGTACGTCCGAGCTCGCACGCGCTGCTGCGTTTTCGTCCGAAATCTCACTGTGTGAAGCAGCCGCAGTCCCGAGCGACTGGGCGATGCCGTTCGGATCGATGATCATGATGACAGCGCCGTCACCAAGGATCGTGTTGCCCGAGAACATGCCGATATGGCGCAGCTTGGTAGACATCGGTTTGACGACGATTTCCTCGGTGTGGAAAACGCCATCGACCACGATGCCGAAGGTCTGGCTGCCGACCTGGGTGACCACGATGAAGCCGTTTTCCGGATCGATCGAAGCGCCATCGTCGATCTTGAGCAACTTCTTCAGGTGCATCAGCGGCAACAGCTTGTTGCGCAGACGCAGAACCGGCGTGTCCTTGATCCGCTCGATGCGATGATCGGAATTGGAACGCGCGCGCACCAGCTCGACCACCGACAATTGCGGGATCGCAAAGCGGTCGCCTGCGGCTTCCACGATCAACGCGGAAACGATCGCCAGCGTCAGCGGAATCTTGATGGTGAAGCTCGATCCTTCGCCCGGCACCGACTTGACGTCGATGGTGCCGCCGATCTGATCGATGTTGGTGCGGACCACGTCCATGCCGACACCGCGGCCCGACACGCTGGTCACCGCCGCAGCCGTAGAGAATCCCGGCGCGAAGATGAACTTGTGAATCTGGGCTTCCGTCATCTTCTCGACATCGGCTTCAGTCACCAGACCGTTCTGTACGGCCTTTTGCTTGATGCGTTCGGTGTTCAGGCCACGCCCGTTGTCGGCGATGCAGATGATGATGTGGCCACCCTCATGATAGGCGGATACGCGGATCGTGCCCTGCTCCGGCTTGCCGGCAGCGACACGATCGGCCGTGGACTCCAGACCGTGATCGGCGGAGTTGCGGACCATGTGGGTCAGCGGGTCCTTGATCAGATCGAGCACCTGGCGGTCGAGTTCGGTCTCCGCGCCGTGCATTTCCAGTTCGATCTGCTTGCCGAGTTCGCTCGACAAATCGCGCACGATGCGCGGCAGCTTCTGCCATGCGTTGCCGATCGGCTGCATGCGCGTCTTCATGACGCCTTCCTGCAGTTCGGCGGTGACGTTGGAGAGGCGCTGCAGCGGCACCTTGAACTCGGTGTCCTCGTTGCGGCGGGAGATCTCCAGCAGCTGGTTGCGGGTCAGCACCAGCTCGGACACCATCGTCATCAGGTGTTCAAGCGTATCGACGTTGACGCGAATGGACTGGTTGGCGATCTTGTCGCTCTCGGTGGTCTCGTTCTCAATGACCGGCTTCTTCGCGCTCGGCTTTGCAACGGCCTTCGAAGCTTCGGCCTTCGGAGCCGGCTGCTCGACAGGCACCACCGGCGGAGAGGCCATTTCAGTTTCCGTTTCGCGGAACGCGCGCTCAAGTTCATCCAGCGAAACTTCGCCGGGGCGCAGTTCGCGCTCGAGGGTCTGGGCAATCAGCGTGCCTGTGGCCTGCATGGGAGCTTCCACTGCAGGCGCGGAAGCCGGAGCTTCCATCGCGGCCATGCCCTGCTCAACCATTTGCTCAAGCGCGTCGATCAGATCGCGGTCGGCGCCTTCCGGCTCGGCTTCTGTCGCTTCGAGCTGAGCGAGGATTTCCTTGATGCGATCGATCGTGCTCAGGATCAGCGTAACGGCCGCGCCGGTCACCGGCATGCCGTCGCGGAATTTGCCCATCAGGGTCTCGGCCGCATGGGCCAGCGCTTCCAGTCGCGGCAAGCCGAGAAAGCCGCACGTTCCCTTGATCGTATGGACCAGCCGGAAAATATTATCGAGAATTTTTGCGTTGTTCGGATCTTGTTCGAAACGCACCAACTGATTGTCGACGGTATCGAGGCTCTCGTTGGTTTCAGTCAAAAATTCCCGCAGCAAATCGTCCATGTAACCGGCCTTCTGGCAAGGGAAGCGTCTTTGTCGCGCCTCCGGATTCCGGCCAGTGTCGGTGCAAAGCGTTTAATATTGGTTGAGCAACCCGAAAAGAACGCGCTGAATAAACGTATAACGTGCAACGGCCGCTGCGATTACATTCCGCAACGGCCGTTCATTAAGACTTTATGAAGATGCAATCAGGATGCGGTGAGAACGACTGCGTCGGTTTCCGCTGCAAGCGAGACCTTTAGTCCGCAGGCCTGCGCCAGCAACGCCGTGTAGTAAGGTTGCACCGCATGCGCGGACACCGAACCTGCGTTGTCGAGATTCAATTGCGCGGCAACGTTCTGCGGCTCGCGTGCATTGGTGCCGGCGGCGCGAAGACGAAAGCCCATGGCATCTCCCTCACCGATCGGATCGACGGTCAGCATACCGCCGCGGGGGATGGCCTGCTGCGCGATGACGAACATGTTCAGCAGCAGCTTGACGCGGTTCTTCGCCATCAGGACGTGCGGCAAATTCCAGGTGATCTTGGTCTTCTCATCCTCGAGATGGTTGCGCGTCATCTTTTGGGCTTCACCAAGATCGATCTGCGACCCGGCGGAACCGGCGGCGCCGTAGGCGATGCGGCAAAACTGCAGGCGCGCGGAGGTCGATTTCGCACTCTTGCGGATCAGATCGAGCGCGAACTCCTTGTCGTCTTCCTTGTTGCTGCTGTCGAAGACCTCAAGACCATTGACGATCGCGCCCACCGGGTTGATGAGATCGTGACAGACGCGCGAGCACATCAACGCGGCAAGTTCGAGAGCGTCGGGTGTGGGACCGGGGTTTGGTGCGTCGGACATAGATTTCCTCGGATTTTCCATCAGCCTTGCGGCAAATTCCTGCAATCGCGCACTGCGACAGGCTGCATCACTGCTGACGCGGCGAATCACGCGTGCTTTATGGTTTGATACACTGCGGCTGGCCCTGCGGCCACCGACACGCGATATCGAATGCAACGGATTGAAGGCCGGAATGTACGCAAGCGAGCCCTGTCGATGACCGAAACCTCCAGCCCCGCGCTCGACCGCGACGCCGCGGCCCTTTTGATGGAGCCGTTGACGGACATCGTTGTGCAGGCGGGAGCCGCGATCCTTGCGGTCAGCCGTTCCTCCATGCAGGTCACGGGCAAATCCGATGGCTCTCCCGTCACGGAAGCGGACATGGCCGCCCACCGCGTCATCTCGGAGGGCTTGAAGAAACTCGCACCGGCCATTCCTGCGCTGTCGGAAGAACGTACCGACCTAGCCGCACGTCCTTATAAGAACAGCTTTTTTCTGGTCGACCCACTGGACGGCACCAAGGAATTCATGGCCGATCGCGACGAATACACCGTCAATGTCGCTCTGATCACCCACGGCAAGCCCCTGCTCGGGATTATCGCCGCACCCGCTCTGGGACTGGTCTGGCGAGGGCTCGTGGGCAGTGGAGCGGAACGGTTGCTCGTGACCAAGGACGGCAAGACCCGATCCGGCCATCCGATTCACACCCGCCGTCATCCCGGTCCTGGCGGAGCCTGGATCGTGGCCGTGAGCCGGTCGCACGGCGACAAGCGGACCGAAGCGTTTATCGCGGATCGGCCCGGAGCGATCCGGCAGGCCCTAGGTTCGGCGGTCAAGTTTGGCCGTATCGCAGAGGGCGGGGCCGACATCTATCCCCGGCTGTCCCCGACCTCGGAATGGGACGTCGCGGCTGGCCATGCGGTCGTGACGGCGGCGGGGGGCAAAATCACCGACAGCAAGGGCGCCGACCTCTGCTTCGGGGAGGCCCGCGAAGACTTCCTGGTTCCGGAATTCATCGCCTGGGGGGACCCGGCGGTCGTGGGGCACTAAAGGGGATCAGTAGTTCGACAGCGTTTCGACGAGGCTGGGCCACTGGTTCGCGGCGCGGTTGGCGACGCCCTCCGGATCGGCCGCAAAAGCTGCGCGGTTCTCGTCACGGCTGAACAGATACAGCCGCTCGCCTGAAATCAGCCACACTTGGGCGCGTCCCGCGATGGCCTTGCCATCCGCCACATCGACGGGATCGTATCCCCCGAACCGGGGTCCGTAGATATCC
>CAZQMD010000019.1:0-31817 GCA_964594185.1 uncultured Afipia sp. | reverse complement strand
TGCTCACCTTCCGCCGCGGCGTCATCGGCGAAATCGCTCATTTCTTCAAGCGGTCTCTATAGCTCGGGGCCAATCGTTAGATACGACGGTAGGCCGCAGATTATCGCATATCGATCGCAAACAATATGGAGGCTGACGATGTCGAGTCGACAGCATAGAGACGGGAGTGCCGGCGATGCGGATTACAATACGATTGGCGGCTCGTGGGATGAGCGCTTCGGCCATTTACGAAGACAAGAAAAGTTCGAGGGCTCCCTGCGCTTGATCGTCGGAACTCCCGCATAAATCGTTCAATTTTGCGGAAGTAGGGCTCCGAACGGAGTATCTGGATATTTGAAATGCATTCATCTGGTGATGAAAATGTTTCAACTTCCGCTTTGATGGTTGCTTCGGTAATCAATTCTTGAAGGTTCGATTACAGGCAGGCCTTAGTGTGCTTGAAACGAGTGATTAGCGCTAGCACCAGCTAATAGATGCATCCACGTGTTTCGTTGGGTCCCCCCCGGCGATTGCGGCCGTCTTGGCGGTCGTAACCTTGGCTCGGCGCGAGCGTGCGCCGAGCCACTTTTTTGGCATGCATACCTTATCGAAGCTGAGTGGATACAAGCTGCAAGATAAAGCTACGTCCACGGAGTTCGATGTCTCCAAAGATTCGGTTCGCCAGCCTTCGCTTTTTTCGAAGGCTGCTATCTCGTAATCAATATTGCCTTCATATGCGGGCCGACGCGATATTGGCCAACGACGATCTACGTTGCGGGTGACAGAGTATCTCGCGGCATTTGAAATGCGAGCACTCGGCTATTCAGGAATGAATCCATCAGGTGGCTTGTGACGCGCGATCGATAGAAGGAAAATTGAGTTGCTCCCTAGTAGTCGTCCGCCAATATGCCTGGAATAGATGGCCATTGATGAGTTCGCTCGAAGAGAAGGCGCCGCCGAGTGGCGGTATCGACGCGATGACGAAGGCCATTGAGGTTATCCAATGTCAAATAGACCTTCTAAGGTCCGCCGCGACTGCACCTCTGGCTATTCACCTGCTGGAAATGGCGTCACTGGAGCTGAGTATCGCCGTGAATGGCATTTCGGCTGAAGAGCTCGATCGCTTTTGCGGCCACATCCGCGAATTCAGGTCTCAAAATTCGCGGGCGTCTCATGTTTGAGCTGTGATTTGTGCACAGCTCACGTCATGGCTCCCGATCGGTGAGTAATGACCTCTCAAGGGAGATGTCCGGTGCATTGGTTGGCGTCAATAAAGCCAACTCACATGAAAGGTCTTTTTATTATGCGGTCGATGGAAACGATATGGCACGGACTTGGCTGGTGAGATTAAACAACGCACTCATTCTGTTGAATCCCGTCCTTTGTCTGATTGCGTGCATTCTAGCAGTGCTGGTGGTTTCATCGATTGATGAGCGGGCGATGTTGGCAAGACGAGCCTCTCGAAGTGAGGTTCAGCACTCGGAGAGAATTGGGTGCGCCGCTCCGTCTCGAATCCCGCCAGAATGGCGCGACTTTCTGCTCCGTGACTAGTGAATCTCTTCGGCTACAAGATAGTTTAAGTGATCGCATCCAGGTTGGGTATGTGGTCAATCATGAGCGCCAACGTGATGTACCTTTCGAAATGTTGAGGGCGAAAGGCCGAACTTACGTTCAAATGCGAGATTTAGATGGCTCGCTGAACTCATGCCTGTCCGTCTGGCAATGGCTTTCAGCGGTAGGTCTGTCGCCAACAGCGTCCGCGCTTTTTCCAATCTCATGTGAAGAATGAATTGCGCGGGAGTTTGGCCGATTGCAGCTACAAACTTTCGATAAAAGGATCGTTCCGAGAGTCCCGAACGGGTAGCCAGCGTTGCGATTTCCATGGGGTGCGAAATTCGCGCTTCCATCCAGCTGATTAAGTTGGCAAATGGCTCCCCGGCGGAGATTTGCGCATTGAGCATCTCGCTAAACTGCGATTGGTAGCCGGGTCTCCGTGCATAGAGCACCATGAACTTTGCGACCTTATCTGCAACTCGCCGGCTGGTGTCCTGCTCTACCATGGCCAGGGCCATATCTATGCCGGTTGAAATTCCGGCGGACGTCCAAGCTTTTCCACTAACAATAAACAGCGCATTTTTGTCGACCGACAGATTCGGATAACGCATCCCAAGGTCAGCGCAATCGGCCCAATGCGTGGCCACGCGTAAACCGTCTAATTTGCCGAGCTCGGCAAGTATGTAAGCGCCTGAGCAAACCGAACCGAAGCGTGGTGCGGCCTCGATGCAGCGCCGCAACCATGTTCGCGTGCCGGAAAGCGCTATGGCTTTGTGCATGGTTGCCTGCCCCCCACCTGCGACAAGCAAGGTTTTAACTACTTTAGGCGCGAGGGAGGCCGGCGCTTCTGTTGCGATTGAGATGCCGCAGGATGTCTTAATCAAGCCGCCGGTCGGCGAGACCACCGAAACATTGTAGATCTCCTGGCCAGAGATGTTGTTGGCAATTCCAAATACAGAGGAGGGGCCGGCAATGTCGAGCAGCTGGCATCCATCGAAAGCGAACAGCACGGTTTTCAGTATTTTCGGCATTGGCAAAAATTAGCATAAGATTGTCATCTCTGCCAACCTCTGGTCCGCTAACTTTTCGGAAGGCAGTCCAGTGAGGTAGTCGGTATGAAGGTTATGGTTTGCGAATTTCCGGATGAAGCTTCGCGAAAGCAGTCGGCATGGGAAAACCTTGTCGCACAGGCTGCGATTGAGAAGCCCGATATCGTTGTTTTGCCGGAGATGCCGTTTTGCGAATGGATATTTGTCGGGAATCGGGTCGATGATGAGTTGTGGCGCAAGGCGCTTCAGGATCATGACCAGATGGTCGATCAATTCGCCGCGCTTTCGTGCAGGACCGTGATGACGTCTAGACCGATAGAGCGCGACGGCCATCGGTTCAACGAGGCATTTCTCTGGTCGAAGGCTTCGGGCTATCAGGCCGTTCGGCGCAAGTGGTATTTGCCGGATGTTTCCATAGCGCGCGAGACGCTTTGGTTTTCTCAAGGTGATCGAAATTTCAGCCCTGTTACGAGTGGCCCACTGCGCGTCGGCTTTCAGCTTTGCAGTGAGATCATGTTTCCGGAGCATGCAAGAGAAATCGGCATTGCTGGCGCTCATCTTATCTCTCATCCACGGGCCGGCGGAGTTGGGCGACGCTGGCGCGCTGCTTGCGAACTTTCTGCAGTGATTTCGGGGTGCTATCTGGCCTCGGCCAATCGCCGGTCGTATGACCGCGAGCTGTTCTCCGGATCTAGCTGGCTGTTCTCGCCCGAAGCCACTCTGCTTGCTGAAACCTCTGTAGCCCGGCCATTCGTCACGACCGAGATCGATCTTGCGGTCGCAGAGCGCGCGAAGGAGACCTATCCGCGCGACATGCAGCGCGCCTATTTCGCGCCATCGGTCAACTGAGTGATTGGAGTTCGAAATGGGTTTTAAGACTGCGCTGACGGATCGATTGAATCTGCGTCATCCTGTTGTGGCGGCTCCGCTCGGCCGCGGATCGACTCCCGAGTTCCTCGGAGCTCTTGCAAATGTCGGTGCTCTTGGCTTTGTTGCGCTCGGCCATATTCCCGAGGCTGAACTGCGTCAGACGCTTTCTGGTTATATCGCGTCGGCTGGCGGTACTGACCGGTTTGGCGTCAATTTTGTTTTGATCGCAGACCAAATGCAACGGCTTGAAACCGCTCTTGATGCTGGTTGCCGAGTCGTTTCGTTCTTGCGGGGCGATCCGGAACCGTATGTTCGGCGCGCCAAGGATGCAGGGGCAACGGTGTTCTGGACTGTGTCGGGACCCGAAGAGGCCAAACGAGCCGCAGACAGCGGAGTCGATTTCATCGTCGCGCAAGGGCGGGAGGCCGGCGGACACCTCACCGGCGAAGCGCCGCTTATGACCTCGTTGCCGGCGATCGTCGATTCTGCGCGTGGCGTTCCAGTGGTGGCGGCTGGCGGCATCGCTGATGGACGAGGTCTTGCGGCCGCATTATCGCTCGGTGCATGTGGGGCATGGATGGGGACGCGGTTTGTTGCGTCTGCGGAAAGTGGCAGTCACCCGGGCCACAAACAGATGATCGTGGATTGCGGTTTAGCAGATCTGGTCGAGACGACCCTGTTCGACGGTGGATGGCCGAACTCTCCTCATCGGGTGATCGCTAACTCCACCTACAGGAATTGGAAGGATGCAGGTTATCCATCAAACGGATCGCGGCCAGGAGAAGGAGAGGCGATCGGACTATTTTCGGAAGGCGTTCCAATGCTTCGTTACAACGTGGCGACGCCGTGGGCTACGATGGATGGTGATTGGGAAGCGGGACCGCTCTATGCTGGTATGTCAGCCACGTTAATCGAGGCAGTCAAGCCCGTGGGAGAGTTGCTGGAGCAGATCGATCGTGAAGCTGAAACTGCCTTGCGGCGAAATGTCGGTTATTTGCGGGTATAACCGTCTCAGGCTGTCTTCTTCTGTCTCGTCTTCCGGGTGGTCGCGTCGGACGTGAGATGACTCACCGGCACCCTTGAGAATTGACGACGATAATCGCTGGGACTGAGTTTAACGAGGCGGCGAAAGTGATGACGAAGCGTGTGCGAGCTTCCAAAGCCGACAGCCCCGGCGATTTCCTCCATCGGCCGATTTGTCTGAGCAAGTATTTCTTTTGCTGCTTCAATTCTTTCGTTGATAAGCCATTGGCCTGGCCATTCGCCCGTGGCTTCCATGAAGCGGCGTTCGAAGGTGCGTTTGCTCATCATGGCCTTGTTGGCCATGTCGCTGACTGACCATTGCTGATGAATATGCTGTCGGATGTGTTCGAGTATCGGGGCTATACCGGGACTCGCGCGCAAGGCAACTGGGCGTTCCAGAAACTGCGCCTGACCGCCTCGGCGATGCGCGGGCATGACAATTCGGCGAGCAACTGAATTGGCGGCCTGTGCACCGAAATCCTGCCGCACGATTTCAATCATCAAATCGATACCGGCCGCGCTTCCTGCCGATGTGTAGATACCGTTCGCGCCTCGATAGAGTGAAGCATCGTCAACCGTGATCGCAGGAAACCGTCTGCGCAACGCATCGGCGTAGCGCCAGTGCGTGGTCGCTATCGAACCGTCGAGCAATCCAGTTTCTGCCAGAACAAAAGCACCGGAGCAGATCGACGCCAATCTTGCGCCTCTCGATTTTGCCCGTCGCAGGGCACTTGTCAGATTCTGAGGAACGGGAATATCGGCGCCCTTCCAGCCGGGGATGACAACGAGATCGGCTTGCTCAAGCAGATCAGGTCCGCCATCGGGCAGAATGCTGAAGCCGCCATGCGCGCGCAGCGGCCCTGGCTCAATTGCGCAACTTGCGAAGCGATACCAGCCGGCTCCCATTTCGGGGCGTGAAAGTCCGAAAATCTCGGCAACGATCCCAAACTCGAACGTGCACAGACCATCGTAGAGCAGAGCGGCGACGAGTGGGCCTTGCGTGTTTGGCATGATGTTTACGTTGATTGTCATTCACGCCAATAGCAAGTGAAGCTGCGGCATAGCACTGTTGCGGCGAAAGGAGATTTCTCATGTCGAGTGCCGTTACCGCTGTTGCTCCGGCCCCAAGCGATCTTGCAAAGGAGCATTTCGCTGCTGAATTTACATTCGAGACCGATTGCTGGGATGTTCACGACGCGCTGTCAAAAGGCGCAGATTTCGTTCTGCTGGATGTGCGGAGTCCAACTCTGTTTGCGCAAGGCCATGTGAAGGGAGCTATCAACCTGCCGGTTGGAAAGATTGTGGCCTCGAAAATGGCACAATGGAGCGACGAGACCATCTTTGTGACTTACTGTGCCGGGCCTCATTGTAACGGCGCAGCGCGTGGAGCGTTGCGTTTAGCGGAGCTCGGGCGTCCCGTTAAAATCATGACCGGCGGGGTCACGGGATGGCTCGATGAGGGATTTACGCTCCAGTCAGAGCTGGGTTGATGTCAATGATCATCAGGCCAGCCAAGCCGTCCGATTGTGACGGCTTGCTGGCCATGATCCTCGATCATGCTGACTACGAGAGAAGCCAAGCAACGATTTCCAGGCAGAGTCTATTATCTCTCGTCACCAGCGATGTTGCTCGCGCTCATATCTTCGTGGCGTCCCGACAAAAACAGCTGCTCGGATACTCCTCTTTGACGGTCGATTACTCTCTTTGGCGTGACCATATCTGGGCGCATCTTGATTGCTTGTATGTGAAACCTGACGAGCGAGGCCAGGGTGTCGGCGCACGCCTATTGGAAGGCCGTAACGGTGGCTAGAACCCTCGGCCCAGATCAAATTGAATGGCAGACACCGGACTGGAACGAGCGTGCGATTGCCTTCTATTTGCGTGAAGGTGCCTGCGCGCGAGCCAAGATGCGCTTCAACATCAATTTGTAAAATCCATGAGTAAGCCGAAGGGTATGCGGCCCCAGTCGCCATGCTGGCTGCGCTGGTAAAGCCTGCGGCCGATTATAGGTAGCAGGCAATAGACCGGATAACCTTTCCGTCCGCTCCAAATTCGAAGGTCTCTGCAGCTCTCTGGTCGCGATGGTTGCGGTAGATAATCGTGAGCGATGAATGCCCTATCAGTGTCTCGATGAGTTTGAATGCAAGATTTGGTTCAGACCCGATAGCCTCTTTCCAATAACTGCGAAGGGAATCCAAGCCGACAACACGGCCATCCCCAACCCGCCGTTGGGCAATGGGGGATAGCAGCACAATGTCGGGCGAGTAGTGGCTTAGAATCCGGTTCAGATCATGGGAATTCCATGACTCGATCCATTCGTCCGCAAACGCGATAGATCCGCTCGTCTTGGTCATCTGGAGACCTTAAATGAATTGTCCGAATCTGGTCCCTTGAGGCAGAGCAGCCAGGCGGATGAGCCGCGAATCCAGAGCTGCGGCTTTTCGGTGTGCTGCTGCTTCCCGATAAATCGGATCGCGGAGAATTTCATTGAAGGCTGCGAGGGTCGGATATTCAGCGACGAAGCTTAAGTCCCAATTCTCCTCATCCGGCCCGATCAGCATGTTCTCGAAACGGCCTTCCCATACGATCTTCACGCCCAGTCGTGCGAGGACCGGCTCGCTGATGCGTCCATAAGTTCGATAAGCTTCGGCTCCGGTTGAAGCATGGCCATCCGGATAATCCGCGTGTTCGCGTAGTCGAATGAGGTTAAGCAAGTGGACCTTGCCGTCGCGCTGGTTGTCGCGGTGCGCGATGAAACGCTCTTTGGTCAGGTCAACATGTCCGGTCATTTACTTTTCCACATATGTAAGTGCTGTAAATCCACGTAATCTGAAGGTTTATTGTCCATTGAAATGAGCCGGACGACGCTCAAGGAATGCATCGATGCCCTCTCGGATGTCGTGTGTGGGGACCATCTGCGCGAATTGATTGGCTTCTACTGCAAGCCCTTCGTCGATCGAGAGATTGATACCGCGCGTGACGCTTGCAAGACTCGCCCTGACTGCAGCAGGCGGCTTTTCGATGATTCTTGCCGCGAGTTCGCGAGCTCGCGTCATAAGCTCTGACGCAGATACAACCTCATTGATCAGGCCGATACGCGCCGCTTCTTGTGCAGAGATCGAGTCGCCGGTCAGGATAAGCTGCAAGGCTCGCTTACGCCCGATATGGCGCGGAAGGCGCTGGGTTCCACCGAACGGGGGAGGAAATCCCAAGTTGATCTCCGGCTTGGCGAAACGAGCCTCGTCGCTTGAAATTGCCAGCGGACATGCCTCGACAACCTCACACCCGCCGCCGAAGGCCAGGCCGTTCACTGCAGCGATGATGGGTTTTGGGAAGTTCTCGACGCGTTTTGTGAATGCCTGGCCGCGTCCAACGAACTCGCGCATGGCAATGTTTACACCGGCCGCGACACTGGATGAAAATCCGGCGATATCGGCACCTGCGCTGAAGGCTTTGCCGGATCCGGTCAGGATAATGACTCTGACGGAGTCGTCCCGCTCGATGGCATCCAGATGCTGCTGGAACGTGTCGATCAGACTGTAGTTGAGAGCGTTGAGTTTCTTAGGGCGATTGAGGGTGAGTATTGCGATATTGCCTTCCACACTCATCAGCACAGGTTGGTCGACAGTCATAATGATCTCCTTGTCAGCAGGTTGGGAGAAAATTGCCGGTGTCGACTTATTCAAACAAACTCATAATCCTCGCTGGCGCATGAAAATTCTTCATTCTGCGGCGGGCAATATTTCCAGTTGTTTCATCGCATTGATTAATCGATAGAATCTGCGTCCTGCAATTGATCCGTATCTGTTATCGCGTCACGATTGTGAGGCAGCGCAAGGTGAGCAGACCGGGGCGATGGAGCGGTTCGCTCTGGGCGGAGAAGGCACCGGTCGAGTTATATGACTTGCATAATGCAAGTCATATAACTACGCTGGATCAAAATTCAGAATGACATTTACTTCGAGAGGAACGACCAAGTGAAACTTGCAACATATCGTCTGAATGGCCGGGAACAGATCGCAATCGTGCATAAGGATGACGCAAACCTGTTCGACCTGGCTGGCGCGTCAGTTCGTGCCGGGTCCAGCGATCCGGCCTTCCATTCAATGCTGGCGTTGATTGACGGCGGAGATGCCGCGCTCGATCGTGCAAGATCGCTGTTTGCGCGCTACAGCGGCGATCAGGATCTGTCGGTGCCCGTTGAGGGAACGGAGATTCTCGCGCCCGTTCCGGAGCCGCGTCAGATGCGCGACGGCATGTCTTTTCCGTTGCATATTCGCCAGTCACCCAGAGGACAGCTCAAACTGAAGGCGCGCGCTGAGGGAAATGCCGCTGAGCTCGCACGTCTGGAAGCCGAGCCGCTGCCGGAATTGCCCGAAATCTACCGAAAGCAGCCGATCTATTACATCACCAATCGTTTCAGTGTGCAGGGCACTGACACAACAGTGAAATGGCCGCGTTACAGCAAGGTCATGGACTATGAACTTGAGTTCGGCGTCATCAGCAAAAACAAGGGCGCGAACATTTCCGCAGCGAAGGCGCGAGATCACATCTTCGGCTATACAATCTTCAACGATTTCTCTGCGCGGGATGCGCAGCGCGTCGAGATGGAGGGCCGTCTTGGCCCCGCCAAGGGCAAGAGCTTCGATGGCGGAAATGTGCTCGGACCGTGGATCGTGACCCCGGACGAAATCGGCGACCCTTACAAGCTCAACATGGAAGTCCGCGTGAACGGAAAGGTTCGCTCCCAGGGCGTGAGCGATGGGATGCTGTTCTCCTTCGAGGAGATCATTGCTCACATTACGCAGGACGAGACCTTGATGCCCGGCGAGTTCATCGGTTCGGGAACGGTGGGCAACGGGTGCGGTCTGGAGCTCGGCTGGTATCTTGAGCACGGCGACAGGATTGAGCTTGAAGTCGAAAAGATCGGCGTGCTGCGCAACCGCGTCGAGCGGCAGGATATCTGATCTGCGCGAAAGATAACTTGCAAAATGAAAGCCATCGGCTAGTCTGATCCTGAACACCACCGGCGCGAATAAACGCGCCGGTCAACAGGAGGCGAGCCTTGTCCGAGGAAGCACTGGTCACGCGCGAGCAGCGCGGAAATATCTCAGTTATTACGATGGTGTATCGGCCCTACAATCTGCTGGGCCCCAAGCTGATCAACGCCATCGTTGGTCAGGTCGAAGAAGCGCAAAAAGCCGGAAGCCGCGCGATTGTCATTCGTAGCGGCTTGCGGCATTTTTCTGCCGGTGCGGATCTCGATATTTTCGACAAGCGGGTTGCGGAAGGAACTGCAACGTCAGCAAGTGAAAATCGCCGCATGAGCGGCGTTGAATTCCTCCGCTTCATGGAACTGCTGCCGATTCCCCTTATTGCAAGCGTTCACGGCGTCTGCCTCGGCGGCGGTCTCGAACTCGCGTTGTGCTGCGATTACATCATCGCTGCGTCGTCGGCGAAGATCGGCTCTGTGGAGGCAACTCTCGGGCTTCATCCGCTGCTTGGCGGAATTCAGCGTCAGGTGCAGCGAATTGGCACCTTGCGGGCCAAGGAAATGTCGATGCTTGCGCGCCGGTACGATGCGCCGACGCTGGAAAAGTGGGGCCTCATCAATCTGACAGTGCCTGAAGAATCGCTGGAGAAGGCGACGATGGCAATCGCAGAGGAGTTTGCACAGGGGCCGACGCTGGCACACGCCGCAACAAAGGAACTCGCTCATATCGCGGCCAATGAGGGTGTTGCCGCGGCCGACGAGGCGATGGTGCGGGTGCAGGCTCCGATCTGGGCGTCCGAAGACCTGAAAACCGGTCTTGCATCGTTCCGCAAGAACGGACCTGGTCTCGCCAAGTTTGCGGGGCGCTGACATGGGTGGTCCTCTCAGCGGTATCCGCGTTGTAGACTTTTCCCGTGTGCTTGCCGGTCCGCTCTGTGCGCGCACATTGCAGGACCTCGGTGCCGAGGTGATCAAGATCGAGCCGCCCAGTCCGGACGTCTCACGTTTCGCATTCCCATCGACCGATGGAATGTCGGGCTATTATGCCCAGCAGAATGCGGGAAAGCGCAATGTCAGCATCAATCTCAACGTGCCGGGTGCGTATGAACTGGTACTGAAGCTGTGCGACACGGCCGACATCATTGTCGAGAACTTCCGGGCGGGAACGCTCGGTTTCTTTGGGCTCGATTATGAAACATTGGCGAAACGCAATCCACGGCTGATCTATGCATCCATCACGGGTTATGGACAGGGTGGCCCATGGCGCAGCCGGATGGCATATGCGCCAACTGTTCAGGCCGAGGCTGGCTTTACCGAGAACAGCGTGCGCCATTATGGCGAGGCACTGACAGAGCCGCGAACCGACAGTCTGTCCCACGCGGACGTCTATGCCGGTCTGCAGGCAGTGATCGCCATTCTGGCAGCGCTCAACAGCCGCCAGACCACCGGCAAGGGGCAGTCTATCGATGTCGCGATGGCAGCAACATTGCTCGCGGTCAACGAACGCGCCCATGTCGATCTGTCGGATGACGATATCGGCGCGGAGCCGGCGGTACTTGGCGCCACCGACTGTTCGTTCTTCTCAGGCCCTCAGGGCGAACACTTCACCGTTGCGACCAGTATCGTCGGGAGCCGTACATTCCCGTCATGGATGCGGGCGATGCGGCGGGTCGATCTGATGGATGATCCGAGATTCTCGTCTGCCGCGGCGCGGCGGCTGAATTTCGGAGTGCTGCATCAGATCATCCAGTCCTGGATTCTGACCTTTCCCGATATGGCGACGCTTGATGCCCAGTTTGACGAAGCCAAGATCGCGATGGGCGAAATCCGCTCGATCAAGGATCTGACCAAGTCGGAATGGAGTGACTATTGGGGCGCTGTGCAACACGTCTCCGACCGCAGTGGCGGCGAATACCGGTTGCCGGGCCGTCCATGGCATTTCTCGGGAGAGGAACTGACGCCAATTGGAACGCCCGCATTCCAGGGCGAGCATAACCGCGCTGTATTCGGCGAACTTGGCATCAGTCAATCCGAGCTGGATCGGCTGACTGAAACGGGAGTGCTGGTTGCACATCGCCGGGCTCTTGAGCCGGATGTGGTGGTGAAGCCATCCGAGGAATCGGGCCAGGCGGCCTGACACAATTTCCAACTGCCGACGTGCATCAGCGGCCGCGAACTCTCGCGGCCGCAACGAAAAACTGTATCGGGAGGGCATTGAGGTGAAAAGAACAACGAGTCTCTTATCCATTGCATGCGCGACGATTGCTCTGGCTATCGGAGCGGCCGCCAGCGAAAAGAAGTACGATACCGGCGCCAGCGACACTGAAATCAAGATCGGCAACACGATGCCCTATAGCGGGCAGGGATCCGCATGGGGATTGCTCGGAAAGGCAGAGGCTGCCTATTTCGACAAAGTGAATGCGGAAGGTGGCGTCAATGGGCGGAAGATCCAGTTCATCAGTTACGATGATGCTTACAGTCCGCCGAAGACTGTCGAACAGGTGCGCCGGCTTGTTGAAAACGACGAAGTGCTGCTGCTGTTCAGCACGTTCGGCGTTCCGACCAACACCGCGATTCACAAGTATATGAACGCAAAGAAGGTGCCGCAGCTCTTTGTTGGCGGGGGCGGATCCAAATGGAACGACCCGAAGAACTTTCCATGGACCATGGGGTTCCAGCCGTCGTTCCTGAACGAGGGCAGGGTCTACGGGCAGTACATTGCAGCCAATCATCCCGGCGGAAAGATCGCTGTGCTGTATCAGAATGACGATTACGGCAAAGACATTCTGAACGGGCTGAAGCAGGGGCTTGGCGCGAAAGCCTCGATGATTATTGCTGAATCAAGCTATGAAGTGTCCGTTCCAACCGTCGATTCCCAAGTTGTCGGATTGAAGGCCAGTGGCGCCGACATCTTCATGAACTTTGCGGGACCGAAGTTCGCTGCTCAGGCGATCCGCAAGGTGGCTGAACTCGACTGGAAGCCGATTCATATCCTCAATATTCCCGCAGCCTCCATCGGTAGCGTCATCAAGCCTGCAGGCTTTGAAATCTCTCAAGGGATCGTCAGCGGCGGATTTCTGAAGGATGCGACCGATCCTGCCATGGCAAATGATGCCGGCGTGAAGGCCTATCTCGCATTCCTGGAAAAGTATTATCCCGGAGCTGACGTGACCGCGACCGGAAACACGCAAGGCTATGTCATGGCGCAGGCAATGGTGCAGGTCCTGAAACAGACGGGTGATAACCTGACCCGCGAGAACATCATGCGGCAGGCCGCCAGTATTAAAGGTCTGGAACTTGACATGCTGATGCCCGGCATCAAGATCAGTACCGCACCCGATGACTTCGCACCGATCAAATCCATTCAGTTGCGGCGGCTGGTCGGCGAGCGATGGCAGCCGTTCGGAGCGGTGATCGAAGCCAATCCGGGTCCGTAACGTCCCAAAGCAGGCGGATGCAGGCCGCCGAACACTGGACATACCGGTATCCAGCTCTGATATAAGGCAGATAACAGAGCTGGATTCGAAGATTGAAGGTCGCGATGGCGGATGAAAAGCGGAGCCGCATAGCCAATAAGGAATGTTCTGTGGCTCGCGCCATGGAGGCAATTGGCGACCGCTGGTCCATCCTGCTTCTTCGGGAAGCTTATTACGGGGTCAAGCGGTTCGATGAATTTCAGTATTATGTCGGTATCGCCCCGAATATTCTCAGCACGCGCCTGAAGAAACTGGTCGATGCAGGCATCCTGGCGAAGATTCCGCTGTCCGAGCACGCCGGCCGTTACGAGTACGTGCTGACCGAAAAGGGCCGCGATTTCTTTCCCACCTATCTCGCGTTGAAAAAATGGGGCGATGACTGGCTGGCCGAACCGGCCGGGCCACAGGTGGTCTTCAACGATCGTTCCAATGGCAAGGAAATCAAGTATCCTGAAGTTCTCAATGCGCGCGGTGCGCCGCTCCGTCTTGAGGACGTGGAAATTGTTGCGGGGTCAGGTGCCGTTCCGTTCAACCGGAAACGATTTGGTGCGGACGGAAAGCCTGGCGCTGCCGCCAAGCCATCAAGGCCGTCCGGCAAGCGCTGATCGTTCGTTCGGGTCAATCAAGCCCACGGACAAATGAGATCAAGAGATCGCTGACCTCCGACGGGCGCTCCTGCTGAATCCAGTGACCCGCGCCTGGGATGACCACCTTTTTGGTGAGATTGGGCACATTGCGTTCGAGGGCCTCGAACTCTTCAGCCGCGATTTTCAGCACGCCATCTTTTTCGCCGGCGATAAAGATTGCCGGTTGCGAGAGCTTCGCCCCGTCGAGGAAAGCCGTCAGCGCCCAGTTGCGGTCCATGTTGCGATACCAGTTGATCGGTCCGCGAAAGCCAGATGCGCGAAACTGCTCGACGTAATGCGCGATATCGTCCTCGGTGAGCCATGCCGGCAGTTTTGGCGGAATGGCAAGATTGTCTACCAGCCTGGTTGTCTTGTCGAACACGGCAAAGCCGTGGCCGGACCAATCGCCAGAGGCTGTATAAAGAACGCCGAGAATTGTCTTGCGATAATCCTCCTCGAGTTCTTTCTCGACATGACCGACGGGCTGGAAATAAGCCTGATAGAAGTGCTTCTTTTGCGACATGGTTTCGAAACGCATTGCGGGCCTGACGGCTCGCCGCGGAATAAAAGGAACGCTTAGCAGGCCGACCGCGCGGAAGATGTCCGGCCGCAGCAGGGCAGCGGGCGCGGCGACCATCGATCCCCAGTCGTGACCTATAATGATCGCCTTTTCTTCGCCAAGTGCATGGACCAGGCCGACAAGATCGCCGACCAGATCAAGGATACCGTAGGCATCGACCGCATGAGGGGCGTCGCTTGTTCCGTATCCCCTCTGATCAGGCGCCACGACACGATATCCGTCATTGGCGAGAGCATTGATCTGATGCCGCCAGGAATACCAGGACTCCGGCCAGCCGTGGCGCAAGAGAATGAGCGGTCCGGTTCCTTGTTCGACATAGTGAAGCCGAACGCCGTTCGTATAGGCATGATTATGCTTCAGCATCTAGGTGACCCGTCAGGTCCTGAATGATGACAACGCGCGGGCGACTTCCGTGCGAACGAGGTGTTTCCGATACTCGGACGAGGCGTAGTGATCAGACATGCAATCGGCCTGGTCGCTCGCGAGCTTAGCTGCCTCATCGATGTTCTCCCGCGTGAGAGATTTTCCGAGCAGGAATTGTGTCGCGCTTTTTGCTGCAAAGGCATGGCCCGTGGCCCCGGTCACGCCGATGCCTGCATGCGTTACGCTGTTGTCCGTAATGCCCAGAGCCGCGGCAATGCCGACGACAGCATAGCCGCTGGCCGGGTGACGGATTTTCCGATACCTGAATTGCGTTCCCGTCAGGGGGCGGGGTATGTGGATTGCCGCCAGGATCTCGCCCGGGTTCAGCGCGGTCGTAAATATGTCGAGAAAGAAGTCCTGCGCGGCAACGCGTCTGCGGCCTTCGGGACCGGTCACTTCCAGTTCGGTATTCAGTGCAACAACAACGGCGGGCCAATCTGCCGCCGGATCGGCATTGGCCAACGATCCGCCGATGGTGCCGCGGTTGCGCACCTGAGGATCGGCGATGATATCGGCGGTCTGACGAAAGATCGGTAGAATTTCATTGAGCGGATCGGACGCGAGAAGCTCAGCGTGGGTTGTCAGTGCGCCAATTCTGATGCTTTCGCCAATCTCGATTCCCTTCAGCTCCTCGACATGACGAATATCGATCAGAAGTTTGGGTGATGCGAGCCGTAGCTTGAGGGTCGGGATCAATGTATGGCCGCCGGCAACGAGCTTGATATTGTCGGGATCGTCCTGCAGCAACGTGATCGCGTGTGAAAGCGACGTGGCCCGAACATACTCGAACGAAGCGGGGATCATGAGCTTGCTCCTGCACGGGCTTTCTGAATGGCTGACCAGATGCGCGGTGGCGTCATCGGCATGTCCAGATGAGAGATATCGAGTGGGGACAGCGCATCCAGCACAGCATGAACCATGCACGGCGGCGCCGCGATCGATCCACTCTCACCGATTCCCTTGACGCCGATCGGATTTGTTGGAGAGGGCGTTTCCTGGAACGACGTCCTTATGTTGGGAACGTGCTCCGCGCGTGGGACGGCGTAGTCAAGAAGCGATCCGGTCATGAGCTGGCCGTTGTCGGGATCGTAGCTGACCTCTTCAAAGAGCGCCTGCGCAATGCCTTGCACGACGCCGCCATGAATCTGTCCTGCGGCCAGCAGCGGGTTGATGATCGTGCCCACGTCGTCGACAGCGACATAGTCGAGAATATCGACAATGCCGGTTTCCGGATCGAGATCGATATACGCCATATGAATTCCGGACGGGGACCCCATCCCGACCGGATCGTAAAACTGCGTTTCATCGAGGCCCGGCTCCATCCCGTCCGGCAGCTTGTGGCCGACATAGGCCATGCGAGCGACCTTCGCGAAGGTTATCGGAGCAATGTCTGTGCCGGGGACACTGAATTGCCCCGCGCGATAGGACACATCTTTCTCGTCGACCTCCAACATGCCGGCGGCAATCTTCTTCGCCTTGGCGACGATGCGCTGCGAAGAAACATGCACGCTTGATCCGCCGACCGCCATGGAACGCGAGTTGAAGGTTCCATGGCCTGCCTGCACCTGCCGCGTGTCTCCCTGCACGATATCGATGTTCTCGATCTGAATCTGCAGGACGTCTGCTGCGATCTGGGCCAGCGAGGTATTATGGCCATGTCCCTGGCTCATCGAGCCGGAGAAGATGGTCGCGCGTCCACTGGAATCGATGCTGACGCGCGCGCTTTCCCATCCGCCGCGATTGAAGCCCAGTAATGACAGACGCCGCGATGGCGCCATGCCGCACATGTGCGTATAAGCGGCAACGCCGATGCCGCGATAACGGCCCTGATCGCGCAACCGATCACGCTCCGCAACGCGCTCGTTGTATCTGAAGGCATCCAGAGCTTTTGCCAGCAACCCTTCGTAGTTGCCGCTGTCATAGATGACTGCCGGTCCATTATAAGGACGATGCGGAAAGTCGGTGCGCGGGATAAAGTTCAACCGGCGGACTTCGACCTGATCGAGCTTGAGATGGCGGGCCACAGCGTCGATGGCCCGTTCCGCGATGTAGCCTGCTTCCGGCCGGCCGTAGCCCCGGTATGCATCGACCGGAACGGTATTCGTCACCACAACCCGTGAGACAGCCTGGTAATTGTCGATCTTATAGGTGCCTGTGCCGAAGTTGATGGTATTCACCGTCGGACCGCCGGACGCCATGTTGGAGAGATAAGCTCCGACATTGCCGAGCGTCTCGACCTTCAGTCCCAGGATTTTTCCGTCATTGCGGAACGCGACTTCGATGGTTTCGGTATGAGCGCGTCCGTGGCTTGTTGACTGATGGCTTTCAGAGCGCGATTCCCACCACTTCACCGGAGCGGCGAGCCGGCGGGCGAGATAAGGACAGAGCAACTCTTCCGGATAGAGATGCATCTTGGCTCCGAAGCCGCCGCCGATATCCGGCGCAACCACTCTAAGCTGGTGCTCGGGGATGCCTGCGGTTTCAGCAATCCAGCGCCGGTGCATATGAGGGACCTGGCTCTGGATATTCAGGGTCAGCGTGCCGTCGGATTCTGGAACTGCAAGAATGGAGCGCGTTTCCATGCAGGTCGGGATCAGCCGATTGTTGATGACCTGAAGCTTCACGACGTGGTCGGCTTCACTGACGGCCGTCTTGTAATCGCCGCCGCCCATTTTGTAGAAGGTCGTGATGTTGTTCGGCACGTTTTCGTGGAGTAGCGGTGCGCCGTCACGAATGGCTTCCGCTTCGTCCGTTACGGCTGGGAGCACATCATAGTCGACTTCGATCAAGCCGGCCGCGTCGTGCGCCAGCGCCTGAGTTTCGGCAACGACAAGTGCGACGCATTCGCCGACAAAGCGCACCCGATCAATTGCCACCACAGGACGATCCGGAATCTTCGTGCCCGGAATCACCCAGTTGGGTTCAATCGATCCGATCTTGCCGGCGAGGTCTGCGCCAGACAGCGCAATGCGGACGCCCGGCGCCGCTCGCGCCGCCGTCAGGTCGACACGCCTGATCGTCGCGTGGGCATGCGGAGACCGGACAATGGCCATATGAAGCATGCCGGGCGCTTTCATATCGTCGGTGTAGCGGCCCTTTCCGGTGATGAACTTGAAGTCTTCGCGCCGGCGAAGCGGCTGGCCCATATACTTGATGGCGGCGGCTTCAGTCATGGCGTTGTGCTCCGGCTGCGAGGGATTCAACTGCGCGAACGATGTTGTGATATCCGGTGCAACGGCAAATGTTGCCGGTGAGGTTATGGCGGATATCGTCCTCGGTTGGATCGGGATGCTGTTTCAATAACTGGCGGACACTCATGATCATGCCGGGCGTGCAAAAGCCGCACTGCAGGGCGTGATGTTCATGAAACGCTTGCTGGATCGGATGCAGGGTGCCGTCGCTGCCAGCGAGACCTTCGATGGTTGTGATCGACGATCCATCTGCCATCACAGCCAGTATGGTGCATGACTTGACCGCCTGTCCGTCGATATCGATTGTGCAGGCGCCGCATTGCGACGTATCGCATCCGACATGGGTGCCGGTCAGATTCAGATCGTCGCGAAGCAGATGAACGAGCAATTTCCGTGATTCCACCGACACTGCATGATGTATGCCGTTGACGCGCACTGTCACGGCGTGGCGTTTCTCATCGCTGTCGACCATTTTGCTTCCTCCGATATGCTTTGTTGGCCGCATTCGAAGCGGCATTGCCTGAGTTTGCGGTGTCTGCTCAGGAGAAGCTGATATTCGCTATCTCGATATTGACGGCCACTGGCGCAGCCAGCGCGGTCCCGTCCGGATTCCTGCGAAGAGCACGTCTTTTTGTTGCGATCTTGATTCCGTCGAACGTCTTGTAATCTTCCACATAGTGGGCCGTCGGAATGTTGCCGGCCACAACCGCGCTGTAGTCCAGGCGGCAGACCAGACCATGGCTATTGATATGAAAGATCTGCTCGGGGCAGTGGGTGGCAACAGTACTGGGGAAGGTTACCTTGAGGCGGCGTCGCACCTCACCGTTCTCATTCCAGGGGTCGATTTCCTCGGTTTCGAATCCGGGGAGAGCAAACTGGAATGGCGTGCAGAGGTAGTTCCACATTGCGTAGCCACTGAAGTAGGCGAGATCGACCACGTCCCACTGTGTTTCCGGCCTGTGGCTTTCAAAAGCCGATCGGGGATCTCGCCGCTCTTCCAGAACCTTCCCGTCAAGGGTTTCGACGGTGGTATGGTCTGGCCGATATATGCTGCGCTTGTTTGGTTCGGTGAACGGATGATAGCTGGTGAACTGAGTCTTTGTATCTACTGTCACATGGACGTCCTTCAACGCATCGGGCCAGCCTTTTCTTGCCCAAAGCAGGCCGGTGATGGACATGTCCCCGTGCATGGACTTCACTTTATTCCAGCGATCGAGGCCTCCATGGGCTTCGATCACAACGTCGCGAAGGTTACTCATGTTCATTTGCTCTCCGCTTGTGCCCGATCACCTGAAGCAGGAAATGCTGGACAATGAGTAACTCTAATTATAAGAGTTACTAGGAGGCAAGTCTTTTTATGAGATCGAAAGGCTTTGAAGGAATGGCGTGCTCCATCGCCGGCGCTTTGGCCGCGATAGGAGATCGCTGGGCTGTGTTGATTCTGCGGGATTTGTCGCTTGGACTCAGCAAGTACGAAGACCTGCGCCGTTCAACCGATGTTACCAACGCGACGCTTTCAGATCGGCTGAAACATCTTGAGGAGAACGGCCTTATCGAGCGGAGGCGTTATCAGGTAAATCCCGAGCGCTACGAATACGTTCTCACGTCAAAAGGGCGGGATACGATCCTGTTGACGCAGGCCCTTCTTCAGATTGGCGACAGATGGTCTGCGTCCGAGCATGCAGGGCCGCCGCTCAAGTTCGTCAACCGTAAGACTGGTGGCACAGTAAAGCTTGCCTTGGTCGATCAGAAGACAGGGGACGCTGTTCGCCTCAGCGATCTTGAGGCGCAGCCCGGCGCTGGTGCAGACGATCTTGTCCGCTGGCGCATCTCGTTTCTGCAAAAATAGCGGCGCGGAGGTCGCTACTTTCGCAATTGCCTGGAAGTACGAGAAGGAAGGCTGATAACGGTTTGAACGTCGTCTTTCCTGACCGGTTTGCCTTGTTCATCCACCAGGGCGACGGTCAGCTTTTGTCCCGTTGCCTTCGAACGGAGCGACAAGGGTCCGGAACCTTTTCCGATCCAGTGATCGCTCCACTCGGTCAGAGCAGTGAAGGACAGGCCAAGCGACTGTCCCATCTTAGTCAGTGGATATTCGATCCGCGCCCGCTGTCCCTCTTCGCGATATTCCCGCTTTTCCATCAGGCCGCCCTCGACCAGCCGGGCGAGACGGTTACTCAGCACGCTGCGCGGGATCTCTAATTCGTTCTGGAAATCGTCGAAGCGCCGCAGCCCATACAGGGCCGACCGCAGGATCACGAGAATCCAGTGATCGCCAATCAATTCGAACGCTTTCCAGAGGTTGCAATCGGTGGGCGGCACCGGGGAGCGGCGAATGGGAGGGGTGTCGGTCATCGGGGCATTATACACATTATCTGAGTTGCAAAAGTGGATTTAGCTGCTACAAGCCTAAGTCCAATAAATGGACTCATAGGAGATGCGATGCCGCTTATTTCCCTCAAGGCGCCGGCAGGTGTTCTGAATGCCCAGTCCAGGGCTGTTCTTTCCAGAAATCTCGTGGACGTCGCGGTGGAATGCGAGCAGATCCCGGATGAGCCAAGCAAGCGAGCGTTGTGCATGGTCATGATCGAGGAGGGGGACGCCGGAAACTGGACCTTCGGTGGCAACGATCTGTCCGGCATGGTGGTGTCGTTCATTGCGACAGTTACCGTCGCTAAGGGAGTTCTGGACGAGCAAAGCCGGGGTCGCTTTGCCAAGCTTGGCCACAAGGCGATTGTTGATGCTTTGCCGGGAGAGACGCGTCGGATCTCAAGCTCCTTTCTGTTCAATGAAATCGAAGACGGCATGTGGGGAGTTAACGGACGTCTCTGGAGCCTGCGAGAGCACGCAACGGCATCCGGCTACAGGCATCTGCAACATCTTGTCGTCGCGAGCTGAGGCCAGTGACGCTCCGTAATACGACGCACAGGAAGCCACGCTGGTAACCACATGGCCTGCGCACGATCCATTTAGCGCATCAAAAGGAACCAATCGATGTTGACTCGGCCTGTAGACAGGGACGATTCCCTTGAAGATTTCGTAGCTCGTGAGATCACGCTCAATAACATCACAAAAAGGGTGTTCGTGTCTGGACACGGGCCAGCCGTGATTGTGATGACCGAAATGCCCGGCATCAGTCCGCATGTGGCGCGGTTCAGCCGCTGGGTGCGGGACGCCGGATTCACGGTTTACATGCCTTCGCTATTCGGGCGCGACGGGGCTCTTGTTAGCGCAGAAGAGGGCGTTACCGTGATGCAGCGGGCATGTGTCAGCGCTGAATTCCGTGCGTTTGCTGCCAATGAATCCAGTCCCGTGACCGTATGGCTCCGTGCGCTGGCGAAATTCGCGCATGAGGAATGCGGCGGTCCCGGTGTGGGGGCGATCGGCATGTGCTTCACCGGAAATTTTGCGCTTTCGATGATGCTTGAACCGGCCATGCTGGCCCCGGTCGTATCGCAGCCGTCGTTGCCGCTGAACGATCCGGCCGGAATGGCGATGGCACCCGAAGAGCTTGCCACGGTACGTGAGCGCCTGGAGCGGGAAGATCTTACGGTGATGGCCTATCGTTTCGCGGGCGATAAATTCTGCAAAGCACAGCGATTTGCCGCCTTCTCCGAAGCGCTCGGCGACCGCTTTGTGGCGCGTGTGCTGCCTGATAGCGCGGCCAATGCGGACCTTCCGCCTTTCTTCGCAACCCATGTGACGACCCCCCATAGCGTGGTGACGGCGCATCTGATCGACGAAGCAGGGCAGCCGACAATTGCCGCACGCGATGAGATACTGGCGTTCTTTAAGCATCGGCTGAAGTGATTGGGAGTGTGTGTCTGAAATTCTAAACAGGCTGATGACGTTCAATAGCGCATGAAAATCCTTCAGTTCGGTCGCTCACGACAATTCCGCCGTGCTACAAGCGCGTTAAGGAAGGAGCACGTGATGCGCCATCGATTGCCCCCATTAAATTCGCTTCGCCTGTTTGAGGCGTCTGCCCGCCTTCTAAGCTTCAAGAATGCAGCGGAGGAGCTTCTGCTGACGCCGAGCGCAGTCAGCCACGGTATCCAGTCGCTGGAGGATTGGCTTGGTACTCCACTATTCCTTCGCACGACCAAGGGGATTGTACTTTCCGAAGCGGGCACCGCTTACATTCCTGTGGTGCGGCAAGCGCTGGAGTTACTCGCCAACGGCAGTGCAAATATTGCCAACAAGCAGGGGCTTGGGCAGCTCGCAATAAGCATGGCGCCGACTTTTGCGGCAAAGTGGTTGCTTCCGCGGCTTCACAGGTTTCGTGAAAGCCATCCAGATATTCGCATTGTCATCGATACCTCGCACGAACGCAGCGAGTTATCCGACGTCGGTGTCGATCTCGCTATTCGTATGGGGCGTGGGAATTGGCACGGTTTCATTGCCGACAAGCTCTTGAATGAAGTTATGGTCCCCGTATGCGCCCCGGCTATTCTCGAGCGGGTGCGCGAGTTAAAAGACATCGAACAATCGCCGCTGATTCATGTCACCACGGTGAGCGAAGATTGGGCCGCGTGGGCCGTCGGGTGCGGGCGCCCTGCACCGGACCGTGCGAAGGGACTGCAATTCGACACGATCCAGATGGCATTCGAGGCAGCTAGTCAGGGTCTCGGTGTTGCCATCGGGCGAAAGCCGCTGGTCAATTCCGAACTCGAGTCCGGCAGCTTGGTCGAGGTGTGGGAGACCGTAAACAGCAATACCTCATATTGGTTGATAGGCGCGGAAAGCCGGGCAGACGATCCGCGCATCATCGCGTTTCGTGCGTGGATTCTGGACGAGGTTAAGATCAATCCGGCCTGAAGCCTCTGTGAACGTGATCCTGCTTCATGCGCGATGTACTATTACTCATTTGCCGCCGCCGGCTTCCTCATCCATTCTTGCCTGGATTTTTGACTTGCAGGTGGCGTTTCCTTTTCTTGCCGGCCTGATCAGATGCCGGGATAGGGAGCAATATGGCTGGTCAATATGCGGAAAGACGTGCGGCTTTCCGCGCTCTGCATCAGAGCGGATGCTTCGTTATTCCAAATCCGTGGGATATTGGCAGCGCGCGCCGTCTTGAAAAGCTCGGCTTCAAGGCACTGGCCTCCACAGGTGCGGGCTATGCCTGGTCGTTGGGACGTCAGGATCAGCAGCTAACCTTGGAAGAAGCGCTGGCGCATTTGCGGACGCTGTGCAGCGCCACATCCTTGCCAGTGAACGCCGATTTCGAAACCGGCTATGCCGACAATGCGGATGGCGTCTTCACAAACGTTTTGAAGGCGATCGATGCGGGCGTTGCTGGTCTGTCGATTGAGGATCGCAAGGATAACGATCTTCTGGATTTTACCGAAGCCGTAAAGCGTGTGCGTGCTGCGCGCAGCGCCATAGACCAGTCCGGCGAGAATGTTCTCTTGATCGGGCGATCAGAAGGGCACTTTATCGGCAAGCCGGATCTTACGGCGACAATTGCCCGTCTGGTTGCTTATTCCGAAGCGGGAGCAGACTGCCTCTATGCTCCGGGCATCACCGATCTGTCGGAGATTGCGAGTATCGTGGCTGCCGTCCAGCCCAAACCTGTGAATGTGATGATTACCGGTCCTAGCCCCACCGTATCGGAGCTGGCTGCGATTGGAGTCCGCCGGGTCAGTATAGGTGCATCGCTCGCGGCTGCCGCATGGAAAGGTTTCGATGTCGCGGCGAAAATGCTTTTCACCGAGGGTCGGCTTCCGCCGCGGGGTTAGTGAGTGCGGTACTCCCTGGTGTCGATACCCGGGATATCGCTGATAGACAGAATTGGATGAGTGAAATGATTGCAGTTATCTTCGAGTCGTGGCCCGCACCGGGAAAAATGCAGACCTATCTCGATATGGGAGCAAGGCTGGGTCCCCAGCTCGAAAAAATCGACGGATTCATTTCAATCGAGAGGTTCCAGAGCGTTACAGATCCAACCAAGCTTCTCGCTCTGTCCATCTGGCGTGATGAGGCTGCGGTCGATGCTTTCCGCAACTGGAATGTTCATCGCAACGTCCAGTCGAATAGCCGCAAGGATGTGTTTCTCAATTATCGGCTGCGCGTCGCAGCGGTGATACGCGATTACGGGATGAACGAGCGGGAGCAGGCGCCGGCAGACAGCCGCACGGTTCATGCCTGACATAGAAGAACCTAGTACAAGACGTGAACATGTCATCAATGCCTTTGGCAATTGCGGTGCACATCGCATTCCAATAGTGAGAAATCGACTTGCATCGGCTCTTCGGTGCTTCCGCCTGCCCGCGCAGTTATCCCTGGAATCTTTTGAATCGATACGGGTTCTGTGGTCTTGGATACTTTGGCTGCGGCTATTTATCTGCCTTGGGCAAGCCCCGCGCTGTCCAAGATCTGGCGTGCATAACCGAGCAGATCTGGTAGCTAAAGAAAGTATAGAACTCCCGATAGCCGCGCCGTTTTGCATCGACGTGCTCGGGATGAGTTCGCCAGGTTTCCAGTGCTTCTTCGGATTCGAATTCGACAATTGTTATTCGCTCGCCATCCTCAGCCACAAATCCTTTGTGAGAGATGTAACCGGCGATTGTCGGAGCGAGTTCGCTCATGCGCTTTGATAAAGGCGCATATTCATCCTGGATGTTCGGTTTAAGCCGGGAGCGAAGGACTGAGAGAATCATGATTATATTGTCCCTTGACTGCGTTTTGCGTCGCTTGCCGGCGCGTCGTTCCGGACCGGCATACTGTTGGCGCAGTGCAGGGTTTTCAAATGCTTTTCATCTATGATCATTATGCAGAACGATTAAAGCGCCGACTGTAATTCCTCGATCATAAGGTTGAGGGCGGTGTTGAATCGTCCCGCAATTAGGGGGCGCATCAAAGATATCGTCGCGCAAAGATCAAAATCGCTCACGTCGAGTACTCTTAGGGCTTCCCTATAGGGACTGTTCTCGAATTGACGCTGTGGCGCGAGGGCCAGCCCACCGCTTTGAGCGAGCAAGGACAGTTGAAGATCCTCTCCAAAGACCTCTGCGGCGATTTGAATGGGTAACTCCAGCCGATCGAGCGTATTGAGAAGGGCGGCGCGACATCCGCAGCCCACCGGATTGAGAAACCATGGCTGACGGGAAAGATCGCTGAGGCGATAGGATTTTTCGCGTGGGATATCGCGTTGGTCTGCCTTGGTGACGACGAGTATGCGCTCGGTCCCAATTGGAGTTTGTAGCAACTGAAGTGAACCGGTGTGATTGGGTATCAGGAGCCCGATGGCGCAATCCAGCGCGCCTGTTTGTACGTCTTCTATCAACTCCTTCGACCAATCCGACGTGACCTCCAGTTTGAGCTTGCCGAATGTTCGTCTGAGCATATTGAATGGAGAACTCAACAATGTCTCCTCGAGGCCAAACGCAATTCCTGCTTTTAGAACGCCGGAAATATCCTCTCTCGGGCCTCCACAGGTATGCAGTTCGGCGACGGCAGCTAATACGCGACGGCAATGCTCCAGGACATGAATGCCAAACGCAGTCAGGATTGCCGGCTTAACCGTTCGATCGAAAAGGGGCGTAGAGCCGATAGCGCATTCAAAATTCTGGATTCGCCGCGTGGTTGCGGGTTGCGTCAAGTTCAGTCGAGCGGCGGCCCGGTTCACAGACCCGGTTTCGGCCACTGCTACAAACGCTTCAATTTCAGGCAGGTTTCGGGGGCCCATGCTACGATCCTTGCAACTCTATCGGCCCATTTATAATAGGTCTGGCCAGAAGCCCGCAAAACTTCATCAAAGCTAAAGCGTTCTCTGTTCCAAGGCATGGAGATACATGAACTGTGGCTTCTCAACGCCGGCTTGTCGGCGGATCTCCGCCAACTGCTCAGATTCAAAGAAAGCTCTTGCCTTCGCCAGAGAACTCCAGCTTGAAAAATGCACTATCTTTTTGGAGTCATGCTCTTCTCTTAGAAGATGATAACTCTCCTCTCCGGCAACTTTACGTATGCCGGAAGCGGCATCAAAAATAGCTTTCCAGATCTCGTAGTCCTTGACGGCGTGAATGATAAGAACGTGCCCCATCCGTTGGTCCCACGATTGTCTATTACTTTGAGATACGCTCGCAAAATTCGCCCGGATCATCGCTGTGCGCTGTCTCATTGGCCTATCGAATTTACGGATCGTTTCCGGTCCACAGGTTGGTGTGGCGTTTGTAGAAAACAAGCAGCGTTCGGCATCAAGTGCTCCGCGCGTGAACAACTAGGGCAGAGATTGCTCCATGCTGAGTGCAGGCCGTGGGTCTGGCGTGCGGCCGACCAATCGAGCTGGAACGCCGACTGCAGTACACCCCGAGGGAATTGATGTCAGGACCAATGAGCCGGCGCCGATTTTGGCGAAGTCCCCAACTTCAACGTTGCCGAGTACGGTAGCTCCTGCTGACAGCAGCACGCCGCGGCCTATCCGCGGAGCGCCGGCTGAGCCATCCAGCAAGCCGCTCAACGTAACCTCCTGCAGCATTGACACATCTTCATCAATAATGACGTCTTTTCCCACTGTGACGCCGGTGCCATGATCGATAAACAGAGCGCCTCCAATAGTCGCAGACGGGTGGATGCTGACGTGCAAAGCGTGAGTGATGCAGTTGTGAAGCCTTTGGGCAAAGTCGGAATGCTTCCGTTTCCATAGGCTGTTCGAAATCCGGTACGCTTGTAACGCGATATAACCCTTGAAGTGCAGAAGAACATGAAGCGGCCCAGAGCAAGCCGGATCGCGCTCCATTGGTGCTTTGAGATCGCGGATCGCGATCTCGATCAAGGAGGGATCATCGCAATAGAGGCGCGCGGCAGCTTGACGGATGAGTGCCTGATCGTTCCGGCTCCCTCTGGTCGCTGTTGCGATCAGATGCGACAATAAGCTGGAGAGATTGGCATGATTAAGCACCGCTTCATGCAACCAGGCGGCCAGTATTGGTTCAGCTTTTGCGGCCATATCTGCTTGGCGCTGAATCTCATCCCATATCGAGAGGTCTGCAGTGGACGGCGTTGATCTCATACATAGCCTCCGTGGACCAACAGTGCTTGCTGTTTGATCCCTTTTAGCAATCACGGTTAGTTGCTACGGCCACCTGATCCCTATGAGTGTCTTCCGAGCGGTGGTGCGTCCAGATGCACCTGACCTTCATATCTCTCCCGTGCTGGATTCGACATGAAAGCCCTTGGATGTAATCAGCCATATGCCATCGATCCGATGCCAGGTCAGATAGTCCACGAACAGCATCGTATTGACGCGAACTCGTACCTTGGTGAAGGCTTGCGTCGTAGAGCTGAAATCGATCAGAAGAATTTCATCGGCGCGTGCGGAGTCGAGTGATTTTGGCGATTGGCGTTTATCAAGGATGTCGCGATATACATCAGCAGGCCAAGCAACCATCTTTCCGTCGCGATATCCATGTAACTGGACCGTCGATCGAAATACCTCGTTGAAGCGCGACGTGTCGCAATCGTACATCAAGTCAAAGTATTTTTTTACAGCGTCTAGCAAGCTATCAACGCAGGTCCGATCGATAGAGGTGGATGTGCCGAAGGTCATGTTCATCGAGCGTTCCTTGTTAGCTAACAAAAATATCGCACTGCCATGCATGTCTGACGGAGCTGAGGCATCCCCGGGATCGACGGGAAGTACAATTGACACGGCGGTGTCAATTTCGATGCATGAGAAAAATTTGCCTGCAGTTGAAATAAAATCACTCGTGCCGCATTGGCTATTCGTTCTGAAGAAAAGTCCTCGATTATGGTTTTTCAATTCCGGCGCGCTGCCTGAATTAGGCAACGGATGGGCATATCTCATTTGCAGATGACGCGTTTGCGTTGGAATGAAGCCTGGCGCATTGCTATCTGCATCTGTCACATAAAGTGCAATAATCGTCTTATGCACATGGAGATCTTATGCGCGCAAGCCTGCTCGACACCCACCCCTTATCGCCAGTTCAATCTGCCAGACTTAGCAAATGGGGAGGCGTTTCGCGACCTGGCGTGCGTTATGTCGAAACCGACGCGATTCACTTTCGTATTCGCGAGGGAGGAACAGGCGATCTGCCCGTTGTGTTTTTCGCTGATGGACCGAATGCGCTTGAGCATCATGATCCCATCTTCGACTGGCTTACAAGGTGGACACGCGTTATCCTGATCGATCCACCCGGGTTTGGCTTTTCGGCACCTAAGCCTAATTTCGATTTCACACTCGAAGCGTTCACAGACGGCTACGCTGAATTGCTGTCATCGTTGGGCGGGCCGTTTGTGCTTTGCCCAACCTGCACCAACGTCTACCCGTCAGCGCAGATTGCTGCCAGGCGCCCCGAACTGGTCAGCCGCTTGATATTGATGCAGGCGCTCGGTTGGGAGCAGGAAAAAATATGGACAGGCAAGATCGTTGATCCTGCTGGCGACCTGGCTAGACCGTTTCTTGGTCAGGAAGTCAGCTATAAGATGCGCGCGAGCGCGCCGAAGACATGGTACCCCAATGCGCTTGGGTCCAAAGATCTCGCTGAGTCATTTCTAAAGCAGTCCTGCGAGTGCTTTGCTCATGGCGCGAATTTCTGCCTGGCTTCGTTGATTCAGGCTTGGTTCGGCCATGGTGTTGCTGATCCTGTGTTTCCTTCTTTTACGCAACCCACTCTTGCGGTTTGGGGCATGGGCGATCCGTCCCATCGACGCAGCGAAAAGCGCTCCCTGCTCACGATTGCGCCGCACGCCCGTTACGTTGAGCGTGAAGGTGCTGGTCATTTCCCGGAGATCGAAGACCCGGAATGGTTTGAAGGGTTGTTGAAGGAGTTTCTCGGTAAGGCGGAGTAGGGCGCGGGCAACTTGCTGCGTCTTGCCAGTTTATGCGAAATTTTGAGTACCTTAACGAGCGATGGTCTAACGCGGGAATCGCGCTTCTATCGACTGAGGATTTTTCTTCGTGCCGCGAGGCTGATCCGCTACGGGCGCGGCAACGCGAAGGTTTTGAAGCAGGTTATTTGAGGCGCGTAATCGAATTTCGCAAGATTGCTTCAGCGCTTTCGCGGTTTGGTCACGGCCCCGCCCATTCGCTTCTGTAAAACTTGATGAAGGACGTCGCGTAAATCGGACGCTGCGGGAGACAATTCAGTTGCAGACAGCATTCGCAGTTCAATTGCTGGCAGCGATGGAAGGCCGAACTCTGCACCCACATCTTGAATGCCTGGAGGCACGCAATGGGCGGTTCTTGGCGAGATGCCATATCCCGATTGCAGGGCTGCCCAAACGCCGGGCAGACTTGGCGTTGTGAGTGATAAACGCCAGCGAAGCTTTTTTCTTTCCAGAACCTGAAATGCAGCTTGGCGGAACAGGCATGGATGATCGAAAACAACAAGCGGAATCCGATTGTCTGCCTCGGACAGGCTCACGCCCTTTCCGCCGAACCACATCATGGGCAACGATGCGATCAAAATGCCGTGGTTAGAGGAATTGGGTTTAAAGAACGCGAGAGCAACATCGAGGCGACCAGAGTTTATATCTTCCTCGAGTGAGTAATTGCGGCCGGCGCGGACTTCAACATGGACTGCGGGGCGGTTCCGGGAAAACTGTTTAAGCGCATCAGGCATCACGTCTTCGAAAAAATCTTGAGGTAGCCCCATCCGAACGGAGGCGGCAGCCGTTGTCGCGCCGACAGACACTGCAGCCTCGTCATTCAGGGCAATGATACGTCTGGCATACATGAGAAGAGAGTCGCCAGCCTCGGTCGGGACAAGGCCTCTGCCGTTGCGACGAAACAGCGATTGTCCCGCCTGTTCCTCAAGCTTCTTCAACTGCATGCTAATGGCAGATTGAGAGCGGCCAAGCTGCGATGCCGCCCGGGCGAAGCTTCCGAGTTCAAGTCCCGTGACCATCGTGCGCAAAGCGTCCATATCGAAGTTCGGCTTCATACTTTCGAATTCCGGAATTGTGATTTCTTAACTATATGATATTCGAAATAATCATCCATTGCTAATGTCCAAGTCGTTGAGC
Organism: uncultured Afipia sp.; assembly: GCA_964594185.1. Lineage (GTDB taxonomy): Bacteria > Pseudomonadota > Alphaproteobacteria > Rhizobiales > Xanthobacteraceae > Afipia. The sequence goes on along the minus strand of CAZQMD010000019.1, from coordinate 2,068 downwards.
CACTGATTTCGCAGAAATAGCGATTTGGCGCGCTCCATTTATGCATGGAGATTGTGATCTTGAGCCAGGTTTTGGTCGATCAGCTAAGCAAACTTACGACGCCCTATCTCGCGGATGGTTGCCTGAGAACGGGCGTTCCGATCCGCTACGCGCCGGCAGGTTTGCGTCCACTCACCGGCAATATGCGGTGCGCGGGGCGTGCGCGGCCAATTCGTCATGTGGGTAGCATCGATATTTTCTTCGAAGCCCTCGAGAATTCCTCGGCGGGCGATGTCTTTGTTATCGATAACGGCGCGCGTGTGGATGAGGCGTGCATTGGCGATATCGTTGTACTTGAAGCGAAGGCGGCAGGAATTGCAGGTTTTGTCGTCTGGGGATTGCATCGCGATAGCGCAGAACTCAGCGATATCGGTTTTCCGGTGTTCAGCATGGGATCGTTGCCGACCGGTCCGCAGCGTTTGCATGTCAGACCGCCGGATATCCTGAGCCGGGCAGTCGTTGGTACGCACGTCATTACATCCAGTGACTTTGTCGTGGGCGATGCCAATGGAGTTCTCTTCCTGCCGGAAGATCGTCTTGAAGACATCGTTGCCGCGGCGATTACCTATCGAGAGACCGAGGCGCGCCAGCTCAAGGGCATGAAGGAAGGCCGCAGCTACCGCGCGCAGACACGGTTCAGCGAATATCTGGCGCGGAGGCAGCGCGAGCCGAGTTACGGCTTCCGTCAGCACCTGAAAGACATCGAGGCGGCAGGCGAAGTCTAGCTACCGCGCATAATTTCAACCAGGCACGAAGAGCGCACGCGTCGTCGGTCGACAGCAGGAAACCATTCTGCGCGACTGGCCCGGCCATTCTTGCGCGTCACTCACCATCACATCAATCGAGGAAAAAAGTGACCAAAGCTATCATTATCGACAAGACAGGCGGACCGGACGTGCTGCAGTGGAAAGACGTGCAGGCCGGCGAGCCGGGCGAAGGGCAGGTTCGTATTCGCCACACGGCAATCGGCTTGAACTATATCGACGTCTATATGCGCTCCGGCCTGTATCCTGTCCCGATGCCGGGTGGCCTTGGGCTTGAAGCTGCGGGCGTCATCGACGCTGTCGGCTCAGGCGTAAGTCATTTCAAAGTGGGCGATCGTGTTGCCTATGCCGGCGGTCCTCCTGGTGCTTATTCTGAAGCGCGCGTGATGCCGGCGGCGCCTCTGGTGAAGCTCCCGGACAACGTTTCCGATCAGCACGCCGCGGCCCTGCTGTTAAAGGGCATGACCGTTCAGTTCCTGATCCGCCGTACCTACAAGGTAAAAGCTGGTGAAACCATCCTGCTCCATGCGGCGGCGGGTGGCGTTGGTCTCATTGCCTGCCAGTGGCTTAAGGCGTTGGGTGTGACGGTCATTGGCACGGTCAGCAGCGAGGAGAAGGCGGCTCTCGCCAAGGAAAATGGCTGCACTCACACGGTTCTTTACAACAAGGAGAACTTTGCGGACCGCGTTCGTGAATTGACGAATGGAGCCGGTGTGCCGGTTGTCTATGACTCGGTCGGCAAGGTGACCTGGGAGGATTCTCTGTCGTGCTTGCAGCCCTTCGGCTTGATGGTCAGCTTTGGCAATACGTCCGGCCCTGTGGCGCCAGTAAACATCGGTCAGCTCGCTGCCAAAGGCTCGCTCTTCGTGACGCGGCCGGCTCTCGCGACTTATACCGCCAAGCCCGCTGATCTTCAGGCAACTGCTGCGGACCTGTTTGATGTCTTGGCCCACGGCAAGGTTAAGGCAGAGATTGCGCAGACTTTCCCGCTAAGGGATGCTGCCAGTGCACACTTGGCTCTCGAAGGCAGCAAGACAGTCGGATCGACTATTTTGATTCCTTGAATTCGAAACAGCGATCACGCAGCGGAAGCTGGCTGCCCGAGGACATTCTGGGTAGCAAAAACTGGTGCAGTTATTCAGAATAAATGAGCGAAGTCGATAAATCCCGGCTCATTGATTTGGCTTGTATCTGAGGTGAATGGTGACGCAGTTGCGCGCCATTCACCCCTTCCCAAAATAATTCAGTTCCTGTCCCGCCCCCCC
>CAZQMD010000018.1:0-32600 GCA_964594185.1 uncultured Afipia sp. | reverse complement strand
CGAGACCGAACGGCTCCGGCCAGTCGATCGGCAACAGGAGGCCGAGCGCGCCGCCCAGGAAGTCCGACTCCTCGTGATCGCTGATCTCGCCGATGAATCCGACGGAACTTGCCCTGTTCGACCAGGTCGAGCAGCCACAGGGCCAGAGACGGCGGCAAATAGGCTTCAAACCGCAACCCGCCCTCGTTGACCTGGTTGCGGAGCCGCTTGGCTTGTTCGACGGCATGGGTCCTGTCGCCGGGATCGGGCCATTCGGGCCGAGATATTCCGCCCGAGGCGGTCAAGCCGCGTGACGGCCAGGACGCCGCCGATCGGCAGAGTGTCGAGAGCCTTCGCCAGCTCCGGCCGCTGCCGGACATTCGCGCCACCGGCCTTTTCAGCGAACACCGCGACGCACCCCGCCGCGCGTAGCTGGTCTAGCTGCGCGTCGAGGGTTTGGCCCTGCGTGCTGACCCGAGCATAGCCGACGAGGAATCGGGGCGTTTCCATGCCCGCTTTTTGCACGGGATTTTGCACGGGAACAAGGCCAGCAAAAGCAGGGCTTCGGCGGCCGCGTTCAAAAGTATGGTTTTTGCACGCTTGGATATGTGGCGCCGAAAGTGGCGAGTTTCGTAAAGCGTTCGGAGCTTCTCATTAAGAAGGGGCGCAGGATGGGGCCGGTCGATCTCGACAGCCCCTTCGCGCGCTATTTCGAGGTTCTGTCGCGGACCGGCGGCTGGACGCTGTGCCTATCCGATCCCGGCGAAGGCTATGGGTCGATCGCCGCGACGCCGGAGGGCTACAGCCTCGGCGGTCAGCTGATGCTCGGCACCCCGACGGGCTGGCTGCTGACGCCGCCGACGTCGCAGGAAGCCCAGAACCAGCTCGTTCGCGACAGCCTCGCGTTGGAGAAGGCCGATCCGGCGCATGAGAAGTATCACGGCATCTTCCTGAGCCATACTGGCGTCGACAAACCCTTCGTGCGCCAGCTTCGCAAGGATCTGCTCGCTCATGGCGTAGAGCATGTGTGGCTGGACGAGGCCGAAATCGACATCGGGGACTCGCTGATCGCCAAGATCGAAGAGGGGATGAAGCTCAGCCGCTACATCGCCGTCGTCCTGTCGAAAAAGTCGATCGGCGCTCCTTGGGTGAAGAAGGAGCTCGACGTGGCGATGAACCGCGAGATCGCGAGCGGCGAGGTGGTCGTGCTGCCGCTGCTCTACGAGGAATGTGAGCTGCCAGAGTTCTTGAAAGGCAAGCTCTACGCCGATTTCTCCAAGCCCGAGGAGTACGAGGCGGTCCTCGGCAAGCTTTTGCGGCGGCTCCGGATCTCCTGATGAGCGAGACGGGTCCGAGAATGGCGATGCTGATGGCGATGACGGACCTGTGGCGCATACGACCGCCCGGGCCCGACAATATTCTTGCGCACCCGGCCTTCATGCGGCTGCGTGAGATCTGCCGCGACGACTACCCAAACGCCGGCAAGAAGGGGCCGAACTTCGCGCTCTCGACGGCATTGCGGGCGTTGGGCCTTCCATGTCACCTGCAGAAGGACACGGCCCATCTTGCCATGCCTGTGGAGGAAGCGGCGAAGGGATTGGACGCGGCGCTGCGCGCTACCCGGGCCAGGCGCATTCACCTTGCGCCGCTCGATCTTGCCGCCGACCTGCCGCCGCACGCATTCGGTCCGGCCAGGGTGTGCCGGTTGAGCGCCGACGAGCTGCGCGGCGTGATCGATGCGCGCCGGCTGAGGCGGCTTTATCCGCGTCAGGACTTCGATGCCGAGCGCTTCGCCGAATTCCACTGGCTGATCGTTGAGGAGGTCGTGGTGCTCGAGCAGGAGCCGGAGGAACGCGCGGTCCCGGTCCTGTTCATGGACCTGAGCCTAGATCTGGGGCGGGTCGAACCGCATCAAGGGCGGTTCCCGACTGCCTTGGAAGAAGCGCTGTTCTTCCTCCTGCTGGCCCCCTGGGAGAGCTGGTCGACCATGCAGGAAGTCGATTGGCGGGGCTTCCGTGTGCCATGGGTCTACACGATCGACAGCGACATCTTCGTTCGTCCCAGTTCGCCGCCGTCCCCCGACACGTTGAGCTGGGAGGACCGGGTCTACGACGATGGCTATGGCGGGACATACGAGGAAGAGCGCCCGGTCGAGCTGCACCTAGAAGAGGATGCAAAGACCGAGCTGACGGTGTGGGACCAGAGCCGATGGACGACCGTCGAGCAGGCGAAGCAATCGGTTTTGTTTGAGACGCCGATCCCTCACTTCCTCGTCCGCGCGTTCCTGGCCGAGGGCGTGGATGAATTCCTTGCGCACATCACGACGATCGAGGCGGCGCTCGGCTTGCGCGCGGACTATCAGAAGAATTTTCGCATCGCGCCTGACCGCCACAAAGGGATGCGCGCCACGAATAGAATTCGGGGACGGGTGGCCGGCCTGCTGGGCGATCGACGCTTCGCCGATCAGTATGAGCAGCTCTTCAACGTGCGAAGCGCATTCCTGCACGGCCGAGCCATGACCGCCATCTCGACGAAAGAGCGGGTGATGGCGCGGTCGTTGGCCCGCCAGATCGTCGAGGCGTTGATCCTTGCGACGCTCGCGGGGCCGATCAGCTCGCGGGAGGATTTCCTGGATGGTCTACTCGACAGGGGTTCGCCCTTGATCTAGCCGAAATAGACGGCTCCCCAGCAAGTCCGCTGGCTTGAAAACTGTCAGAAAACCGCGTATATTTCTGACAGGAGAACGGCCATGCAACGGTTAACCGAACAGATTCTCGCGCATGCCGAAGGGTTGCCGGAAGGTACGCCCGTGGCGGCTAAGAGCTTGCTTCACCTCGGTAATCGCGCCGCGGTGGATCAGGCTTTGTCGCGTCTGACTGAGCGGGGCCAACTGATCCGGGCCGGTCGCGGCGTCTATCTCCGTCCCATCACGAGCCGGTTCGGAACGAGGGCCCCCTCCGTCCAGCAAGCGGCCGAGGCGCTCGCCAACCAGCGCGGCGAAGTCATCGTCCCGAGCGGGGCGGCGGCGGCCAACACTCTCGGCCTGACGACCCAGGTGCCGGTTCGGTCGGTCTATCTAACCTCCGGCCGCAGCCGAACGATGAATCTCGGCAAACAGGTTGTCGAACTTCGTCATGCTCCGCGCTGGCAACTCGCCCTGGCTCATAAGCCGGCTGGCGAGGCGGTGCGGGCGTTGGCCTGGCTTGGGCCGGAGAAAGCGGAAGCCGCCTTGAAAACGTTGAAGCGGAAGCTCTCGCCGTCCACTTTCAGCGAACTGGTCGCGGCAGCGCCGCAGCTTCCGACCTGGCTCGCGCGCAGCGTAGGAAAGGCGGCGCATGGCTGACGCCTTTCTCCACCTTCCGGTCGCTGACCGCCGCGAGGCGCTAAGCGTCGCGGCCGATCAGTCGGGACGACCGGCGCACCTTCTCGAGAAGGATGTGTGGGTGGTTTGGGCGCTCGCCACGCTCTACGGGTCGGCGCTCGGCGAGCATCTGGTGTTCAAGGGCGGCACGTCACTGTCGAAGGCCTATGGGGTCATCCGGCGGTTTTCCGAGGACGTCGACCTGACCTACGACATCCGGGCGATCGCGCCCGACCTGGTGGACGGCAACGGCGAGGCGTTGCCGAAAACACGTAGCGAGGAGAAGCGCTGGTCGAGCGAGGTGCGCAAGCGCTTGCCGGATTGGGTGGCGGGCACCGCGCAGCCGGTCGTCGCGGACGCGTTGGCTGCCGCGACGTTGGCGGCTGCCGTCCGCGTGGAAGGCGAGAAGCTGTTTGTCGACTACGAGGCGACCACCGCTGGCTCGGGCTACGTCGCACCGAGTGTGATGCTGGAGTTCGGGGCGCGATCAACGGGCGAGCCGGCGAGCCTCCGCGACATCAAATGCGATGCATCCGGCCTGGTTGAAGGCGTAACGTTCCCAACAGCGCGGCCGCGCGTGATGCACGCCGAGCGGACCTTCTGGGAGAAGGCGACGGCTGTCCACGTCTTCTGCCTCCAGCAGCGGCTGCGCGGTGATCGCTTCGCACGCCACTGGCATGACATAGCGCGTCTGGATGACGCCGGCCTGGCGGATGCGGCTTTCGCCGATAGGGAGCTGGCGAACGCGGTCGCGCGCCACAAGGGCATGTTCTTCGTTGAGAGGGCGGCCGATCGAAGTCCGATCGATTATGCGGCTGCCGTGAATGGCGGTTTGCAGCTCGTGCCTGGCGGTGATGCCGCGAAGGCGCTGGAAGAAGATTATGGTCGCATGGTCGAGGACGGTCTGCTGTTGGAAGATGCTGAAACCTTCGAGGTCCTCATGGCGCGGAGTGCAGATGTCGCGCGCCGGGCAAACGAGGCGGCGAAATAGAGATTTGGGGGGAATGCGGTGGCGGATGCAGACAAGACGGAGCCATCGAAGCTCACATTCAAGTTTATTCGCGGCGTCGAGGGTGAGAAGGCTGATTATGATTGGCCTGATGGGGCGGATATTGTCAGAAAGGCGTTGGCTGAGTCACTGAATGCCAAAAATGTGGCGTTCCTCCTGGGAGCTGGCTGTTCTTCGTCGTGGGCTAATGACAAGGAGGTCGGCATCCCAACGATGGCGCCCCTCGCGAAGGAATTCACGGCGGCACCGAAGGAAGGGGATCAATCGTTCCCGACAGCCGACGAACGTGATGCTCTGTTGAAGCAGTTTGGAATCGACCTCGGTGCCGCGGAGTATGCGCGCAACCTAGAGCGGCTGATGGAGCTTCTTTTCAGCCTGCGCTTCGTCTTAGTGCGCAGTTCGCTGAGTGATGCCGCCACAAGACTCAAGACTGTCGAATCGATCATCAAGAAGGTTCAAACATTTCTTTGGGCCAAATGCACGAACGGCGCCTTCGCGAATGGCGACCATACCGTCGTTGGCCTTTATGAATCCTTCTATCGCAAGCTTGTGCTGCGCGACCGATCTCTTCCGCGTCCTTGGGTGTTCACCACGAACTACGATCTCTTCAACGAGACCGCAATGGATAGGCTCGGCCTGCCATACACGAACGGCTTCTCCGGCGTTGTCGAACGGCGGTTCAATCCAGCGACGTTTCGGTACGCCCTCGCTGAACAGCTCGATGTCACCAGCCGCAAGTGGTCTGCGGTCGATGGCTTTGTCTATCTGTGTAAGATTCATGGGTCCATTAGTTGGACAGAGGACGATCACGGACTTTTCCCGATCCGAGAAACGGCCGTCTCCAAAGAACCGGGCAAGGTGATGATCTATCCGACGCCTGCCAAGCAGAATTCGAGCCTTGGGTCTCCCTATGCCGATCTGTTTCGGGAATTCCAGTCACGCATTGTTCGCGAACAGAGCGTGCTATTTACGATGGGGTATGCCTTCGGCGACGAGCACATCAACAATATCATCTATCAGGCCCTGACGATTCCCACGTTCCGGCTCGTGATCTTTGTAGATCCAGATTTGGACGGGGAGATTGCGAAGCTTCGCGCGCTAAATGATCCACGAATTTGGATCATTGGGGGTGCCGGACGCAGCGCCGGACGCAAAGCCCATTACTTCGACACCATTATCGAAGAGTTCATGCCGCAACGCCCGAGCGAGCGCATTGATGACGCCGTTCGGAAGGTGATCGAGGCGATGGCCCCGAAGAAGGAGGCCGCGGCTCCCCAGAAGGGGGAGGATGACGATGAGTCGTGACGATCGGAAGCGCGCAATCGGCAAGGTGGTCTCGGTCGCGGCCGACCGTTTCGTGATCGAGATGCATGCGGGCACCGACAACTTCACCGTCGTCGGATTCGACGACGTTCACTATGTCGCCAGGCTCGGATCGTTCCTGATGGTCGCGGTGCAAACCGAGTACGTGGTTGTCGAGGTCGTCGGCCTGCGTGAGCGCGACGTTGGTCATGTTAGTCGCAGTGAAGGGGAGCTGGATAAGGCTTCTTCGGCGAAGTACCTCGATGTCGTTCCCGTCGGGATGCTGCCTCAAGATCGGCGCGAAAGGTTTCGCTTCGGCGTCTCCGTGTTCCCGTCACTCTACGGCGACGCACTGTATGCGCTGGACGCTGAACTGGATCGAGTCTTCGAAACCGATCATCCTTCGGAGCCTACACCCCCGATCGACAATGTTCCACCCACGCCACCTGATGCCACCCGCTATCGCGCATTGACGATCGGCCGGTCCGTCATATTCGAGGGTTACGACGTTAAGGTCAGGATCGATGATTTCTTCGGCGGACACACTGCCGTCCTGGGAAACACAGGGAGCGGGAAGTCCTGCACGGTCGCATCGGTCCTCCAATCCTTGTTCGAAAAGGCGGAAGAACACCATGCTCGCGGTGCCACGTTCGTCGTATTCGACGTCAATGGAGAATATGCGAAGGCGCTGTCGCCGCTCGCAAAGCGCAAGCAGATCGGCGTGGACCATGTCATTCTGGACGGCACCGCACGCACGGAGCGTTTTCGTCTGCCCCATTGGTTTCTGGAGCAGTCAGAGTGGGAGCTGCTTCTGCAGGCCAGCGAGCGCACCCAACTACCGATACTGCGCATGGCGCTCGGGCTGGCAACATTGTTCTCAGCGGGCAGCGCGGCGGAGCTGAAGGGGATCAAGAACCACATTCTGGCAACCTGCCTGAGCCAAATTCTTCGTGACGACACAGGCAGTCCGTCAAAACACGATCGCATGGTCGGTCTGCTGCAAAGATTCAACACGCCGGAGATCAACAATCAAAAGATCGCGCCATTCATCAAAATCGGCTTCGGCCAGATGGCCAACCCTGCCGGTTTAACAACCTATTTGTTGGGAAACGCCAATGGCGGCGGATTTATCATCGAAGGTTTGAAATTCCCGGCATATGCCAACCTTCCCTTTGAGTTTTCCGCGTTGGGAGAGGCGCTCGATCTGGCGATCCTATACGAGGAGGCTCACGGTAACCGTCAGATCCGAGATTACTGCTCGCAGATGCTGACGCGTTTTAAGTCGCTCGAGGAGCGACCTGAATATGCGTTCCTGCGCTACGACCTTCAAGGAAGCCAAGCTGGGCCGTCGCTCGAAAACTTCCTTGAGCAGCTCCTCGGTTTGGCACGCGACGGAGCGGGTTGGGTCAAACGCAACCAGATCGTCATCATCGACATGAATGCGGTGGAGGATGAGGTTGTCGAGCTCGTAGCGTCAGTGCTCGCTAGAATGGCCTTTCGGCTGCTCCGACAAGCAGATCCACGCAATCGGTTTCCGATCCATCTGCTTCTTGAGGAAGCGCATCGATACATCGCGGAGAAGCCATCCCGCTATGCCATAGACGCCAGCAGAGTTTACGAGCGGATTGCCAAGGAAGGGCGAAAGTACGGGCTGTTCATTCTCGCCGCTTCGCAGAGGCCCAGTGAACTCTCGAAGACCATTCTTTCGCAGTGCTCGAATTTCGTCATCCATCGAATCCAGAATCCCGACGACCTTGCTCATATACGGCAGATGACCCCGTTCATCTCCGAGGCGGTCCTGAAGCGGCTCCCGTCGCTTCCGAAGCAGCATGCGCTGGTCTTCGGCACCTCCGTGAACCTTCCCACGACCTTTCGCGTGCGCGACGCAAATCCTTTGCCTGCAAGCGATGACGCGAGAATTAGAGATTTGTGGTTCCATGAGGAGGGGCGAGCGGCTCAGGTTCGCATTACGCCGGCAACTTTCGAACATGGCGATGATAGCGTCGCGGCTGAGGGGAAATGAGTCGACGATCGATAGTTGTCGAAGGGCCGCTTGCATTCCGTACAGCGCGGATCGCTGCCGCACAGCGAGCGGATTCTGGGCTGCAGATTTTCACACTTCCACTGCTTGCTGCACGTCTCGCCGGAGGCTTTAACCGACCGGCGCGATCCCAGGACCTCGACCCAGCCATTCGCGCTGCACTCGCCGCCGGCGGCTTGACGGAGCTCGAAGGTATCCGTCAGCTTCCGGGCACGACACGGTCAATCGCCCGCACGCTCGCAAAGGTTTGGCAAGCCGACCTCGATCTTGAGGGGCTCGCTAGCCACAATGCTCGGCTTGCCGAGCTTGCGGAGGTCGAGCGCCGCGTTCGCGCCAACCTCCCAGCAGGGGTTCTGACACCGCGCGACTTGCGCGATGCCGCAATTGCGCACGCGGCCCATGCGGCTGCAGCGCTCGGGTCAATCGATATCGATCAGCTCAGTGAGATTGCATCGGTCTGGCGTCCGCTTCTTGCGACGCTCGCGAAGACGGTCCCACTCGCTTGGCGCAATCCTGGAACCTCCGATGCGAACTGGTTTCCGGGCCAGTTAATTACCAGCGACCGCGAGATGGCTGCGGACATATCCTTAGTTTCCTGCGCGAACCCGCGCGCCGAAGCAGTCGAAGCGCTACGTTGGATGCGTGAACTCATTGCCTCTGGCCGCGCGCGACCCGATGAGATCGCGATCTGTGCCACGGCCACCGAGGACTGGGACGAGCACTTCCTGGTTCTCGTCGCGGACGCGGATCTCCCACTCCATTTCTCGCACGGCGTGCCGGTCCTCGCATCGCGCGAGGGACAAGCGTGCGCCGCACTTGCCGACGTCCTGCTCAACGGGCTTGGCCAGGATCGCCTCCGGCGACTGTTCGGCCATGCCGCGGGTCGAAGCCGTGCCTTGGCCGACTTGCCTGCGGACTGGTCGCTCGGCCTCCAGCCTGGTGCGGCGCTGTTCGAGATTGATCAGTGGCAGCGCGCGCTTGACGAGGCGACCGGCCGCCGCGCCGACGCAGGCGATCCAAGACCGGTCGTGATGCCCATTCTGCGGCTGCTTGCGAGTGGCCCCGAGGCGGCTGCGCAGGCCGGCGCGATGCTATTGGGCACAGCGGCCCGTGCGCTCTGGACCGAGGCGCTTCGACGCGCGCCGGCCGAAGGGCTCGAATTCTCACTAGAGGACTTGCGGCTGCCCGATGGACGCGATCCAGGCGCGAGCGCTGTCTGGTGCCCGGCGAGCCACCTTGCAGGTGCGCCGCGTCCCTGGGTGCGCCTGCTCGGCATGACATCGCGCTCTTGGCCGCGCCGCACGGCCGAGGACCCACTGATACCGGCCCACATCCTGCCGCGCTCTGTGCTTGACCCTGATCCCGTCGCCGAGCAAGATCGACGCGCCTTTGCCGTCATCACCAGTCAGGCGGCGCGCGGCTGCGTTCTCTCGCGAAGCCGGCGTAACGCTCAAGGTGGGCAGTTGTCCGCCAGCCCGCTGATCCCGCAGAGCGCATCTTTGCAGATCCTGAAGCGGGCGCGCATTCCGCAGCATGCATTCAGCGAGGCCGATCGTCTTCTTGCACGGCCGGACGAAGCGGCGACATCGCCGGCGCTCACCGCAGCCAATCTCTGCTGGCGCAACTGGCGGCGCCCGATCGTCACCGCCCACGATGGCCAGGTTCGCGCAGACCATCCCCAAATCGTCCGCGCAATCGGTGATGTCCAGTCCGCCACCTCCTTGCGGCTGATGTTGCGCGATCCGCTCGCCTTCGTCTGGCGCTACGCGCTGGGCTGGCGCGCGGTCCCAGAAGACGATCAGCCCCTCACGCTGGACGCACGCTCTTATGGTGAGCTGGTCCATGAGTTGCTGAAGCGCACGGTTGATGCGCTCGAACCTGTGCCGGGCTATGCGCGTGCGTCCCGGGAGGAAATCGAAGCTGCGCTCGCGACCTCGACGGAGACGGTCCGCACGCATTGGCCACTCAAGCGATCGGCGCCGCCCGCGTTGCTCTGGAAACACACGCTCGCTGCCGCAGCTCAGCTCGCCCTCAAGGCACTGACGCTTGACGAGACGTTCCAACCCGGTACGCGAAGCTGGACGGAGCTTGCTTTCAGTCAAGCTGGCGATGGTGCGATGGCACACGATCTACCCTGGCGCCCCGATTCCCTTGTTACGATTCCCGGTACCCAGGTGCGCATCCGAGGCAATATCGATCGGCTCGATCTCACCGGCGACCGTCGCGGCGTGCGCGTGTCGGACTATAAGACCGGCGTAGAACCGCGCCGAGCGGAGGAGATCGTGCTTGGCCGCGGTGCGGAGCTTCAGCGCGTCATCTATTCGGTCGCGGCCAGTCAGTTGCTCCCCGACAATCCGCGCGTGATCGCGCGCCTCGTCTTTCTCGGCAACAAAGAGCCGAGGCCCTATCGCCTACCGGACGTCGACCAGGCGATCGCCGAACTCGGCGGGCATGTCACGGCGGCCATCACCCTCCTGCGCGGTGGCCATGCCCTGCCTGGCCCCGACGCTCAGGAAGAGCACAATGACTTCCGCATAGCCCTGCCGTCGTCGCCAGCAGCCTATCTTCAGCTCAAGAACGGCGCGTTCATGCGCGCTTTCGGAGGGTTTGCACGAGTGTGGGGCTGCCGATGACACTCGCCGACGATCCCGCACGGCTTCGCATCCTGACTGATCTCGACGCCACGTTGCTCGTCGAGGCCGCCGCCGGCACCGGCAAAACGGCGCTAATGGCCGGACGCCTGACCATGCTGCTCGCGCGTGGCACCGAGCCCGGCGCGATCGCCGCGATCACTTTCACAGAGCTTGCCGCGAGCGGGCTGGCGACGCGCGTGCAACGCTATGTCGAGGAGCTGCTTGCGGGACGTGTGCCTCAACCTTTGCGGCTTGCTCTGCCCAACGGACTAAACGTGGACCAACGACGCGCACTTTCCGGTGCAGCGGCGAAGCTCGACGAACTGACAACCGCCACCATTCACGCATTTTGCCAGACGATCATCTCCAGCTATGCGGTTGAGGCCGACATTGATCCGGGCGCGCGCATTCTTGACGCCGTTCAGGCGGCGGCGGCCTTCGATTCCGTCTTCGAGCAGTGGCTGAAACGGCGATTGAATGCGCCCGAGCGGCCAGGCGATGCCATCGCGACACTCTCGCGCGATGATCCGCGTCGCATCGTCGATACTCTTCAGGAACTCGCACGCTTCCGTCTCAGATATCGCGGCGCACGCGCTCTGCCCGCCGAGCTCGGCGGTCGGCCCGACATCGACCTGGTCGACGCCGTCGCGGACTTCCGACGCTGGATTTCGTCGCAGCCGGTCGAGCCCAAGACCCTAGAATTGGTCGGAGAGCTTGAGACGCTCGCCAACTTCTACGCCGGTAGTTTCGACCCTCCACCGGATTTTGCCACGCTCTGGCGTCTCGCCCATCCGCCACAGCTCGCGTGCATGCGCCGACACAGTTTCGATCTTCTCACGCCGAGACGGAAATCAGCTTGGGAGCGTGTCGCGGGCAAAGAGCGAGGCGCGCTCCTCAATGAAGAGGCGACCGCATGCTTTGAGCGGGTCAATCGCTGCTACCGGACCGTTCTTGGTCGGTTCGCGACCGCGCTTGTCGCCCAGCTTGCGGCCGAGCTCGACGAAGTACTCGATGACTACGCCGCCTTCAAACGGGCCGCTGCAGTCTTGGACTTCGACGACTTGCTCGAGAAGGCGCGTGCGCTGGTGCGCCAGCATGACGACGTGCGCCGCGCGCTTGGAGAACGCTATCGCCACATCTTCGTCGACGAATTTCAGGACACCGACCCTGTTCAGACAGAGATCCTCTTCGGGATCGCGGGGAAGGATCGCGCCGGACGCTGGCAGGACAGCGTGCTGCGTGCCGGGGCTTTATTCATGGTCGGTGACCCGAAGCAGGCAATCTATCGCTTCCGAGGCGCCGATATCGGCTCATACTCGCAGGCGCGCGCCGCTGTTGAGCGGCAATTGCCGGAAAATATCGTTCAGGTCACCGCCAATTTTCGTTCGCGTCCCGACATCCTTAGGCACATCAACCGCTGCTTCGCGCGCCCGTTGTCGGGAGAAGGCCAGCCCGGTTACGTGCCGCTCACGTCGACGCTCGGCGACCCCGATCATGATCTGCCCTGCGCGGCGCGAATCACAGTGGATGTGCCGCCTGATTCTCGGCCCGCTCAAATCCGCGACGCGGAGGCCGAAGCCGTTGCCGATCTCTGCACCCGCCTTATCGGCAATCTCCCTATCCGCGACGAGGACGGCGCAATCGTACCGCTCACTGCCGGCGGCATCGCCCTGCTTGCGCCAACTGGCGCCGAGCTTTGGCGTTATGAGCGCGCGCTCGAGCAGCGCGGGCTGCCGATCGCCTCGCAGGCCGGCAAGAGTTTGTTCCGCCGGCAAGAAGTGCAGGACCTGCTCGCGCTAGCTCGCGTACTCGCCGCCGCTGGCGACACATTGGCCTTCGGCGCGCTGCTGCGGGGCCCACTGGTCGGGCTTACTGAGGAGGAGCTACTCGACATCACCGTGGGTCTTCCGCCGCATCTCGATCGCGCCGAAGCGCCCCAGCGCTTCTCGGTGCTGACCGATGTCGATCATGTCGCCCATCCTCTGGCACGTCGCACGCTCGCGATCCTACAAGACCTCAGAAAACGCGTGCGGGCGACCACGCCTGCGCTGCTCTTGGCCGAAGCGAGGGACCGCCTCGCGGTCCGTGCACCCCTCGCCGCGCGCGAGGGTGATCGTAGTGCGCGCGCGGCCGCCAATCTCGAAGCGTTCCTGGAACGTGCGCGGCCTTACGGTGTGCGAGGCCTCAGGAAGTTCGTTCGGGATCTCGCCCGGGAATGGCGCGACGGCGTGCCCCACAATGAGGGACGAGTTGATGCGGAAGGCGATGCGATCGAAATCATCACGATCCACAGCGCTAAGGGTCTCGAATGGCCGGTGGTAATTCCGATCAACACCGGCACCTTGCTGCGCTCGCGCGAGGCATTCGTCTACCGCGCCGACGACGAAACACTGCATTGGCTGATTGGCGACGTGGTTCCGCCGGAACTGCTTCGCGCACTCGAGTCTGAAGACGATAGCTTGGCCCGCGAGCGGGAGCGCCTCTGGTATGTCGCCTGCACGCGCGCCCGCGAACTTCTGATCGTTCCGGAATTGCCTCAGGCTGAGCAGCGGTCCTGGGCACGGATCGTTGATCTTGCGCATCGGGACTTGCCGCAGCTTGTCCTGTCGCACTTGACGCCGGTCGCCCGCGTGACCGACGTCGCGCCTCCGAATACGCAGACGCCGGAGCTGTTCGGGGCAGAGCGTGCCGCGATCGCCGCCGCCGCGATGCCGCTCCAGTGGCTGCGGCCAAGCGATCACGATCCTGATCGAGCGCCAAGAGGTGAGGCGATCGCGATGGAGCCTGGCGAAGCCCCAGAAACCGAATTGCCGGTCGGCGCCGGCCGCGTGCGGGGCCTTATTCTCCACAAGCTGATGGAGGAGATGCTTACCGGCGAACTGGCCGAGGAGATGCCGGTCGTCGCTGCACGTGCGCGAGTGCTGATGACGCAGCTTATAATTGATGCTGACAACGGAGCGAAGCTTCCGGACCCAGAGGAAATAGCGGTGACCGTCGCGCGCACCCTTGCACTGCCCGAAATCGCCGCACTCAGGCCAAGCCTCGCTCCGGAGTGGCCAATTTATGCGATGCTCTCGGCTTCACCCGCGGCGACTGCGCTGGCTGGGCGGATAGATGCCATCGCTGTTCAAGATGGTCAGCCTGCCGTTGTCCTGGATTGGAAGAGCGATGTCGCGCCCAGCGAGCAGGATAGGCGCGATCATGCCGCTCAGCTGAGCGACTATCTTCGTGCCACAGGAGCACCTCGGGGCGCCGTGGTTTACATGACGGATGGCGTCATTCGGTGGGTCACGACTAGAACGCCACGGTAAAATTCGTGAGGCGGTCTTTTGGACGCTCCCGATCGGGGCTGCCCACCCGGCTAAGCACTGCAAACGGGTTGCGTTATGACGGCGTGGCTTTCACGACGGCAGATTTTTGGGGGTCATACCGATCTTCGTCGTAGTCTGTAGGAAAATCGGCGAGCTCGGTCTGCTTTGTATTTATCAGGCGTTTTGGCTGCGCCTGATGATAGATGGCGAAAGGTTCTCTTTCCACCTTGAACAAAGAACTCAGCAATTTCAGCGCAATTGGCGCGCAGCGCGTTGACAATTTGGACGCAGCCCAAAATACGTGTCAGATACTAATCGTCGAGTTGACTCTCGAACTTCATTAGGAGGAACTCGGCTATGCCAGGCCCTTCCAAATGGAGGCCGATCTCGTCGAGAGGATTATCCGGTGAACCCGACTGAGAGCCCCAATTCATCGTGCTCACCACGACGTGATCTCTGTCCCACAAAAGAAACTTTGCATGGACTTGCGGATCCTCCACGGCGATCAGATCGACTACACCATGTAGCCGTTCGCGGTGGGCCTTGACGTGCCGCCGTTTGATCGGCCCGGTCTGGCGCGAGTAGTAAACACGGACGTCGTCGAGTCGGCGTCCTGCGATTTCGGCGGGGTTAAAGATCGCCGGCACCATGGGAGCTCCGACCTTGTTGGTACAGCAGACAAATCGCTCTTCGGCTTCGTGAGCAACCCTCCGAATCAATCGCTCATGATCGTCAGCCTGGAGAATGCTCATCCGAACTGGAATACTCCCTCCAGCATCGGCGCTAGATGTTAAGGCGCTCCGCGAGCGCCTTAAATCCGATGCTATGAATTGGAGCGTCTCAATCGAACGGCTGGCGCTTGAAAGAGGTGACACGATAGAACGCAAAAGATCCAGGCCCGCCGCGGCCGCGCGGTTCTCTGTCAGCTCGACAGACACCTCCAAGGCAGAAAAGGGCGACGACAGCCAATTGGAGGAGCCGAGCACGACGACAGCGCCGCCGTGGCCGTCATCCGCGGCAAGGCATTTCACATGGCTTCGAACAGAATCGCGCTGCGTGAACACAAAGCCACGCGCGCGACGGACCGACGAGAGCCGCATATTGAGCTCCTGCATCGCGATCGCGTTCTTTCTGTCGGTGTCTAGCGCAGTACCGTAGAACAAGTGGCAGCGCACGCCACGCTGCGCAGCCTGTTCAAGAGCTTTTCGAATGCGTTCATGTTGCTCCGTGTATTTTTCGCCGTGAGGCGTCACAAAAGTCGAAAGTACGAAAACGTCTTCCTCGGCCTGACCCACGATGCGTTCGAAGCATTCGAGATGCTGTTCGCCGCCGACGATCAATTGATCGGTGCCAATCATCGTATCGACGGTCACTGACCGGCTTGGCTGCGGATCGCTAGCTTCCGGCAGAATACCAGTCCTGATTGTTGCTTGAAGAGCGCCGATCAAGTCCTGGCTGGCCCCCTCAGGGAGCAATCCGTTCTTGACGTCGTTCAGTTCGATCGCGAGATATTTTCTTTCGAGAACGGAGTTGATCGTTTGAACGCCGCGCAGCCATTCGCCGGGACGGAGCATGCCGGCGACGAGCTGCGTTACGCGGACCGCCATTGTGTCATCGGTCTCATCTGGGCCCGGAGGAAAGTTGACCTTGTGATCTGTATGGGTCATCCGATAGAGTGGAGCGGTCTCGACGTCGCGGTTGCGAAAGACCGAGTGTCCGACCTTCTCCAGCACTAGACTGATGTGAATCTCCCGATCTTCAGTTCGCTCCGGCAAGGCGCCACCCAACCGGATGAAGTCTTGACCGACGCCGCTTGTCGCCAATTGAGGGACAGGAGCCAGGCGAAGCTCGACCAGGCCGAACTGCATCAACCGCGCGATGGTCGAGCCCGCGACCTGGCTTGGAATCCCGAGCGACGTTGCCACCTCTTCGATCGTTTCTGGGGTGCGATCGAGCGCGAGCAGGATCATTTCTTCGATTGGACTCCATCCCCATGTGCGTTGAACGATGGCGCGCGCGCGATAGTGCCAAGCGGGAAGGTAGATTTTCACGCCGGAAGCCTCCCGTTCTCGTCGATCGCGACGATGGATGCGCCTTTCACCTTAATGCTAGGAGCATCCTTCCTGACGAGCTCGTAATCGGTCCCGGCGAGGGTCGCGAGCTCCTTCAGCATCTTTCGTAGGAATTCAAGATCGTCCTTTTTTGCATCCGGATCGATTCCTTCGACCACTTCGCGAATGAAGCGCTGGCTTGTGGCAAGAATCAGCTTTTGCTTGGCGCGGCTGAGCAGCACATTCATGCGCTGTGGGCTTTTGACGAATCCGAGCGCGCGCGATCCCACCATGACATTGTTGCGCGTAAGGCTGGCGGCCACGACATCGGCTTCGCCACCTTGGAAGCTATCGCTGGTAAAGACGAACTCACCATTACTGCGCGGGCTCGCGAAGCCGAACAAGGTCTTGTCTTTCCTGACTTGGCCGCGCAGTAAGCGCTTGAACCATCTCACCTGCGCCGCGTAGGGCGAGATGATCACGAGGGTCGGTCGGCGGCCGTCCGCGCCAACTATCGGCCGCAACCCTTTCAAGGCCGCTATCAAGGCCTGCGCCTCAAGCTCGTTGCGGAATGATCGCTCCACTTTGTGTTCGAAATGTCGCCGTTTTGACATGCTGAGGGGCGGAAAATCGAGAAGAACGATTGGAGAGGTGAGGTACGCGACCGTGGACGTGACCGTTAGCGTGCGACGCTTGACGCGGTCGGAGGGAGCGAGCTTTCTGTCATAAAAAGTATTCGAGACGAGATCGCCGATGGCGGGGTGCATGCGGCTCTGTTCCAGCAGCGTGTTGACGATCGTGCTCGGACGCCCCGTGTCCTTTTCGCGCTCAATTTCGCGCTCAGCTATTGATCGAAACGGTTCTTCAAGACGCGCCGCTGTTGCGAGAGCCTCCCTCATCAGATGTTCGCTCGACTTAACTGTATCAAGCGCCTCAGTAACTTCCGGCGGTAGATCGGAGATGGTTTCAAGCCGCTCCTTCGCGTCCCGCAGCAGATCAACTGCGCGCTCGGGATCGTAGAATTGTTGCCGCTGGGCGGCATCGAATGGAGAGAGTTGGTTGTGATCGCCAACCATGATTCTTCTGTTGCCCAGCAATAGCGCGCCGATCAGTTCCGCACCGTTGGCGCGGGCCGCTTCTTCGACGATGACCCAGTCGAATTGATCGCCATCGGCAATCATCTCCTCGATGATGTGCGACGATGTCGTGGCAAGCGTGACATCGGAAGAGCGCAGCAGCAGATTGTCGGTATCGCGAAATACGCGTTCCGCAACCGTCGCTTCCGACGCATCAACGGGCCGGAGCGCCTGCTTGATTTGATAGCGTTGGTTGACCATCATGCTTTCAGCGGCGTGGTCGACCGTCGAAACGGACCTAAGAAGATCAACGGAGCTCGCACGCAAGGAGCTGACTTCATCGGTCGATCGTGTCCGCTCGACACGAACGACGATCTTCGTGCCGCTCGCCAGTGTCGCCTTGAGTTCGTCCTCCATTTGAATCAAGGTCTCGTGGTTTTGCGCCGACACTAGAAGCCTTGCGTCCGGTGTTTTGTCCAGAATGCTTTTGACAAGATTCGAAATTAGGAACGTCTTGCCGACGCCAGGAGGGCCAACAACGACATTGATGGACTTGCCTGATACGATTGCGTCCCATGCCACCTTTTTCGAACCGTCCATCTCGTCCGGCGGCACCGCATTCGGGGTCGCAATATCACGTAATACTTCGTCCAGCGCGACCTGCGCCGGATCGTCAATCGCTCTCAAGAGTTCAATATTCGTCCGGGCCGCCACAATATTTTGAAGGCGGCGGCGAATTGCGCGTTCAAATCCACCATCTCTTCGAGGACGAAGAAAAAGAAGCTGCCCCGGTACAACAGCTTCGCTTGTCGCGAACGTGAACGGTAGGCGGCCGTCGACGACACCGCCCGTTCCCTCATAACTGAGTTCCGGAAATCGCTCCCGATCGCCGGCGAGCGCGTCGCTGCGTGAAAGAGTCCAATTTGGTTTGCCGTCGTCGTACTTCAATTCGCGCGCCAAGGCGTCGTATGCCGGGCGCAGTCCCATCAGCTTGCGTCGCATGTCCCGGTCGGGATCTTCGCGGGAGGCGATCCAGGCCAAATCTGAATCCCCGCCGGACGGCGGGTGAAGCACTTCGACGGGATAGATTCGGAATTGCTCCCGCAGCCAAGTAAAGGCTTCGAGAAGAATGAGGGCGTACCAAGTGGGAATCTCTTCGACTGATCGGCTCACTCCTGTTGTGACACTCGCGTCAATCCACGGTTTGGCGCCAGGGCCAAGCCTGCGTACTCGCTCTTCGGCGCTTCTCCGAGTTCGCGCAAGATGAATCCGGTGGCGAACCTCGACGGCATCATAGATGTAGTCGTCAGGCCGCCTCTTGTTGGCGTTCTCGATCATGCCGACATAGTCATCGATGACTTTCACGCCATACGCGGCAAGGTCGGTGACGATACGCACGAAGGCCTCATCTACGACAACAGTGCGTACCGTTGGTCCGCTGAGATCCTCTTCGACAAAACGGAGGACCGCATCCCTATCGTCAGCCGGGATGGTGCCCGATGTAAGCGATGCAAGGTCGCTTTGGGTAACCTGGGTGGAAGGGTAGAGAATTAGCTCGCCTTCGCCGCTTGACCCCGACCGGTCAAGATCGGCCACGACCTCGGCGATCTCGTTTAGCACGATACTTCCGTCGAAAAGCTGGTAGCGTGGCGGATCGGCAAGACGATTAAGCATGCGTCGCTCGATCGACAGCAGGGAAGGACCGCCGCCGTCCTCGGTCAGGCCGAGGATCCGCGACGCTGCCTGCCCAAGATCACTCCAGTCCCGGCGAAACGAGACGGTGCCGGAGGGCCGCAGCAGATGTCCCGCGCCGCCCACATCGCCGTCGGCAATGTGTACGCACGCTTCGTAGCCGCCGAGTCGGAAATCCTCTTTTTCATCGCTATGCGAAAAGATCGTATGTTCGCTGACAGCGCCGTGCACGATGCCCGCATCATGACAAAGTGCAAGTCCTTCAGCTACGCGCAAGATATTGCGCCAAAACATCTTGCGGCCGGTCGTCGTA
Organism: uncultured Afipia sp.; assembly: GCA_964594185.1. Taxonomy (GTDB): domain Bacteria; phylum Pseudomonadota; class Alphaproteobacteria; order Rhizobiales; family Xanthobacteraceae; genus Afipia. The sequence continues at coordinate 13,832 of CAZQMD010000018.1, read as the reverse complement.
AGCAGCCGGCCTTCTCGCGCTCGAACCCTGTGCAATGACCCGCAGATCGGACTGCCAGGATCAACCATTAAGATACCGATCTCTTCCTGGTCCTCGACGATCTCAAGAACCTCGACCAATAACTGGCGCGCACGGCGTGACGACAGAACACGCCGGACACGCCTGAGGCCGTGCGTGATGAGCCGCTTCAGGTCCTCGTCCAGCGGGGTTCCGGTCTTCTTGAACAGACGAAGAAGATAGTCCTCGCCGTCGGCGATGCCGGTGGCAAAACGAAGTTGAGAATTCCAACCTTCGGTGCCGCTCGAAAACGCGGTATCAGCAAACTTGAATCGTGCGTCGAGCGTCGCTTTGCCTTGCATGGTAGCTCGCGCCATAGCGCCGTAATCCATCCTTGAAACAGTACAAATGCGGTGATTCGTATATGATAGCGCAGTATATGCTTTGGGTCAGAGTTATCGACTGCAAAGCGATATTTTGCGCGTTTTCCCAAGCATGCTCTGTGTAAATTGGGGGAGTGGATGGCACCTATTGCAAGCAGCAACGAGATGCGGTTGGACCCGCCAAATCAAGCCAGCATGAGTGGCAATTGATCATCATCGAGCCCTGACCCAACAAACCCCCGAAACAGAGATACCGATTAACCGGATCGGCCTCTTTGGCGGCATAAGTTGCGCTAATAGTTCAAGAGCCAGGCTAGAGAGATCGTCCGCGGTGTCGTTCATGCGTACGGACGTGCTGCGAGTGATCAGCTCGAAATCTGAAAAGGATCGCCGTTTGGCCTCGCGCGCCCGTCGCCTCGCAGTGTTGCCGGACCTTGTCGACCAGTGGGCGCAGTTCGATGGTCAGCGCTTCGTGGTCTGCCAAGTCCCGCGAAACGTGCTTTCGGCGCCGACGGACCTTCGGATTCGGTTGGCACGGACAGGACGCTCGTCAATCCCCCGCGAGATCCAGTAATAATACGCCCCAGCTTTCCCAAAATTGGCGTTCATGAACTCGAGCGACTGATTGCGCATATTCATGCCGGTGAAGATGCCAAGGCCATGCATCTTCGCACTGGTCGCCGGTCCGATTCAATGGAATTTGCCGACTGGGAGATCCTGAACGAAGCTCGGCCTCATCTTTGGCGTGATCACGAACTGTCCGTTGGGCTTCCGTTGGTCGGACGCAAGTTTTGCCAGGAACTTATTGTAAGAGATGCCGGCAGACGCGGTCAGGCCTGTCTCGCTCAGGATCTTGACTCTAATCAAGGTCGCGATCTCTGTCGCGATTGGGAGGCCTTGGATGTTCTCGGTGACATCTAGGTAGGCCTCATCTAACGACAGGGGCTCAATGACGTCAGAATGCTCCGCGAAGATTGTCCGGACGTGTCGAGAGACCTCCTTGTAGACTTCGAAGCGCGGCGGCTTTACGAAAATTAGCTCTTTGCATTGCCGTTTGGCTGTCACTGACGGCAATGCCGACCTAACTCCAAACTTTCGCGCCTCATAGCTCGCTGCAGCTACGACACCGCGCTCTTTCGATCCCGCCCACAGCGACTGGCTTGCCACGCAAGTCCGGATTGTCCCGCTGCTCCACTGATGCGTAGAAGATGTCTATATCGACAGAATGATCTTGCGCTGATGCGGTGCTGGCCCCGTTTGGTAGTCGGTCTCGTCCGTCACGTCGTCGGCCCTATTGGGTCTTCCTTGACGCCGCGAGCGACGACCCGGAGGCTTCCGTCCGGAAGCGGCCTTTGCAATTTCAGTACTTCGTCCGCAGGGGCCGTCATCCAGGTCTCGACTTCATCTGGCGTTGTCAGGATCACCGGCATCGCCTTGGGGTGGATGGCGCCGACCTCGGCGTTGGGCTCCGTCGTGAGGAACGCGTAGAGGTCGTTGGTCGTCTCGCCTTCCTTGACCTTCCGGACGGACGTCCAGTTGGTCCAGATACCGGCGAAGCAGGCGAGGGGACGTGTCTCATCGAGCGCGAACCAGATATCACCGCCCTCGGCCTTGTTGAACTCGCTGAACGAGTTGAACGGCACCACGCAGCGATTTTCAGTCCCCAGCCATCGCGTCCAGTGCTTGCTCTTCACATTGCGGATGTTGGTCGTGCCGCCGTCCGGCTCCATTCGCAGCAATTCCTAGAAATCCACTGCCTTGCCCTTGGCCTGCAGCTTCTCGGCTCGCTTCTTCGTGGCGTCCATCAGCGCCTTTGATGACGACGGCATTCCCCATCGCGCCGTAGCGAGCTCGCGGCCCTCCACTCCGTTGCGCACGATCGGTGCCTTGTAGTCGGGAAAATCCCCCGGCATCGGCGCCAGATTTCCAACGTATCGGTTGACAACGCGGAACAGCGCGTTGATCGCGGCTTGATTGGTCGTGATCGAATAAAGATTGCACATCGGTCAGGATTCGGCTCGAGGGTGGCGCGGCTGCCAGGTCAACTGTAGCAGAGTCGCGGATGGACGCCGGCCGGCCTTGGCACATTTGCGACAGCGCAGCCGGCTGGCGAGATCGTGCACGAAGGTGGTCGGCGGGTGCTTCATCGCGGCCAGGTCGACATCGCTCGGCGTCTTGCAGCGCGCGCACCTGATCTCCAGCCAGGGGAAGCCTCCATTTACGGCCTGATCGATGGTCGGCGACGGATCGATCGGTTCGCCGTCACTCCACATCCGCTCGTTCCAGCTTTCGCAAAGCAGCCTGTCGGCTTGCTGGATCATCGCCCCGCCTTTGGCCCGCATCTCCGCCGATTGGGTCGCCAGCATGCTGGCCATCGCGCGTGCCTTGCCGAGCTCTTTCGCCAGAGCCTTGCGATCGCCGCCCGACAAGGGCGTAGGGTGATACTTCGGGGCCATCCAGACATCCAGGCGCAAAGAGATCGGATCGGCAAATCCAGAGCGGCTACGGCGTCTCGAACGCTGGCCAGCACCCGTCTTCTTCATGCCTGCCGGTGCGCTGCCGGCAGGTATTGTCGAGCAGCCGCTGCGCGACGTCCTTCCAGAGCGCGTTGGCGCCATACAGTCGAACGGCATCAGCGGTCTGGATTTCCACGGTCCGCTCGCAGCGGCGGCAGGAGACGCGCAGCACGTGACGCTGAATCTCGGAAAGACGTCGCTGCCGCATCTGAGCCCCGGTCGTGCCGGCGCGTGCGTCTTTCAGGACCGATTCCCAATATTCGGCCGGGAGGGGGGCATCTGGACCCGCAGCGGGCGGCGCTCGTCTGCGGTCGGCTTCAGCGGCCAATTTTTCCATCTGTTTCGGGGTCGGCATGCGCCAGCTCGCGGGTCGGTCGGTCATGCCCGAATTAGAACATAACAAGAACAAATGTCGAGTCCGGCCAGGCAGGCCGATGAGAAAAATCCCGCTGTGGGGCGGGTCGCGATGTCGGAACCAAGCCCGGTCGTTCGTCTTTAATCCGGCATCAGTAATGGAGTTCCCCGCGATGGCCCCCCGCGCCAACTGGAAAGGCTTCCTGCGTCTTTCCCTCGTCACCTGTCCGGTTGCGCTCTATCCGGCCACGTCGGAATCCGAAAAGGTCTCGTTCAACCAGCTGAATCGAAAGACCGGCCATCGGATCAAGTACGCTAAGGTGGATGCCGATACCGGCGAGGAGGTCGACAACGAGGACATCGTCAAAGGCTACAAGGTCGACACGGACACCTTCATCGAGGTGACGAAGGAGGAGCTAGAGAACGTCGCACTGGAATCAACGCGAACGATCGAAATCGACGAGTTCGTCGACCGCAGCGAGATCGATCCGCGATATCTCATTCGCCCCTACTATCTGCGTCCCGACGGTAAAGTCGGGCACGATGCTTTCGCCGTTATTCGGGAAACCATCCGCGAGATGAACAAGGTCGCGATCGGCCGTGTGGTGCTGACCAATCGCGAGCACATCATCGCGCTGGAGCCGTTGGACAAGGGCCTGATGGGAACGCTACTGCGCTATCCTTACGAAGTCCGTTCAGCTGATGAGTATTTCGACGACATTCAGGATGTCAAAGTCACCAAGGACATGCTTGATCTCGCCAAGCACATCGTCAATCAGAAGGCGGGCCATTTCGAGCCGGACAAGTTCGAAGACCAATACGAAACCGCCCTCATCGAACTGATCAATCAGAAGCGCGCCGGCAAACCCATCACCGCGAAAGCGCGTCCCCGCGGCGAGAACGTGGTGGACCTGATCGACGCGCTGCGAAAGAGCATCGGAAGAGAGGGCGCCTCAGCGACAGAGGCACCCAAGAAATCAGGAAAAAAGCCGCGCAAGGCGGCGGCCGGGCAGAAGGAAATGCTGATGCCGATCGCAGGCAAGAAGCCGGCGAAGGAGGCCGCGGCGAAAAAGCCGGCGGCCAAGCCGCAGCGGAAGTCGGCTTAGGTGTCGTGAAGCATCCGGTGACGCCGGACGGCACTCCTTCGTCGTCCGTGGCAGGCTCTGGCGAATGGCAAATCCGTCTCAACGAGGTCACGCGAGATCATCTCGTCGCCGTCTAATGGCGACCCGGCGGGTAGGTGCGTGCGCCAGGAAGGCGGCCGAGCGCGAGGCCGAAGTAACGGTGCATAGGACCGCGGACGAAGCTAAGCAGGCGCTTGGCGAACGCGGTCCCGTATGGCGGGACGACGGCTCGCCGGCTCTCGATTGCTCTGCAAAGTAGGAGCCATATGGCTGCGGTGAAAAAGACTTCCAGGAGATCGACCTTGAGCGCGGGCATTCTCGCATACCGCAAGGGAGGAGCTCGGGGGCTCGAGGTTCTGCTCGTTCATCCCGGCGGTCCGTTCTGGCGTGAGAAGGATGATGGCGCCTGGTCCATTCCAAAGGGCGAAATCGATGCCAATGATGTTCCGGAGAACGTTGCTCAACGAGAATTTGCCGAAGAACTCGGCCCGAGCGCTTCGATTGGTCCACTCCAGGCGCTGGGGGAGGTCCGACAGCGAGGAGGCAAGCGCGTCATCGCATTCGGCGGCGAGGGACACTTTGATCCGGCAGCACTGACCAGCAATACCTTCGATGTCGAATGGCCGCCTCGAAGCGGTCGACGGCAGAGCTTTCCCGAAGTCGACCGCGCGGAATGGTTTGATATCGAGTTAGCGCGGACCAAGATGCTGTCCGCTCAGGTAGAGTTTCTCGATCGTCTTTTGGCGATCTCGGCTGAGAGCGTCGGGAAATGATGTTCAGGATTGGAGTCATTTCGGACACGCACGGCCTGTTGAGGTCCGAGGCGGAGCGAGGCCTGACGGGCGTCGATCACATCATTCATGCCGGCGACATGGGACGCCCCGAGATCGTCGACGCGCTTCGCCGGATCGCACCCGTCACGGCCGTTCGTGGAAACGTGGACAGTGGCAAGTGGGCTCGCGACTACCCCGACACGAAACTCGTCCGTCTGGCAGGTAAGTCGATCTACGTTCTGCACGACCTGAAGACGCTGAAGACCGATCTCGGCGCCGGCTTCGACGTCATCGTCTCCGGGCATTCCCACGTACCGAAGATCGACACGGTCGGTGGCATTCTCTACCTGAATCCCGGCAGCGCGGGACCTCGGCGTTTCAAGCTGCCGATCACGTTTGCGACGCTCGAACTCACGCCTGACGGCATGCGACCGGAAATCCACGACCTTGGAGGCGAGTGAGTGTCGGCGGAGAGTGCATCAATCCTTTTTGCCGGCTTTCGCCGAAGGGAAGCTACTTGCGCGGACGTTCTCGCTCACGCACGACATCCTTCGCCCGCTTGTCGGACCTGAGCCCGAGGTAGACGGGCTGGCGCAGTTCGCCCTTGCTCGTCCACTGCGCAAATTTGACCTCGGCGACCAACGAGGGCTTGACCCAGGTCGTGGCGGCCTCGTCCTTCACTTTGGCAGGGAAGGGTGATTTCGGGATCGTCAGCTTCACGAGCTTGGCGTGGAGGTCTTCCAGGACCTTGTGGCTGAAGCCAGTGCCAACATGTCCGATATAGCGCCATGTGTCGTCTTCCCGCACGGCGAGGACCAGGGCGCCGAAGTATGGTCTTGTACGCCTCGGCGCCGTGAAGCCCGCGATCACCACTTCCTGCCGCTTTGCTGTCTTGATCTTCAGCCAATCCGCCGTCCGGCTTCCGGACGCATACGCGCTGTCGGCGCGCTTCGCCATGACGCCTTCCAGACCCTTCCGCTCGGCCTCGGCGAAGAATTTCATGCCGTTCGCTTTGCGGTGATGGCTGAAGGCGATCAACTTGTCGCGCGGCAGTATTGCCTTCAACCGCTTCTTCCGCTCGAGGAGGGGGTGGTTGCGCAAGTCCGCTGCGTTCTCAAACATGAGATCGAAGGCGCAGTACAGCAGCTTCGCCTCATGGCGCAGCGCGTTTTGAAGCAACTGGAAATGTGAGACGCCATCCTTACCGATCGCGACAAGCTCACCATCGATCACGGCGTCGCCCTTCACGCCCTCCAGCGCTTTGGCGACCTCAATATAGCTGCGGCTGATTATCTTGCCGTTGCGGCTGTAGAGCGCAACTTTGCCCCGCCGGATTTCCGCGATCATCCGGAAGCCGTCGTACTTGTCCTCGAAAACCCAGCTGGGGTCGTCGAACGGCGCCTCGGTAAGCGTAGCAAGCATCGGCTGCAGGCGCTTGGGCAGGGTCGACATCCGGCTCATTCAAGGCCAATCCTTAAGAGCGCGTTGCGAAATGCATGGACGTCCTTCAAGGATTGGGGAACGCTTCGGGGCCGCGTCGTGTTCCGCAGGCATGGTGGCGTGCGAGACGTTGACGATCGACGAGGGCGGATCAGACCGATGGCCAGAAAACTGAAGACCTATCAGACCTCGCTGGGCTTCTTCGATCTGGCGATCGCCGCTCCCTCCATGAAAGCGGCCCTCGAAGCCTGGGGCGCTGACAGCAATCTCTTCCACCAGGGCGCGGCGAAGGAAAGCGACGATCCGGACGTCATCGAGGCGACTATGGCTGCGCCGGGCATCGTTCTGAAGAGACCCGTCGGCTCCAACGGGCCATTCAGGGGGCATGCCGAGCTACCTACCGACCTTGCCAGCGGCAGCTCAAAGAAGACAGGCCGCCGTCAACCGCGGAAGCCTTCTAAGCGGGCCCACGACGATGCGGCCGACCGGAAGGCTGCACTTGCTTTAGAGAAGGAGCAGATGCAACGGGAGCGCGAACGTGCCAAGGAGGAGGCCGTCCGGCAGAAGGAGCGTGAGCGACGGCAGCACGCCGTCGACAAGGCGCAAAGTGCCTTGGACGCGGCCCGTCGCAAGCACGAAGAAAAGGCCGCTGACATTCAACAACAGCTCGAAGTTCTTGAGGAAAGCGCGCGGGACGAGGAAGCGCGTTGGGAAAAGGAGAAGGCCCGGTTGGAAGTCGCGTTACGACGCGCGCGAGGCTAGGTCTCAAAGTGCGACCATCTCGTGTCTTAGCGTTGACGCCTGATTTGCCGCCGAGACCGGAAATTGCCAGACTCTAAACTGCCAAGTCGCGAGCCTTAGCAGTTGCGCTCTTCCCGCAAGATGCGCTCCAGATCATCCTCGAAGATATTTTGCGTTGCTTCAAAGAGAGCCAGGAGCTTCAGAGCTTCTGCGATGTTTGCGCCACCCTTGCGGACCATCCGTTGCTGCCTTTCGACGATCTGACGTCCTTTGGCAACATGGTGACGGGCAAGGATGACACGTTCGGAATAATGAGACATTGGTGGCTCCTGCTGCAGGCGGGAGCGCGATTGGTCTCTCAGTCACCGGTGCCCGCGGGCAGAGTGCCTTTGCCGGTGATGACCAGATCATACTCCGTTTCGCGAATTCGGACACTGTCCAATTCAAGCAGGTCAATCTTGAATGGTGGGTCTCGAGCGGGCGCGCTCAGACTGGGCGCTCGCTGGTAACTATCGGTCGGAAACCGCCCGCCCTGCGGCCTCATTGACCTTTGCGCGGTCCCGCCTGTCCTCCGGAGACAGCTCCATAACCGCTCGATGGAGCTCCGCAGGGATCGTCAGCGGACTATCGAGCGGCTTTTCCGCCCACTCCCAGAAGCGGTCAAAGGCATCCATTACAGATCCTCCCGAAGCCCCCTGAAGAAGGGATGACGGACTTTTCCCTCCGCTGATTTTGCACGGTACTCTATCTCGGCCAGCAGCTTGGGCTCGACCCAGATTCCTTTGTGCGCAATCCGCTTTGCATAAGGCTGCGTCTTGCGGATCAGCGGCTTCAGACGCTTCTGAAGGTCGGCGGCTGATGCCTTGTCGAATCCATGGTCCACCTTCCCGGCGTATATTAGATCGTCGCCCTTACGCCGGCCGACGTAGATGCCGTCCCACTTCGTTCCATCGAGCGCGAAACCCGCAATAGTCAGGGTCTCACGCTGCACGCAGGTCTTCTTGACCCAGTCATTCGTGCGTCCGGCCGGATAGGCGCCGTCCCGGACCTTCGAGACGACACCTTCGAGGCCAAGCTTGCAGGCGTGCGCAAACATCTCGCGGCCGTCTATCGCGAAGCTTTCGCTGAACTGGATGTCGGTGCCGGTCAGGATCTTCTTGAGTTCGGCCTTGCGCTGAAAAAGCGGTAGCTTCCGGATATCTCGGCCGTTCAGATAGAGCAGATCGAACGCCACGAGCACGATGCTCCTCGACTTACCCTTGAGCTCGTTCTGCAGGACCGAGAAGTCGGTCGTGCCATCGGCAGCTGGCACCACGATCTCGCCGTCCACCACCGCAGAGTTCGCCTTGATCCGCCAGGCGTCATGAGCGACCTTCTTGAAGCGGTGCGTCCAATCGTGGCCGCGCCGGGTGGAGATCTTCGCCGTCTCGTTGGCCAGATGGACCTGAACACGGTAGCCGTCGAACTTGATTTCGTGGATCCAGCGCTCTCCCGACGGCACTTTCTCTGTCGAGGATGCCAGGGCCGGTTCGATGAAGGCGGGGAAAGGCGCCTTGACGCCGATAGCCGCCGGCTTGTTACGCTGAAACGCCACTGAAGAACTCCACGCTACAGCCGATTCAAATTGGCACAGTTCGAATCGTTCCGGAACCTGCGAATCCCTGTCGCGTTGCTTCGATGTCCCAACAGGAGGCACCGATGGCGGCAGCGAAGAAGAGCAAAACGGCGCGCGGACGAAAGCAGGACCGGGCGCGGGTGGCAGGCGGGCAGGACTACGAAGTGCAGTACGAGGCGAAGAAGACCGGAAAGTCGGCGCCGGCGGTGAAAAAGGCCGTCAAAAAGGTCGGCAACGCGCGCAAGCGGGTGGAGAAACGGCTAGGCCGCTGAGTAGCAGACGGGTCGGCGTCGGTGCTTAGCGCGGGTCCTCCTCGTCAGGGGGGCATTCTGGGCAGGTATCGCCAATCGAGTCGAGCACGTCGTGAAGCGCGGCCTCCGCGGCTTGACGGGAGACGTCTGCTGGCGGGTCTCGACGGGCAATATCGAAGGCTCGCTCTCGTGCATGCGGATCGGCGCGGTCCTGCATCCAACCATGCTCTTCGCATTCGCGGATGGCGCCCGCTTCCTGGAGCACGTGGATCGCCCAACCCTGCAGTGTCCGTATCGCCGGCCTTCGCTCACTGGTCATCAGCATTGAATAACTCCGAATACACGAATCTAGTGGTCCGCCGTTTGTTCCGGCTGCTAACACAAGGCTGGGATTCTCAGTCAGCAGAGGACAAGGTTTTCGCCCGTTCTGAGACCACTGTGAAATTGCCAGGCTGTTCTCGCAGGATTGCCAGCATCACTTTCGCTCAAGTCTTTTAGTGGTTGTGCGCGTGCGGCCAGGGCCGCACCGGGCTCTCGTGAACCGAGCCGCGCCGCGTCTCGGCCTGCGGCTTCGATCCCTCGCGCCAGAGCTTTGGTGCTCCTCGCCGGGGGCACTCGGAAAAGGGGCTCGCCTGCGGCGATCGTTATCACTGCCCCGTTCCCGGGTGCCCTTTTAACCGGTCTCGTCGCTGCACTCGGTCCCGCGTGCCGCCTTCGGCGTCGCTATGCTCACGCTCCTGCGGGTGCCATTTCTCTTGGGGCGATGCGCCCCTGGCGCACGCCGGATCAGGCCTGCGGCCTAAGGCAAGAAGCTGAGAGTAAGAGTGCAGGCTGGTTTTCCGTGACGGGTTACAATCTGCGAGAGAGGCTCGCGGTGCCCGTCGCGGAGACCCGCGATGTCAAACCCTAATGCTTGCGCGCGCGCCGGCCAGGACCGGGCGAACCTCTACAACGAAATCACCGACAAGATCATCGCCGAGCTTGAGGCCGGACGCGTCCCCTGGGTTCAGCCCTGGGGTACTGCCGCGGCGAAAGCGCCGCTGGCCATGCCGAAAAATGCGTCGACCAACCGGCAATACAGTGGTGTGAACATCCTCATCCTCTGGGGAGTCGTGATCGAACGCGGATTTACCGGTCAAAGTTGGCTCACTTTCCGCCAGGCACTCTCTCTTGGCGGCCACGTTCGCAAGGGAGAGCGCGGGACTACCGTCGTCTACGCGGATCGTTTCGTGCCGAATGATGAAAAGCGCCGCGCCGCCGAGACCGGCGAAGACGCGCAGGCGATCCCGTTCCTCAAGCGATTTACCGTTTTCAACACCGATCAGTGCGAGCAACTGCCCGACGACATTGCCACCGCTGCGCCGCCGCCGCCGGCCGGCCTCATCGAACCGACGGTCGATGCCCTGATCACGGCCAGCGGAATTCCATTTCGGATCGGTGGAGATCGCGCATTCTATGCAACAGCCGAAGACTATGTTCAGGTCCCGCCGCCGCAGGCCTATTTCGAACCCATCAACTGGCACCGTACGGCCTTGCATGAACTCGGTCATGCGACTGGGCACCCGTCGCGTCTCAATCGCGACCAGAGCGGATCCTACGGTACCAAGAAATATGCCTTCGAAGAGCTGGTCGCCGAATTGAGTTCCGCGTTCAGCTGCGCGTCGCTAGGGATCGTCCCCACCGTGCGCCATGCCGACTATATCGGCTCCTGGCTCGAAGTCCTGCGTGAAGACAATCGCGCCATCGTGCGGGCCGCCTCGCAGGCGAGCAAGGCCGCGGACTATTTGCTCGGTTTCGTTCCCGGGTCCATTGAGCCCGCATCGCTGGATTCGGCTGTCGCCGATCACGAGACGGCGTGATGCCTGGCCTCGCGCGAGAGTGAGAGGAGGGGAGGCTGTTCGCGACGGGTTGGAAGCCGAGAGAGAGTCTCACGGCCACCCGTCGTGGAGAGCCAAAATGACGAAAGCCGTACAAAAGATCACGCTGTCCCCTTCTCGGGACATTCCCTTCAACAAGCTCGTGCTCGGCCAGTCGAACGTTCGCCGCGTCAAGGCCGGTGTCTCGATCGAGCAGCTAGCCGAGAGCATCGCGCAGCGTACGCTTCTGCAAGGTCTGAGTGTCCGGGCCGTCGTCGATGCAGATGGCAACGAGACCGGCATGTTCGAGGTGCCAGCGGGCGGCAGGCGCTATCGCGCTCTCGAGCTCCTGGTAAAACAGAAGCGGATGTCAAAGACGCAGGCGGTGCCGTGCGTTGTGCGTGAAGGGGGCATCGCCGAGGACGATTCGGTGGCGGAGAACGATGAGCGGGTCGGCCTGCATCCGCTTGATCAGTTTAGGGCCTTCCAGACACTCCGCGATCTCGGCATGAGCGAGGAAGACATTGCCGCGCGTCATTTCGTGAACCCTGCAATCGTCAAGCAGCGCCTGCGCCTGGCGTCGGTCTCGCCAAAGCTGCATGAGGTCTATGCCGAAGACGGCATGACCCTCGAGCAGCTCATGGCGTTCTCGGTCACGGCCGATCACGCCCGCCAGGAGCAAGTCTGGGAGAATGTCAGCCGCTCCGGTTATGACGAGCCATACCAGATCCGCCGGCTGCTCACGGAGAACACCGTGCGCGGTTCCGATCCCCGGGCCCAATTTGTGGGCCTCGATGCCTATCAGAGCGCGGGTGGCGGCGTTCTGCGGGATCTGTTCGAGCACGACGACGGCGGCTGGCTTCAGGACGTCGTGTTGCTCGACCGCCTCGTAACCGAGAAGCTCAAGGCCGAAGCTGAGACGATTGCTGCCGAAGGCTGGAAGTGGATCTCGGTCGCCGTAGATTTCCCCTACGGTCACACTCAAGGCCTACGACAAATCGAAGGCAAGCCCGTCGATCTCTCGCCTGAGGAGCAGGCCACCATCGATGCGCTGAACGCCGAGCAAGCCAAGCTGGAAGTCGACTACCGGGATGCCGACGAGTTGCCCGACGAGGTCGATCAGCGTCTCGGCGAAATCGAGTCGGCCCTGGCTGCATTCGAAGACCGGCCGATGCTTTACGAACCGGCGGAGATCGCCCGAGCTGGTGTCTTCATCAGCATCGACTCCGAAGGACGCCTCGCCGTGGACCGGGGTTACGTCCGGCCGGAGGACGAGGTGCCGGCAACTGATCCTGATGTCGGGCAGGGCGCCGATGCGTCGTCGACCGAAGGTCTTGAAGTGGGCCCTTCCGTCCAGCGCACGGTCATCGCGGTCGCAGGCGGCGCTGCTGATGCCGAGGAGGATGATGAGGACGCGACCAAACCTTTGCCGGATCGTCTCATCATCGAGTTGACGGCGCATCGTACACTGACATTGCGTGATGCGTTGGCGGGAAATCCAGCGGTCGCGTTCCAGGCAGTTCTGCATAACTTCGTGCTGACGGCCTTTTACCGGTTCGCATCGTCCGGGAGCTGTCTTGAGATCAGCCTTCGCACGCCGAACTTTCCCGCCCAAGCTCCGGGGCTGAGGGAAAGCGTCTCGGCCAAAGCAGTCGAGGCGCGACATGAGGTCTGGAAGGCACGGTTGCCAAAGAGCGAGAACGATCTCTGGGATGCGCTGACGGCTCTCGATGGTGGTGCACAGGCGTCGCTGTTCGCCCACTGTGCGTCGTTTGCGGTCAACGCCGTCCATGAGCCAGCCAATCGCTACAATCAGGGTCGCGTCTCCGCCCATGGCGTTCGCACGCGTCTCGACCAGGCCGATGTGCTGGCGCGCGCGGTCGGGCTCGACATGGTGCAGGCCGGCTGGCGACCGACCGTCGACAACTATCTCGGCCGGGTTACCAAGCCGCGTATTCTGGATGCCGTGCGGCAGGCCAAGGGCGAGTCGTCGGCGCAACTGATCGACCATCTGAAGAAGGCCGACATGGCCAAGGAGGCTGAACGACTTCTGGATGGCTCGGGTTGGTTGCCGGAGCCGTTGCGTCTCCTCGATCCCGATGCGGCGTCAGAGCAGGAGAGCGAGGCGGGCCGGCTGCCCGAATTCCTCGCCGACGAGGAGGATCAGGAGACCGCCGCCGACGAAGATCCGCAACATCTCGACGCGGCTGAGTGATCATCACAGAGCGGGGCGGCTTTGGCCGTCCCGCGGTTGCTTGGGGACCGGTGTGTAGCGCTGGTCCCCATTCTTATTGGGAACGGCGGAGAGTGAGAGTCGGGCCGGGAAGGGTTTGAGCCGTCGGGGGCAAAGGAGAGCGCCTGATGGTTCGACCCATTCCTGCTCTCCGAAAGAATTCCTGCCATGACCGAATCTCTTGCCGGCGGCATCGCCACGCCGCTCTCCATGCGTGCCGCTGCAAATCTCACCTCTGCCGCTGTCAGGGCCGCGCGACAGGTCCTGACCGAGCTCGAACGCGGCCGTCGCATCGATGCCGCTGTTCTGCGTAGCGCCATGGAGTCTGCCTTTGGCGCCTCGGACACGGCCGGCGTTTGGAATTGGAAGACCGCCTATGACGTCTGCGAGGCGGCAGCCGTTCTGTTCCTTCGCAAGTTCGGCCCCGCGATGCGTGCCAAGGCTGGGTCGACGGCAGCAATGCTGCCGATGCGCACGAAAATCGCTTGCAGGCTGCCGGCCCCCCCCCGCCGGTGCCAGGGCCGCCAGGGGCCTCCGCCAGTCCCCTCC
>CAZQMD010000017.1:22513-32826 GCA_964594185.1 uncultured Afipia sp. | reverse complement strand
TTGGCACGTGGCGACGAGACCGGGGGAAAAATTGCCGCCGGCGCCGGGCTTGTTCTCGTCAATGAACTGCTGACCGTATTCTTCCGAAAGCTTCTGCGCCACCAGGCGACCGAGGATGTCGGTGGTGCCGCCGGCGGCGAAAGGCACGACGAATTTCACCGGACGGTCAGGCCATGCCGCGGCCCTGGAGGTCTGGCTCAGGAAAGGCGTCGCCGCCAGGGCCGCAGCGCCGCCTGCGAGAACGGTGCGGCGTGTCAGATGCGATCCTGAGTGAGGCTGTCCGGAGGTCGGTCGCTTGATCATGTCTTTGAAGTCTCCATCCCGCCCGCTGTGCGGGCCTTTTTCGTTGTCACCGCGCATAACGGCGCACGAGCCTTCTAGAGCATCCCTCGCTGCTTGGCCATGTGAGCCATAGGCCGGAAAAGCGGCTGCAGCCCTGATGCGAGCCCAACTTTGTTGCGGCGGCATGACGGTTCCTCGTCGCAGTGCAGCAAAGTCATTTCGAAGGGGTCTCCTTTAGACAAATGTCCATGTCCGGCAACGCATTCATCGGCGGTCGCGTCAAATCTCGCCGATTGACCGCATGCGCACATCCGTCCAATTTCCCGCAGGATTTGGAGGCGTGAACGACAACGATTCTGCGTTCTGAATCTGTCTCCTCAAGGTGATCTTATGGGTCTGGGTCTTGCTGCCGCGGATATTGCCAAATCGCTGGGCGCGGCGCTGGTGTTGCTGGCATGGGCTTATCAGGCCGAGGGGCGGGCGCTCGAATTCGCCCAGGCGCCTGCGGCGGCGCGAGGTCCGGTCATGCAGGTTGGCGATCCGCCGCAGACCGTTCCGGGCAAGACGGATGTCGGCGCTGTGGTCGCTCCGCCCATGCCCAACAGCGCCATCCTTGCGGAGCATGTTGCCGCGTTGATCGCCCGCGCCCGGGCTCATCATGCCAGAGGCGATTATGATCGCGCCCGCGAGGACAGCAGCGAGGCTCTCCGCCTCAACCCGCAAAGCGTTGATGCATTGCTGGTGCGGGCCGATGCGCTGGCCGCCGTCAAGCAGTTCGACAAGGCGATCGACGATTACGACGCAGCGATCAAGCTCGATCCCGAGAATGCAAAGCTGTTTGCGCTGCGCGCGGCCAAGTTCGCGTCCATGCACGAGCCGCGTCTTGCGGTGCGTGACTATACCGAATCCATTCGTCTCAATCCGAAAGAACTGCAGACCTATATCGATCGCGCGGCGATCTTCAAAAGAATCCGGCGCTTCGATCTTGCGCTCGACGATCTAACCGAAGCCATCCGCCTCGATCCCAGGGCCGATCTGTATGACAGCCGGGGTCAGGCTTATGCGCACAACAATGCCTATGACCGCGCCATTGCGGACTACAACGAAGCGATCAAGTTGCGGCCGAGCGCCGCCTTTTATCTCAATCGCGGCATGGCCTGGCAGCTGAAGGGCGATCTCGATCCGGCCATCGCCGATTACAACAAGGCGATCGAGCTCGATGGTAAGCTGGCGCTGGCCTACAACAACCGCGGCATCGCGCTGCGCGCGCAGGGGCACCGCCCGCGCGCATTGGCGGACTTCAATACGGCGATCCGGCTCGATCCGGATCTCGATGTCGCGGTCGCGCATCGCAAGGATCTGGCGCGGGAAATCGAACGCATCGGTGCGCAGATGCCGTTGAAGCAGCCTGCAAAGTCGGCGTGCGCTGCAGGGGCCAAGGATTGCGTGCGCTAGGCCGGACTTGTTCCGGGCATCCGTGGCTTTATAACCTGGTGCAAACAGGATCTGGATGGTGCGCTTTGCGCGGCCATGACCGATGACCGGAAGGCAATGCTCATGAGTTCTATCTCCAACAGCCGCTACGCAGAAGTTCACGCGCGTTCATTGCGCGATCCGGAAGGGTTCTGGGCTGAAGCCGCGCGCGAGATCGACTGGATCGAACCGGCGAAGAAGGTCTTCGATCCGTCCATGGGCCTGTATGGCCGCTGGTTCGCGGGCGCTGTGGTCAACACCTGCTACAATGCGCTGGATCGTCATGTCGCGGGTGGCCGCGCAAATCAGCTTGCATTGATTCACGATTCGCCGCTGACGAACACGGTCACCAAATTCACCTACGCTGAGCTTTTGCACGAGGTGCAGACGCTGGCCGCCGTGATGCAGGATTTCGGCGTGGTGAAGGGCGATCGCGTCATTCTCTATATGCCGATGGTGCCGCAGGCGATGGTGGCGATGCTGGCCTGCGCGCGCATCGGCGCGATTCATTCCGTGGTGTTCGGCGGTTTTGCTGCGAAGGAATTGGCTACGCGTATCGAAGACGCCGAGCCGAAACTCATTCTCTCCGCAAGCTGCGGCATCGAGCCCGGCCGCATCGTGCAGTACAAGCCGCTGCTGGACGAGGCGATCAATCTCTCCAGTGTGAAACCGCAGGCCTGCATCGTTCTGCAGCGTCCGCAGCAGACCTGCGATCTGACCCCGGGCCGCGATCATGACTGGAACGAATTGCGCGAGGCCGCGATCAAGGCGAAGAAGCTCGCTCCCTGCGTGCCGGTGCTGGCGACCGATCCGCTTTACATTCTTTACACGTCCGGCACGACCGGAAAGCCGAAGGGCGTGGTGCGCGACAATGGCGGACATCTGGTCGCGCTGAAATGGTCGATGTTCAATCTCTATGGCGTGAAACCGGGCGAAGTTTGGTGGTGCGGTTCCGACATCGGCTGGGTGGTGGGCCACAGCTACATCATCTACGCCCCGCTGTTTCATGGTGCGACCTCGATCATGTACGAGGGCAAGCCGGTCGGCACGCCGGATGCCGGTGCATTTTGGCGCGTGATCTCGCAGCACAACGCGGTGGCCTTCTTCACCGCGCCGACTGCGTTTCGTGCCATCAAGAAGGACGATCCGAACGGCGAGTTCATCCGCAAATACGATCTGTCGAAATTCCGCACGCTGTTCCTGGCGGGCGAGCGGGCCGATCCGCCGACGGTGGAATGGGCCGAGCAGCAGTTGAAGGTGCCAGTGATCGATCACTGGTGGCAGACCGAAACCGGCTGGTGCATCGCGGGTAATCCGGTCGGTCTTGGCACGCTGCCGGTGAAGCACGGCTCGCCGACAGTACCGATGCCGGGCTATCAGGTCGACGTTGTCGACGAAGCGGCAAAGCCGCTGCCGCCCAACACCATGGGGTCCATCGTCATCAAGCTGCCGCTGCCGCCGGCCAACCTGCCGACATTGTGGAAGCAGGACGAGCGCTGCCGGGAAGCCTATTTCACGGAGTTTCCCGGCTACTACAAAACATCCGACGCCGGGTACAAGGACGAGGACGGCTACGTTTTCGTGATGGGGCGTACCGACGACATCATCAATGTCGCCGGACATCGCCTCTCCACCGGCGGCATGGAAGAGGTGCTGGCGTCGCATCCGGATGTGGCCGAATGCGCGGTGCTCGGCATCAGGGACGCGGTGAAAGGCGAGGTCCCGTGCGGCTTCCTCGTTCTCAAGGCGGGCGTGACCCGGTCCGTGGCGGAGATCGAGAAAGAGATCGTCGCACTGGTGCGCGACAAGATCGGTCCTGTCGCGGCGTTCAAACTCGCGATCACCGTGGCGCGGTTGCCGAAGACGCGTTCGGGCAAAATCCTGCGCGGAACCATCAAGAAGATCGCCGATGGCGAGCCATGGACCATGCCCGCGACCATCGAGGACCCGATGGTGCTGGACGAGATCAAGACGGCGCTGCAGGGCCGGGCGGATTGAGCCGCGCCTTGCTTTTGCCGGGTGTTGAAGTCAAAGACGTGGGATGGCCGGGACAAGAAGGCGTTTACGCCCGTCTTCGACGGACTATGCCCGGCCGTGACGAATTTGAAACAAGTGTCCATGGCTCGAACGATGCAGACAAAATTCCGAATATTGACACGCCTTGCTGCCGTTCTGCTGTTGTCGGCCTGCGCGCAGTTCGAGCGCGACAAGCCGGTGGCCGTGACCGACGATGACGCCTATTGCCGAGGGCAGGGCTATGCTCAGGGGTCGAAGGACTACGCGGCCTGTCTGAAAGACCGCGACGTTGCCGCCAGCCGGGCTTCGGGCAGCAATTCCCGGATCGAGCGCTCCCACCGCAATCTCGCGGAAGACATGCTCAATAATCCGCGCTAAGGCTTGCTAGTGATCCGGTGCTGAACATTCGTATGGCATTTTTCGCGGGTACTTTTACGAGTGTCAGAACCAAAGGATCACTAGTATTGTATTTTGCTTGTGTCCTTTCGTATCCGACGATCGCTCGGAACGCGCCGCAGAGGTAAGCGAACGTCGGATACTGGACACAAGCCAGCGGCAGCGTCGATGCTGCGCGAAGCGGAGAACGGTATGGCGGTCAGGGACAGCAACGGCAACGAGCTTAAAGAGGGCGACACCGTCGTCGTCATCAAGGACCTGAAGGTCAAGGGTTCGTCCAGCGGACTGAAGCGGGGTACCGTGGTGAAGAACATCCACCTCACCGACAATGAAGACGAGATCGAAGGCCGTACCGACAAGATCAAGGGTCTGGTGCTGCGCACTGAATTTCTCAAGAAGGCGTAGCGCCTCGCGCTCCGGACGCCTGAAAGCTGATCCTCCCATGAAACTCGCTGCACGATACGCATCCGGCCTCGTTGTCATGGCGCTTGCGCTGATGCTGCTGGCCTTCGAGACCGCGCAGACCGCGCCGGCGCAGGAACAGCCTGCCTCGTCCGATGTCTTGAGCAAGGACGCGGTGCATCGCGACACGGAAATTCCGGTGCTGGGAAATCCGAAAGGCGACATCACCATTGTCGAGTATTTCGATTACCAGTGCCCTTACTGCAAGAAAATCTCGCCGGTGCTCGATCAGGTACTGAAAGACGACGGCAAGGTGCGGCTGGTGCTGAAGGACTGGCCGATCCTCGGCGATCCGTCGGGTTACGCCGCGCGGCTGGTGCTGGCGGCGAAGTACCAGAACAAATACGAGGCGGCGCATCGCGCGCTGATCGTCAAGGTCGGCCGTCTCACCGAAGGCGCCATCGATGAAGCGCTAACGCAGGCCGGCGTCGATGTGGTCAAGGCGAAGGCCGATCTCGCGGCCAACAAGGCGGCGATCGATGCGGTGCTCAAGCGTAACAACGAACAGGCGGAAGCCTTCGGCTTTCGCGGCACGCCCGCGTTTGTGGTCGGCACCTTCCGCGTCCCCGGCGGCCTGACCGCAGAGCAGTTCAAGCTCGCGATTGCCGATGCGAGGAAGGCCGCGAAGGACGGCGCGAAGGCGAAGTAGGACCTTCGGCTCGCAACTGCGGCGAGCGGCTACGGCTTCTCAGTGGGCTTGTCGAAACAGTCGGCGACAAATTGCGGCATGTCGCGTTTCTGAATCTTCGCGACCTTGGCGGCATTGTTGCACTCGATCAGCTTGAGCTGTTCGGCCTGGCGCTTCTCGGCGGCTTCGCGAAACTCCGGCGCGACGGTTTTCGGATCGACAATCTTGTCCGCGCGCGCCGGTACGCCGCTGAAGGTCGCGGCGGCGAGAAGGGTCAGGGCAACCCTACAAAAAAGGAGCATGACGCGATGGCGCATCACACTCCCTTACCATTCATCACGCGGCGATGACATGCCCCGTTTGAGGCATGGTCCCGAAAAGCTTATTCGTCCTCGGCTTTCTTGCCGCCGATGGTCTTCAGCTTGGCGAACACGGCATCCACTTCGAGATCGTCGCGCTGCTTGTCGGAGGCCGGCGAATGCTCGTGCTCGGCTTCCTTGCGGGTGGTCTCCGAGGCCGGCAGCAGGGTCGCGCCGCCATATTGCTGGGCGGCAGGCTTTTCCTTGGCCGCGCGCTGCACTTCGAAATCGAGTTCGATCTGCGAGCACAGGCCGAGGGTCACCGGGTCCATCGGCGTCAGGGTCGAAGCGTTCCAGTGGGTGCGGTCGCGCACGCTGGCGATCGTGGTCTTGGTGGTGCCGACCAGGCGCATGATCTGGCTGTCTTTCAGCTCGGGATGGCTGCGCACCAGCCACAGGATCGCGCTCGGCCGCTCATGGCGTCGCGACACAGGGGTATAGCGCGGGCCTTTCTTCTTTTTGGCTTCCGGCAGGATCACCTTGGATTCGCCAAGCTTCAGGCGATAATCCGGATCGGCCTCGCCCTTTTCGATCTCCTCGCGGGAGAGCTGGCCGGTCGAGATCGGGTCCATGCCCTTGATGCCCTGCGCAGCGTCGCCGTCGGCGATGGCGCGGATTTCGAGGGGGTGCATCTTGGTGAACTCGGCCACCTGGTCGAAGGTCAGGGCGGTGTTATCGACCAGCCATACGGCCGTCGCCTTCGGCATCAGCGGTGCATTGCTCATGGCAAATCTCCTTTACGCTTCGCCCGCCAGATTTTTTGGGGGGTAAAGCCGTCTGGTCATCGGTGATGACGGGAATTCGTCCCTATATAGTCTGCCGGGGGCGGACCGTTCAATGGTTTTGATCGCCCTTGACAGAACGGGGACCACGGCCCCAAGTCCCTTCCCGAAGCTTCTAAAACGCTTGATTCCGGCTCAAAAATGACCCCTGACGCTCAAAAACCGCAGCTTTCCGTCGTGCTTTGTTCCCCCCGGGGGTTCTGTGCCGGCGTGGTCCGGGCCATCGATACGGTGGAACGGGCGCTCAAGCTCTATGGCGCGCCGGTCTATGTCCGTCACGAAATCGTGCATAACCGCTATGTGGTGGAGAGCCTGCGCGAAAAAGGGGCGATTTTCGTCTCGGAACTGCATGAAATTCCGGAAACCAGCGCTCCGGTGGTGTTTTCGGCCCATGGCGTACCCAAGGCCATTCCCAACGAGGCCGACAAGCGTAATTTCTTCACTCTGGACGCGACCTGCCCGCTGGTGACCAAAGTTCACCGCGAGGCGGCGATCCATTTCAAGCGCGGCCGGGAGATCATCCTGATCGGCCATGCCGGGCACCCGGAAGTGGTCGGCACCCTCGGCCAGCTGCCGAAGGGCGCGGTTGTGTTGATCGAAACCATGGATGCGGCGCGTTCGTTCGAGCCCAAGGATGCCACGAAGCTCGCCTTCGTGACGCAGACCACGCTGTCGATCGACGACACCAAGGAGATCGTTGCGGTGCTCAAGGAGCGCTTCCCGCAGATCGATGGTCCGCACAAGGAAGACATCTGCTACGCCACCACCAACCGCCAGCTCGCGGTGAAGAAGGTCGCGCCGCAGGTCGAAGCCATGATCGTGGTCGGCTCGCCCAACTCATCCAATTCGCAGCGTCTACGCGAAGTCGCCGAGCGCGAAGGCTGCAGGGTTTCCGTGCTGGTGCAGCGCGCTTCCGAACTCGACTGGTCGAAGTTCGAAGGCATCAAGACGCTCGGTATCACCGCAGGTGCCTCCGCGCCGGAAGTGATCGTCGAGGAAATCATGGATGCGTTCGCGGCCCACTATCATCTGAAGGTGGAAACCGTGTCGGCGGCGATGGAAAACGAATTCTTCCCGCTGCCGCGCCCGCTGCGGAACGATGCGGCGGAGTAAACCTCTTATGGCGGTTTACACCGACGTCACCGCCGAAGAGCTTGCGGATTTTCTAACCCCCTACGGGATCGGCGATCTGTTGTCCTATAAGGGCATCGCCGAAGGCGTGGAGAATTCCAACTATCTGGTTCATACCAGCGTTGGCTCCTACATCCTCACGCTGTACGAAAAGCGCGTCGCGAAAAACGACCTGCCGTTCTTCCTCGGACTGATGGGCCATCTCGCCTCCCACAACATCACCTGTCCGCAGCCGGTGCTGAACAAGAGCGGCGATGCGCTGGGTATGCTCGCAGGCCGTCCGGCCGCGATCATCACGTTCCTTGAAGGCATGTGGCCGCGACGGCCGAACGTGGCGCATTGCGCCGGCGTCGGCACGGCGCTGGCGAAGATGCATCTGGCGGGCGCCGATTTCAAAATGTCGCGTTCCAATGCGCTGTCGGTCAACGGCTGGCGGCCGCTGTTCGATCAGGCTGCCGACCGCGCCAATGATGTCCATCACGGTCTGCGCGCCTTGCTCAGCAATGAGCTTAATCATCTTGAGGCGCATTGGCCGAACGATCTGCCGAAGGGCGTGATTCATGCCGACCTGTTTCCCGACAACGTGTTTTTCCTTGGCGACAAGCTGTCGGGCCTGATCGACTTCTATTTCGCCTGCAACGATATGCTCGCCTATGACGTTGCGATCTGTCTCAACGCCTGGTGCTTCGAGATCGATCACTCCTTCAACGTCACCAAGGCGCGTGCTTTTCTCAATGCCTATGCGCGCGAGCGCAAGCTGTCCGCTGCCGAGCAGGATGCGTTGCCGCTGCTGGCGCGGGGTGCCGCGATGCGTTTCCTGCTGACGCGGCTGGTGGACTGGCTCAACGTGCCGCCGGGCGCGCTGGTGAAGCCGAAGGACCCACTCGAATATGTCCGCAAGCTGCGCTTCCATAAGGGCGTGAAGAGCGTGAGCGATTACGGCGTCGAACAGTCCGGGTTGGTGGCGTGAGCGAACCGGGTTTGCCGCATGTCACGATCTTTACCGACGGCGCCTGCTCCGGAAATCCGGGGCCGGGCGGCTGGGGCGCAATTCTTCGGTTCGGCGACGTCGAGAAGGAATTGAAGGGCGGCGAGAATCCATCGACCAACAACCGCATGGAGTTGATGGCGGCGATCTCGGCGCTGGAAGCCCTGAAGAAGCCGGCATCGGTCGATCTGACCACCGACAGCCAGTATGTCCGTCAGGGCATCACAAGCTGGATTCACAACTGGAAACGCAACGGCTGGAAGACCGCCGACAAGAAGCCGGTGAAGAATGCCGATCTGTGGCAGCGGCTCGATGCGGCGCTGAAGGCTCACACCGTGCGCTGGCACTGGATCAAGGGCCATGCTGGTCACGCCGAGAACGAACGCGCCGATCAAT
This sequence comes from uncultured Afipia sp., assembly GCA_964594185.1. Taxonomy (GTDB): domain Bacteria; phylum Pseudomonadota; class Alphaproteobacteria; order Rhizobiales; family Xanthobacteraceae; genus Afipia. The sequence continues at coordinate 23,913 of CAZQMD010000017.1, read as the reverse complement.
TGGCGCGGGATGGACTGGCGGAGAATCGTAAGTAGCTTCGTCATGGCCGGGCTTGTCCAGACCATCCACGCCTTGTTGCTCTATTCTTAAAATGTGGATGCCCGGGACGGGCCGGGGCATGACGCCGTAAGTGTGGAAACCGAAGTCTTCCCCGGACTCAAAGCTGCGACAGCAGCGTGTCGCCGCCGGAGACCTCGACCTTGCTCGGGACGGCTTCGAGATTAAGGATCTTCACCACGCCGTCATCCACCAGCATCGAGTAGCGCTTGGAGCGGATGCCGAGGCCGTTGGCGGACGCGTCGAGTTCGAGGCCGATGGCCTTGGCGAATTCAGCGTTGCCGTCGGCGAGGAAAATGCCTTCATCGCGCTGGTCGGTGTCGCGCTTCCATGCGCTCATGACGAAGGCATCGTTGACCGACACAATCGCAATGGTGTCCACGCCCTTGTTCTTGAGGGCATAGGCGTTCAGGAAAATGCTTGGCATGTGCATCTTGTGGCAGGTGCCGGTATAGGCGCCGGGCACGGCGAACAGCGCGACCTTCTTGCCCTTGAAAATATCGTCGGTGGTTTTGACCTGCGGGCCTTCCGCGGTCATGACGCGAAACTTGGACTCGGGCAGCTTGTCGCCAACTTTGATGGTCATCGGGTCTCTCCGTGGGATCGATGCGGTGTCATAGCGCGGTTTTCACGGGCGTGGGAGCACGTTTTGCGGAGAAAAGCCGCGCAGCAGCCTTGCTGCGGTGCGATCCCGATCCCCCGGTTACGGAAGCTTCGCATTGACCTCGTAAGCGCCGCCCGGTCCCGCGACGGTGAACTTCAGCGTTGCGCCATCGGCGCTCGCGCCCGGAGGCAGTCCGTCGAGTTCGAACGCAAAGCGCTGAGCGCCCGATGCATCGCGCTTGACCAGTTTCGGCACCGGGAGCGCCCATTCAGGCGTCGGGCCTTCGACAAAAAGCTGGATCTCCCGGTCCTTGCCAGCGGCGCTCTTGTCGTCCGGCACGGCAACATCGACCTCGACAATATTGCCTTCCCGTCTCACGTCGCGAATGGAGAACAGGCTGGCGTCGCCGACCTTGGCTGGCTTCGGCACGGTGTCGAGGGCTGCGGAAATCGCGCCGTCCTCGGTGGAGGCGACGCTGACAAAGGCAAGCTCGGCCTGCGCCTCGACCGGAATGCAGAGCTTTTCGCACACGGCATAGTTGATCGTGGCCCGCAACGTCACCGGCTTGTCAGGACTCTTTGCGATGATCCGCAGCGGCAACGTCACCTGATTTTTGTAGCCGAACGAAATGCCGCCGGCGCCGTCCGGAAATTTCATCGGCGCGGGCCAGAGGATTTTCACGGAGTCGACATTGTCGGATTTCGAGAAATCGATCCGCGGCGGCACGCCGGAATCGCCT
>CAZQMD010000017.1:0-22503 GCA_964594185.1 uncultured Afipia sp. | reverse complement strand
GTACGCCAGTAGGTTTTCCAGCCCGGCTGCAACTGGAAGCCGATGCCACCGAGCAGCACACCGCCGCTGCGCGAACCGGCGATCAATCGCACCGAGGAATAAGTGTCCTTGATCCAGGGCGAAACGTCCTGCGCGCTCGCGCACAAGGGCGCGAGGCAAGCCAGCGTGGCAAGAGCGAAGCCGGAAGCACTACGAACGGGAACCATCAGTGTCATGAAACGTCCTTACAGGGTGGTATCCCCGTGAACCATTGAATTGCCCGTGATCCGGTCTTTTTCGCGACCAAACGCCGCTCACCGGATCGCTGCTGCGGCTTGATTGACAGAACTGGCACCCGATATCAGGATAGTCGGACAGCATGAGAGTCGTTTGCGAATGAGCACCACGCGCAAGAAGACCGGAAAGCCTGCTGGCGGTCCCATCCTGGCCGAAAGCGAGACGTCTGGCGCTGGTTATCTCGACGGTCAATTGCTGATTGCCATGCCTGTGATGGACGATGAGCGCTTCGCGCGCTCGGTAATCTACATGTGCGCGCATTCATCCGAAGGCGCGATGGGCATCATCGTCAATCGTCCGGCCGGCAGCATTGATTTCCCGCAATTGTTGGTGCAACTCGACATCATCAACAAGGCCGATCAGATCAAACTGCCCGGCAGCGCCGAAGACATGAAGGTTTTGAAGGGTGGCCCGGTCGATACCGGTCGCGGCTTCGTGCTTCATTCAAGCGATTTCTTCATCAAGGATGCGACGCTGCCGATCGATGACGGCATCTGCCTCACGGCAACGCTCGATATTCTCAAAGCCATTGCCGCCGGCTCCGGTCCCAAGCATGCGCTGCTGGCGCTGGGTTATGCCGGCTGGGCGCCGGGCCAGTTGGAGAATGAAATCCAGCATAACGGCTGGCTGCACTGTCCCGCCGATCCCGATCTGATTTTCGGAATGGATGCCGAAGGCAAGTATCAGCGCGCGCTGGAAAAGATCGGCATCGATCTGGCGATGCTCTCCAACGAAGCCGGTCACGCGTAAAAGGCTTCTGCTCCGTCATTGCGAGCGAAGCGGAGCAATCCAGCTTTAGCGCGTGAAGCTGGATTGCTTCGTCGCAAGCGCTCCTCGCAATGACGAGAAGGGTTTAGTGCATCAAGCTGGCTCACGCCGGCCCTGGACCCGGAACGGTGGCAGGTGCGGTGGGTGTTGCCGCAGGCTTCATGATGTTGCGTACGCTCTGACGGCGGTTGCGCGGCTGCGGCACCTTCTCGCCAGTCAGAAGTCGGATGGTCGCATCGGCATCGATCGGCTCGCCGAACGCAAAGCCCTGCGCGTATTCGCAGCCGAGCTGGAACAGCTCCACCGCATCCGAATCCGTTTCCGCGCCTTCCGCCACGACCTGCATGTTGAGATCGTGCGCCAAAGCCACAATCGACTTCAGCAGCACCGGCCGCGCGCCGCGGCTGGAGGTGCGCACAAACGACTGGTCGATCTTGATGGTGTCGAACGGGAAGCGCTGCAGATAGGCCAGCGACGAATGCCCGGTTCCGAAATCGTCCAGAGAGAGGCCGACGCCGAGTTCCTTGATCCGGTGCAGCATCTGCGCGGCATGTTCCGGATTTTCCATCACCAGCGATTCAGTGAGTTCGAGCTTGAGCGAGCCGCGCGCCACCGCCGAGCGTGACAGCACGCCGCGCACGTCATGGATCAGGTCATGCCGCAGCAACTGCCGCGACGAGACGTTGACGCTGGCGAAGATCGGTTCGCGCGCACGCACGGTGCGCTGCCAGACGGCAAGCTGCTTGGCGGTGGTGTCCATCACGAACAGGCCGAGTTCGACGATCAGGCCGATCTCTTCTGCAATGGAGATGAATTCCGACGGCGACATCCGGCCGAGCTTGGGATGATCCCAGCGCGCCAGTGCCTCGAAGCCCGCGATGGAGCGATCTTCCAGCCGCACGATGGGTTGATACAGGATCGTGATTTCCTCGCGCTCGATGGCGCGGCGCAGTTCGGATTCCAGCGCGAGGCGATCGGTCTTGCGCGCACGCATCGCGGGTTTGTAGACGTCGATGCGGTCGCCGCCGATGCGCTTGGAATGATACATCGCAAGCTCGGCATCCTTGATGATCTCGTCCGTCAGCTGAACTTGCGGATCCGACAGTGCGAGGCCGATCGAGGCGGTCAGGAAGATCTCGCGGTCGTTGAAGGCGATCGGTGCGCGGATCGTCTTGCGGATGGTCTCGGCGAAGGCGGTGATGCGGGCCGGGTCCTGCTCGGACAGGAGGATCAGGCCGAACTGGTCGCCGGCGAGCCGTGCCAGCGTGTCCTGCGGCTTCAGGATGCGGGTGAGCCGGCGCGCGAGCGTCAGCAGGATGGAATCGCCGACCGCGATGCCGACGGAATCGTTGACCTGCTTGAAGCGGTCGAGATCGATCACCATCACGGTGGGACGCAGGTTCGGCGTGGTCTTGGCAAACATCGAAACGGCGGTGAGACGATCGATGAAAAGCTGACGGTTCGGCAGGCCGGTCAGATTGTCGTGGACCGAGTCGTGGAGCAATCGTTCTTCGGAGTTCTTGGTCTCGGTCACATCGGTGAGCGTGCCGACCACGCGGGAGACTTCGCCGTCGGAGCCGACCACGGGACGCGCCTTGAGCGCGAACCACATGAAATGGCCGTCGGGCGTGCGCAGCCGGAAGTCCTGAACCAGACGGCCACGGCGCTGGTCGAGCACGCTGTCGAGCGCGGCGCGGAAGCGGTCCTGATCCAGCGGGTGAAGCACTTCGAGCCACTTCGCGGCTGGGCCTTCGAGCGTGCCGCGCTTGAGGCCGAGCAGTCCTTCGGTCTCCGGGCTGGTGAACACCTTGTCGGCGGAGACGTCCCAATCCCAGATCAGGTCGCCCGAGCCGGTCAGCGCCAGCGCGCGGCGCTCGACATCGGAAACGACGCCGGTGGTGGCACCGCCGCCTGCGAAGGCATGCTGCATCACCGTGAAGCCGATCAGCATCACGATCAGCACAAGGCCGCCGAGCAGCGCCGGTCCGACGATGTCATTGGTGACGCCGCCTGCGATGGTCATGCCTGCTGCGATCACCCAGACCACCAGCAGGAACCAGGTCGGGATCAGCAGCACCGCGCGGTCGAAACCGTGAGTGGAGAGATAGACGATTAGCGCGAAACCGAACACCGCAATCAGCGCCAGTGAAATGCGCGCGATGCCCGATGCGACAGCGGGATCGAACAGCGCCAGCGCGACGAGAGAACCGAGGAAGACCAGCCAGCCCATCGTGATATGCGAATAGCGCACATGCCATCTCGATAGATTCAGATAAGCGAACAGGAACACCAGCAGCGTCGCCGCCAGCATGGCCTCACCGGCAGCACGCCAGACGCGCTCCGCGCCGGCCGACATGTCGAACACCTTGCCCCAGAATCCGAAGTCGACACCGATATAGACCAGAACCGCCCAGGCCAGCGCGGCAGCGGCCGGGAACATGATCGAGCCCTTCACCACGAACAGGATGGTCAGCACCAGCGCGAGAAGGCCCGAGATGCCGATAACGATGCCCTGATAGAGCGTGAAGGAGTTGACCTTGTCCTTGTAGGCTTCCGGTTCCCACAGATAGAGCTGCGGAATCTTGTCGGTGCGCAGTTCGGCGACGAAGGTGATCACAGCGCCTGGATCGAGAGTGATGCGGAACACGTCAGCGGTGGCGTTGTCCTGACGCTCGGGGCGGTCGCCGGTCGATGGCGTGATCGAGGCGATGCGGGAGAGGCCGAGATCCGGCCACAGCAGTCCTGACGACACGATACGGTAATGCGGCACGACGATCAGGCGGTCGAGCTGATCGTCGGTGTTGTTGGTCAGGGCGAACACGATCCAGTTCTGGCCGCCTTCACGCGCGCGCACCTCGATGCGGCGGACGATGCCGTCGGTGCCGGGCGCGGTGGAAACCTGGATGCGGTCGGTGTCGCTGCGCTGGAACTCGAGCACGCCGGTGAGGTCGATCGCAGGCGCGTCGCTGCGCACGCTGATCGCATCGAGCGCGTATGCCGGCTGGGCTGCGGCAAAAAGGATCAAGCTCAGCAGACATGAGAGCGCTGCGGCACGAAGCGAACTTCGGATGTGGAACATGTGCAGCGCGAAGCCTCTGATCGAGCGCAAAGTCAGCTCTCCGCGTGGGATACGACGAACCGCTCGCGGTCCGTCACAGGAACGCGATAAATGCCACGAATATGAAGCAAATCAAAGGGTTTCGATGGGTTCCTTGGCCCTAAACCACGAGCACAATTTTGCCAATATGTTGGCTCGATTCCATTCGCTCATGAGCTTTTGAGGCGTCTTTCAGCGGGAATGTGCTGTCCATCAAGGGTTTGACACGGCCTTCTGCAAGCCATGGCAGGACCTTCGCCTCAATCGCACTGACCATGGCCGCCTTGTCCTCCACCGAACGGGGGCGCAGCGTCGAGCCGGTGTGATGCAGCCGCTTGACCATCAGCTTGGCGAAATTTGGCGACGCCTTCGGTCCGCCGAGGAACGCGATCTGGACGATGCGGCCTTCCACCGCTGCGGCATCGTAGTTGCGGTCGATATAGTCACCGCCGACCATGTCGAGGATCAGATTGACACCCGCGCCGCCGGTGAGTTCCTTCGTCTTCGCGACGAAGTCCTCGGTCTTGTAGTTGATCGCTGCATCGGCGCCGAGCTTGAGACAGGCATCGGCCTTGTCCTGTCCGCCGACAGTGACGAACACCTTCGCGCCATGCGCTTTCGCCATCTGGATCGCCGTGGTGCCGATGCCGGATGAGCCACCATGAATCAGCAGTGTCTCGCCGGGCTTCAGGCCGCCGCGCTCGAACACATTGTGCCACACCGTCATCAGCGTTTCGGGAGTTGCGCCGGCCTCGATCATCGAAAAGCCCTTTGGCACCGACATCGCGTGGCTTTCGTGGGTGAGGCAATATTCGGCATAGCCGCCGCCTGCGACCAGCGACATCACCTTGTCGCCGATCTTGCGCTTGGTGACGCCTTCGCCGAGCGCGACGATTTCACCGGAGACTTCCAGTCCGGGCAGATCGCTGGCGCCGGCCGGAGGCGGATAGCTGCCGCTGCGCTGCGCCACGTCTGGCCGGTTCACGCCAGCCGCTGCGACCTTGATCAGCACCTGATGCGGACCCGGCTGCGGCACCGGTCGCTGCTCGGGAATGAGCACCTCTGGTCCGCCGGGTTTGGAAATGGCGACAGCGGTCATTTGTGCGGGCAGCTTGTCCATGATGTGTCCTTGCGGCGAGTGAGCTGGCGATAAAAGATGCAGAGGGAACAGAGCTATAATTGGCTCAGCGACAGGAGGGAAGCATGGCTGGCGATGACGACGACAAGCCCAAGAAGAAAATCACCCACGAACTGGGGCAGGATCTGTCGCTGCTGTCGTTCGACGACATCGAGGACCGCATTGCAGCACTGGCGGCGGAGATCGAACGGCTGAAAGCCGATGCCGCGAAGAAGCGCGCCAGCCGCGATGCCGCCAACGCCTTTTTCAAATCATGAATTGGTGCGGCGGTTCACAGGCGCGTGATATTCGGTTCCGCGCAATTGCAAAGGAACCGTAAAAGAAACCCTTCATTTACGGCGTATTAAGCTTTCGGGTTTATGACTGAGATTGTCCTTGTTTGGACACCGAGTGGCTCCTGTCACTCTTTTGCCCCCCCCCTTTTTACCAACTCCCAAAACCCGGGGGAACCGGCGCCTCTTTTTTTGCCGCCTCTTTTTAGTCCGGTCCGTTAACCTGTTCGGACCCGTTTTGCCGCGCACGGCATCCCGCTGGAAACCATATCTTCTCATTGTTCCGCGCCGTGGCTGGACTCCCGGCTCCGGGCGCGCAATGATTTGTTCATCATAAAAAAATCAGCGTAACCGCGTGAGGCGTTAACCATGTCCGACCAGGGCGCAGCCGATCTCGTTCTTCTCAGCGAGCGGATCACAAATTCACCGGCCTTCGGGACCCTGTTCAGGGAAGGCATGGATCTCGTCGAAGAGACCGCGGCCTATCTTGACGGTCCGGGCCGCACCGAAGCCAAGGCGCTCGAGCGTTCGGTCAGCCTGAGCTACGCGACCGAAAGCATGCGGCTGACGACGCGGCTGATGCAGCTCGCGTCATGGCTGCTGCTGCATCGCGCCGTCAAGGAAGGCGAGATGACTTTGCATCAGGCCAACCGCGAAAAGACCAAGGTCAAGCTGACCGCGGCCGATCCCGGTCCGGACGACATCATCACGAAACTGCCGGAGCGTTTGCAGGATCTGGTAGCGCGCTCGATGGCGCTGCAGTCCAAGGTGCGCCGGCTCGATGTGACGATTCACACGCCCGCATCTGAACATCTGTCGATCGGCAATCCGCTGGTGCCGCAGATGAACATGCTGAAGGCTGCGTTCGAGCGTTAAGCTCAGGCAACCAACAACAACGAAAAACGCCCCTGCGAAAGCAGGGGCGTTTTTGTATCCAAACCAAGCTTGCGAAGAAGGATCAGTCCTTCTTGAGGAAGCCCGAAAACTTCTTCTGGAAGCGCGAAACGCGGCCGCCGCGATCGAGGATCTGCTGGGTGCCGCCGGTCCATGCCGGGTGCGACTTTGAGTCAATGTCGAGGTTCAGCGTGTCGCCTTCCTTGCCGTAGGTCGAGCGGGTCAGGTACTCGGTCCCGTCGGTCATGACGACCTTAATTGTATGATAATCCGGGTGAATTTCGGCTTTCATGGCAAATCCTCTGGCGCCGCGCGCCCACAGATCAATGATGTTCGGGACGAATTTGGGCGCTCTATATCGCAGGAATGGCCCGGAAACAAGCAGCCACGTCATTTGCCAGCCTCTTATTGGGGGCCTATTGGAAGGCCGGAAAGCAAGAGGCGGCCGACAGAAATGAGTGCAGTGGAACGCGTTGAAGACAGGGGTCTGACATCCGCGCCGGCGCGTGAGACTGCGCCCGCCAAGGACGCTTCCGCGCCTGCCGCCGGGCCGTCGCCGGAGATGCCGCCGAAGAAATCACGCGGCGTGAAACTGCGGCCGCTGTTGGCGCTGGCGCCTTATGTCGGGCGCTATCGCGGTCAGGCCTTCGCAGCTTTGGTTGCGTTGATCGTTGCCTCCGCCGCGACGCTGGTGGTGCCGCTCGCGGTGCGCCGCATGATCGATTTCGGGTTCAGCCCCGAAGGCATCGCGCTGATCAACAGCTACTTCGCGGTGATGATCGCGGTGGTTGCCGTGCTCGCCTGCGCCAGCGCCGCGCGTTACTACCTTGTCATCACACTGGGCGAGCGCATCGTTGCGGATCTGCGCCGCGACGTGTTCAGGCATCTGACTTCGCTGTCGCCATCGTTCTTCGACACCGCGCATAGCGGCGAACTGGTGTCGCGCCTGACTGCCGACACCACGCAGATCAAATCGGCCGTCGGTGCCTCGGTCTCGATCGCGTTGCGCAATCTCGTGCTGTTCATCGGCGCGTCCGCGATGATGGTGGTCACCAGTCCGAAACTGTCGGGCATCGTGCTGGCCGTGATTCCTCTGATCGTTTTGCCGCTGGTTGGTTTCGGCCGCCGGGTGCAAAAACTGTCGCGCGGTGCGCAGGATACCCTGGCGGAAGCGTCGTCCTATGCGTCGGAACTGATCGGCGCGATCCGCACGCTGCAGGCCTTCACCAACGAGCGCCTCGCGGAAACCCGGTTCGGCGGCGAAGTTGAGCGCGCCTATGTCGCGGCACGCAATTCTACCCGCGCGCGGGCGTATCTCACTGCAACCGTGATCTTCCTGATTTTCGCCAGTGTGGTGGCGATCCTCTGGATCGGCTCGCATGACGTGCTCACCCATCAAATCAGCGCGGGACGCCTCGGCCAGTTCATTCTCTATGCGGCGTTTGCCGCTGGCGCACTCGGCGAGCTCAGTCAGGTGTGGGGCGAAATCTCGCAGGCCTCCGGTGCATCGGAACGGCTGTTTGAAATCCTGCGCATCAAGCCGGACATTGCCGCGCCTGCCAATCCGCGTGCGCTGCCTGTGCCGCCGCGCGGCGATGTCGCGTTCGACAATGTGCGGTTTGCCTATCCGACACGTCCGGATCATCTCGCCGTCGATAACGTGTCGTTTGCGGTGAAGGCCGGTGAGAAGGTTGCGGTGGTCGGCCCGTCCGGTGCTGGCAAGAGCACGTTGTTCCATCTGTTGCTGCGGTTCTACGATCCGGCGTCCGGTACGATCTCCGTCGATGGCGTGCCGATCCGTGACGCCGATCCGTCAGCGGTGCGCTCGCGCATTGCGCTGGTGCCGCAGGATTCGGCTGTGTTCGCCACCAGCGCGCGTGAGAACATACGCTTCGGACGCCCCGATGCCAGCGATGCCGAAGTTGCGCGCGCCGCCGATCTCGCCCATGCCACCGAGTTCATCACGCGCCTGCCGCTCGGGTTCGATACCCAGCTCGGCGAGCGCGGCGTCACGCTGTCCGGCGGGCAGCGCCAGCGCATTGCCATTGCGCGCGCGATCCTGCGCGATGCGCCGCTGCTGCTGCTGGATGAGGCCACCTCCGCACTCGATGCGGAAAGCGAAACGCTGGTGCAGACCGCACTGGAAGAGCTGATGAAGCACCGCACCACCCTGGTGATTGCGCATCGCCTCGCCACCGTACTGTCCTGCGACCGCATTCTGGTGATGGAGAATGGCCGCATTGTCGAGCAGGGCACGCACGCTTCGCTTGTCGCGGCCAACGGCCTCTATGCCCGCCTCGCACGGCTGCAGTTCGAAGGCGTGTGATCTGCGCTAGCCGCGCTTGAACACCGGCTTGCGCTTTTCGACAAAGGCCTTCACGGCCTCCTTGTGATCCGCCGTGCCGGCGGACCGGACCATGCGCTCGGCTTCGTGATCGAGCGAGGTGAGGAAGTCGTTCATCAGCGCTTCGTCGAGATTGTCTTTCAGGAAACGCAACGCTGTCGATGGTCCCTCGGCGAGCTTCTTTGCCCAGGCAAAAGCTTCCTCGCGCAGCTTGTCATCCGGCACCACGCGATTGACGATGCCGAGCGTGTCGCATCGCTTCGCGTCGATCTTCTCGCCGAAGAACATCAGTTCGCGCGCACGCGAGGTTCCGACAAGACGCGTCAGCAGCCACGACATGCCGTAGTCGCCGCTGAGTCCGATCTTGACATAGGCCGTGGTGACGAACGCCGACTCCGCCGCAATGCGCAAGTCGCAGGCCAGCGCCAGCGACAAACCTGCACCCGCAGCCGGGCCGGGCAGGGCTGCGATGGTCGGTTTGCGGACATTCACCAGCGCGCCGGTCAGCGTGCGCTGACGCTCCTGCAGCCGCGCAACCTTTTCGTCGAAGGTGAGCTCAGCCGCATTGCTGCTGCCGGGCTTTCCGCCCATGCCCTTGACGTCGCCGCCGGCACAGAAAGCATCTCCTGTGCCGGTAATAAGAAGAGCGCCGACAGTCGGATCTTCGCCGCACTGCTTGATCATGCGGCGCAACGCCGGAGTCAGATTGTCGGAGAGGGAATTGCGTGCGTGGGGACGGTTCAGCGTGATAACCGCGACGCGCTCGCGTATCTCGCAGAGCAATTCTTCGGTGCCGGTGTCGATCACGGTGTCCGGTGCGGTCGCGGTCATGGTTTCCGTCCAGGTATCGAGTTGGTTTCGAATTGGAACTGTGAACGCAGCGGTTGCCAATTGCCAGCAAAACCTCGCGCAACGCTGTCATGTTGCGCGATGCTTAGCCGTCAGCAGGCGGCCGCCGATCCGTCCGTTGGGCGACGCATTCATCGATCATTCAAGAACAAAGTAGCTAAAAAGAGCGTGGTCATAACGATGACCGCGCCGCGCCAGACGTGTATGCTGATCGTCACAACACCGCCTTATGGTCGTGTGCTGGTTCATTTACTTGGAGATCTTTCATGCGCAAGATTTTGACTGTCCTCGCGGCGCTCGCCTCGTTGAGCCTCACCAATTGCGGCTACAACGCGATCCAGCAGAACGACGAGTCGGTGAAGTCGGCATGGTCCGAGGTGGTGAACCAGTATCAGCGCCGCGCCGATCTGGTGCCGAACATCGTCAACTCGGTAAAGGGCTTCGCCCAGCAGGAAAAGGACGTGTTGCTCGGCGTGACCAATGCGCGCGCCAAGGTCGGTACCATCCAGGTGACGCCGGAGGTTCTCAACGATCCAGCCGCCTTCCAGAAATTCCAGGCCGCGCAAGGCGAATTGACCGGCGCACTCTCACGCCTGCTGGTGACGACGGAAAATTATCCGCAGCTCAAGTCGGATCAGCTGTTCCGCGATCTGGTGGCTCAGCTTGAGGGCACCGAGAACCGGATCGCAGTGGCGCGCAATCGTTATATCAAGACGGTTCAGGATTATAACGTCGGCATCCGCACCTTCCCGAACGTCATCACCGCGAAGCTGTTCGGCTACAAGGAAAAGGCCAACTTCACCGTCGAGAACGAGAAGTCGATTTCCACCGCGCCGAAGGTCGATTTCAATGTGCCGGCTGCGCCTGCACCCGCCACGCCTGCGCCTGCCAAGTAGGGGTGACTGGCGGATACCCGCGATGAGAGCGGCAAAAGCGGTCATTCTCGCATTCATGCTGTGCTGGGCGTTTGCCGGTGCGATCCTTGTCGCACAGGCAGACGTCGCGGTGCCGCCTCTGACCGGCCGCGTTGTCGATCTCACGGGAACGTTGTCGGCGGATCAGGCTGCGGCGCTTGAACAAAAGCTGAAAACTTTCGAGGACCGCAAGGGCAGCCAGCTCGCGGTTCTGATTGTCCCCACGACCCAGCCTGAAACCATCGAGCAATATTCGCTGCGCGTGGCCGAGCAATGGAAGCTCGGACGCAAGAAGGTGGATGATGGGGCGCTGCTGCTGATCGCCAAGAATGACCGCAAGCTTCGCATCGAGGTTGGTTACGGCCTTGAAGGCGTGCTGAACGACGCGACCTCGAAGCGCATCATCGATGAGATCATCACGCCGAAATTTCGAAGCGGCGATTTCGCCGGGGGCATTTCCGACGGCGCCGATCGCATCCTGAAAGTGATCGACGGCGAGCCTTTGCCTGCGCCGAAGCCCGAAGGCGAGGTGCCGGATCTCGGCCTTATCGGCGAATACTTTCCGTTTCTTTTCATCATTGTGCTGGTCGGGGGTGGAATCTTCAGAGCTATCTTCGGCCGCCTGCTGGGCTCCATCATTGCCGGCGGCGGCGTGGCGGCGTTCATCTGGTTCTTTCTCGGCGCTCTGTCGATCGCGGCCATCGGCGGTCTGATTGCGTTTTTCATCACGCTGATTGGCGATGCATTCGTGAGCTCAGGCGGTGGAGGCCGCGGCGGTTACGGCGGCGGATTCAGTTCGGGCGGCTCGAGCAGTTCGGGCGGCGGGTTTAGCGGAGGCGGCGGCAGCTTCGGCGGCGGCGGCGCATCGGGCAGTTGGTAGCCGAGAGAACGCACATGAGTATCAAGCGCATCGGCAAACATCTTCTTCTCAACCGCTGGCGGGTCCGGCGCGCATTTCCACGCCAGGCGCTCGCCAATATCGAGAAGGCGATCAAGACCAGTGAAACGGCGCATAGCGGTCAGATCCGCTTTGCCGTGGAGGGCGCGCTCGACGGAGCGCCGCTGTTTAAAAACCAATCCGCGCGGGCACGCGGGATCGACGTATTCGCCAATCTACGCGTATGGGACACAAAGCAGAGCAACGGCGTGCTGATCTATCTGCTGCTCGCGGACCGCGATGTCGAGATCGTGGCTGACCGCGGTTTCAATGACAAAGTTCATCAGGCCGAATGGGAAACAATTTGCCGTGTGATGGAAACGGAATTCCGTGCGGGAAACTTCGAGGGCGGTGTGCTGAAGGGCGTGACCGCCGTGACGCAGCTTCTGGCGAAGAATTTCCCGCCCGGCGGCGCGCATCGCAACGAACTGCCCGACAAGCCGGTGGTATTGTAAGTGGCCTCACTCCTCCGTCATCAGCCCGACATTGCCGCCTGCTGCGGCGGTGTTGATTGTCACGGTCTGCTCGGTGGCGAGGCGCGGCAGATAATGCGGCCCGCCGGCCTTGGGTCCGGTGCCGGATAGCCCGTGCCCGCCGAATGGCTGCACGCCGACCACGGCGCCGATCATGTTGCGATTGACGTAGACGTTCCCGACAGCGAGCCGCTCCACAATGGTCTCGACCGTTTCATCGATCCGGGAATGCACGCCGAGGGTGAGGCCATAGCCGCTGGCCGCGATGGATTGCAGCACGCGCTCGAAATCGGCAGCCCTGTAACGCACCACATGCAGGATCGGGCCAAATACTTCTTCGGTCAGTTGATCCGCGCTGGCGAGTTCGAATATATGCGGCGCGACGAAATTTCCCGATGCCGGGGCCTCGCCCGCGAAATGAACCCGCGCGGTTTGCTTCATGCGCGCGATATGGGCGTCGAGGCGCGCTTTGGCCTCGGCGTCGATCACCGGTCCGATCTGCGTGGCGATGTCGCACGGATCGCCGACGCGCAGTTCGCGTGCCGCGCCCGCGATCATCTCGATCATGCGATCCGCGACATCGTCCTGCACAAACAGGAGACGCAGCGCCGAGCAGCGCTGTCCGGCTGATCTGAAAGCGGACATCACCACATCGTCCGCGACCTGCTCGGGCAGGGCTGTCGCGTCAACGATCATGGCGTTGATGCCGCCGGTCTCGGCAATCAGCGGCACAATGGGTCCATCCTTCGCAGCCAGCGTGCGATTGATGGACCGCGCGACGTCGGTCGATCCGGTGAACACCACGCCTGCGATGGCGGGATGCGTCACCAGTGCTGCGCCGATGTCGCCGTCGCCCTGAACCAGATGCAGTGCGGAATCCGGAATGCCCGCCTCATGCAACAGCGCCCCCGCTTCCGCGGCAATGCGCGGCGTCTGCTCGGCGGGCTTTGCAACCACGGTGTTGCCCGCCATCAGGCAGGCCGCGATTTGCCCGGTGAAAATCGCCAGCGGGAAATTCCACGGCGAGATCGCCACCATGACGCCGCGGCCGCGCAGGCGCAGCGTGTTGCTTTCCCCGGTCGGTCCCGGCAGTGGAAGATCGTGCGCGAACAGTCTCCGGCCCTCGCTGGCGTAGTAACGGCAGAAGTCCACCGCCTCGCGCACTTCGGATACCGCATCGTCGATGGTCTTGCCGCCCTCCATTTGCAGCAGTGCGATGAAGCGCGGCATCCGCTGCTCCAGCAGATCGGCGGCACGTTCCAGTGCGGTCGCGCGCGTATCAGCGGACGTCCGGCTCCAGAATGCAAAGCCGGTGCGCGCCAGTGCGAGGGTCATCTGCGCATCGTTGGCTGTTGCAATCTTTATATCGGCATGCGGCCAGCGTTCCCGGCCGATCGCAGCAAGCAATTCCTCAAGCGACGTCCTGTCGCCAAACTCGACACCGCGCGAATTGATGCGCGGCAGATAAAGGTCTCGTGGCAGCGGCAGGCGGGCATTGCTGGCCTGCTCCGGCGGGGCGATGACCTGCTCCGGCCGCGCCAGCAGCGTCGCGACCGGAATGTCGTCGTCCGCCGCCAGTGCGACGAAAGATGAATTCGCGCCGTTCTCCAACAGCCGCCGCACCAGATAGGCCAGAAGATCGCGGTGGCTGCCGACCGGCGCGTAGGTGCGGCAGGCGAGGGCGGGTTTCTCTTCATGCAGCCGTGCATAGAGTGCGTCGCCCATGCCATGCAGGCGCTGGAATTCGAAGCCGCCGCCGTCACCGGCGAGTTCGGCGATGGCCGCTACCGACAGCGCGTTGTGGGTGGCGAATTGCGGAAATATGTGCGGCCGCAACGCGAGCAGCTTGCGCGCGCAGGCAATGTAATTGAGATCCGTCATCGCCTTGCGGGTGAACACCGGATAGCCGTCCAGCCCGCGCTCCTGCGCACGCTTGACCTCGGTGTCCCAGTACGCGCCCTTCACCAGACGCACGGTGATGCGGCGGTCCATGCGTTCCGCGAGCGCGCGGACATGATCGATCACGGCCTCGGCGCGCTTCTGATAGGCCTGCACCGCGAGGCCGAATCCGTGCCAGTCATCCAGCGATGGATCGGAAAAAACGGCATCGATCACATCGAGCGACAGTTTGAGGCGGTCGGCTTCCTACGCGACGACAGTGAAATTCATGTCATGCGCGCTGGCGCGGCGCGCGAGATCGAGCGTGAGCGGCACAAGTTCGGTCATCACGCGGGACTGACTCAGCGCGTCATAGCGCGGATGCAGCGCCGACAGTTTGATCGAGATGCCCGGCCGGTCCTGCGCCGCCCGGTCGCCCGCAGCCGTGCCTATGGCGTCGATCGCGGAGGCGTAGGAATCGAAATAGCGCGCAGCATCCTCGGATGTGCGTGCACCTTCGCCCAGCATATCGAACGAATAGCGATGATGGTGATGCGGCTCGTCATGATCCGCCGCGCGGGCCAGCGCGGACTCGATGGTTTCGCCGAGCACGAAATGATTGCCCATCAGTCGCATCGCCTGCCGGGTCGCGGCGCGCACGGCGGGAAGGCCGAGCCGCTTGGCAATGACACCGATCGTGCCTTGCGGCGTCTCTCCGGGCTGGATCACGCGCGCAGACAGTCCAAGCGCCCACGCCGATGCATTGACCAGCAGCGCGCTGGACTTTGTCCTGTGATGCGCGAAGTCCCCCTGGCCGAGCTTGTCTTCGATAAAGCGATCCGCAGTGGCAGCATCGGGCACCCGCAGCAGCGCCTCGGCAAGCACCATCAGCGCGAGGCCCTCCTTGGTCGAGAGCGAGAATTCGCGCAGCATGTCCTCCACGCCCCCGAAACCGCCATCCTCGCCTCGCACGGCCTCGATCAGGCGGGTGGCGGTCGCATCGATCCGGGCATTCTGTTCGGCGGAGAGCGAGGGCAGGGCCAGCAGCCTTGCTGCGATCTCGCTGTCCTCGGGTGCGTAGGGGGCTGAAAACGGCGGAAGCGGCTCTGGCATGGCATCCTCTAAATGTGCGCTATCCTATCTCCGCTTCGCGCCGTGGTTCGATAGACAAATTCGGACCTTTGCCTTAGATAATCTGGTGAATAATCTTTATGGCCGGAATTATGAGCGATCTTGACAGGATTGACCGAAAAATCCTCGATATTTTGCAAGCCGACGGGCGCATCGCCAATGTCGAACTGGCGGAGCGCATCGGCCTGTCGCCTACGTCCATTGGCGAGCGGCTGAAGCGGCTGCAGCGCGATGGCTTTATTGAAGGATATGGCGCGCGGCTTAATCCGCACCGGCTCGGACTAGGTCTTCTCGTGTTTGTTGAAGTCCTGCTCGACAAGACCACACCGGATGTGTTCGAGCGTTTTGCGGAGGCCGTGAAACTCGCGCCCGAAGTGCTGGAATGTCATATGGTGGCGGGCGGTTTCGACTATCTGGTCAAGGCGCGCCTGCCCGACATGACCGCGTACCGGCGGTTTCTTGGCGAGACATTGCTGGCGCTGCCCGGCGTGCGTGAGACGCGAACCTATGCGGTGATGGAAGAGGTGAAGCGCGATGCGCCGCTGCCGGTGTAGCGGAACTGCTTCCGCTGAATCTTCCCCACTGTTGCAATCGCGCTGTTGATTGCCGATCAAATCCGGCGATAGTTCTGCCGGACAGATATTGCAGGATTGTGCGTTGTTTCAGTTTCCTTCCATGCCTCGTGCTGTTTCAATCGTAGCGATTGGTCTGGGCTTGGCTTTTGCAGCACAGCCCTTGTCCGCGATGCAACTGACGTCGCAGCAGAGCGAACTCTACACGTCGGTGTCGACCAGTCCGCCGACGGCCGAGACCATGACGGTCTGCTACGGATTCGTGTGCCGCCGCCGGGTCGAACTCGATTTCACCGCGGCAGATCGCAAGGCGCTGGCCCAGATCATCGCATCGGGCAAGGCGTCGGCCGTTGCCGAGCGTGCCGCGATTCAGAAAGCGGTGGTGTGGTTCGACAAGCGGATGGGACCGGAGATCGGCACGACAACGCGCGTCGCCCGCGCCGACATCCGCAACCGGGCCGATGCCAACAATTACGATTGCTGGGACTCGACCCGGAATGTCTCAAGCCTGTTGCTGGTGTTGCAGGAATGGGGCCTGTTCAAGCATCACACGGTCGGCAACCCGCGTTATCGCGGCAACATCCTTGCGATGCAGTTGCCGCACAACACTGCCGTGATCGTGGAAAAGCAAAGCCGGATCGAGTGGGCGGTCGATATGTGGACGACCAAATATCTCCAGCCACCCGATGTCATGCTCCTGGAGCAGTGGCTGAAGGAAGAGTGAGCGTCAGGTAAGGTTGTAGATGGCTGTCATTGCGAGGAGCGAAGCGACGAAGCAATCCATATTTTATTTGAAGAATGGATTGCTTCGCTTCGCTCGCAATGACGAGTTTCACGCCTGGGCCGGTGTCTTCTTCACCCTCGCCCAGTACTTGTCGCGTAGATGACGTTTCACCAGCTTGCCGGTGGGCGTGCGCGGCAGTTCGGCTTCGAAGTCCACGCTTTTCGGGCATTTGATCGGCGACAAATGCTTGCGGCAGAACAGGATCAGTTCGGCTTCGAGGTCCTTGCCGGCGCGTGCCATGTCGTGCGGCTGCACCACCGCCTTGACCTCTTCGCCCATTTCCTCGTTCGGAACGCCGAACACCGCGACATCCGCCACCGCCGGATGCGAGATCAGGACGTCTTCGGTTTCCTGCGGATAGATGTTCACGCCGCCGGAAATGATCATGTAAGCCTTGCGGTCGGTGAGATAGAGAAAGCCGTCAGTGTCGAGATAGCCGACATCGCCAAGGGTCGACCAGCCGCGGTCATTATAAGCGCGTTGCGTCTTGTCGCTGTCGTTGTGGTAGGCGAACTGCGGGCCGCCTGCGAAATACACCGTGCCGGTTTCTCCGATTGGCAATTCGACGCCGTCATCATCCAGAATCTTGATCTCGCCGACCACCGCGCGGCCGACCGTGCCGCGATGCGCCAGCCAGTCCTTCGATGTCGAGACCGTGACGCCGTTGCCTTCGGAGCCGGCGTAATATTCGATCAGGATCGGTCCCCACCAGTCGATCATCTTCGCTTTCACATCGGCGGGGCAGGGGGCGGCGGCGTGCACCGCGCCTTTCAATGTCGATGTATTATATTTGGCGCGGACGTCATCCGGCAGCTTCAGCATGCGCACGAACATGGTCGGCACAAGCTGCGACTGCGTCGCCTTGTGCTTCTCGACCAGCCGCAGAAACTCTTCGGCGTCGAACGATTCCATGATGACCGAGGTGCCGCCGAGCGCGGCGCACATCATGTTGAAGCGCAACGGAGCCGCGTGATAGAGCGGCGCGGGCGAAAGATAGATGCTGTCCTCCGTCATGCCGCACATGGTCGAGCACAAGAGCTTGAGCAGCGGATTGGGCACCAGGATCGAAGGCTCGGTCAGCGGGCGCTTGATCCCCTTGGGCCTGCCCGTGGTGCCTGACGAATACAGCATGTCGTAACCGGCAGCTTCGTCGGAAATCGGCGTCGTGGGCTGTGCCGCCAGCGCATCGTTCCAGGATTTGAAGCCGCCCTGTGCCGCACCGGTGATGAAGAAATGGGTTGCGCCCGATGCGCTATCGAGCAGCGGCTCGATCGAGGGCATGCATTTCGGCGTGGTGATGACGACCTGCGCGCCGCAATCCTTGACGATGTAGGCGATCTCGTCCGGCGTAAGATAACGGCTGATCGCGGTGTAATAGAGCCCGCTGCGTTGCGCCGCCCAGCAGATTTCCATGAAGGCGATATTGTTTTCCATCAGCAGCGCGATGTGGTCGCCCTTCTTCAGGCCGAGCGACCGGAAAAAATGCGCGCCCTGATTGGAGCGGCGGTCGAGATCGCGATAGGTGATGGCCTCGCCGCTGCCCGCCATCTGATAGGCGATCTTGTCCGGCGTTGACTGCGCGTGAATCGATGGATGAGACATGTCGCTCCTTGGGCGTGTTCCGGGCGTTTCCTCTGGTCCCGATGCTCCGGCGGCTTGTGCCGCTCGTTTGAGCTTTGAAAATGCCGGCGATGCCCGCCGGCATGAAAAAGGGCGGGTGATGAACCCGCCCTTCGCAACAACTGTCTGATTACAGCCGTTCGATGATGGTGACGTTGGCCATGCCGCCGCCTTCGCACATGGTCTGCAGGCCGTAACGCTTGTTGCGCTGCTTGAGTGCGTTGACCAGCGTGGTCATCAGCTTGGTGCCGGAGCCGCCGAGCGGATGGCCGAGTGCGATGGCGCCACCGTTGACATTGAGCCGCGACGGGTCAGCGCCGGTGTCCTTGAGCCACGCGGTCGGCACCGAGGCGAACGCCTCGTTGACTTCGAACAGATCGATATCGTCGATCTTCATGCCGGCCTTCTTCAGCGCGCGATGGGTCGCGGGCAATGGCGCTTCCAGCATGATGACGGGATCGCCGCCGATCATGGTCATGTGATGGATGCGCGCCAGCGGCGCGATGCCGAGCGCCTTGAGGCCCTTCTCGTTGACGATCATGACGCCGGATGCGCCGTCGCAGATCTGGCTGGCGCTGGCTGCGGTGAGTTTGCCGCCTTCCGCAATCGTCTTGACGCCGCGAATGCCTTCGATGGTGGCATCGAAGCGGATGCCTTCGTCGATGCTGTGAATGTCGGAGGAGCCGTCATCGCGGGTGAACTTGAGCGGAACGATCTCGTCCTTGAACGCGCCGGCCTGGGTCGCCGCGATGGCCTTCTGGTGGCTCTGGTAGGAGTATTGATCGAGTTCTTCCTTCGCGAGACCGTACTTCTCGGCCATCATTTCCGCGCCGGTGAACTGGCTGAACTGGATATTCGGATACTTCGCCTGAATGCCGAGGCTGTAATAGTTGCCGAAGCCGTTCTTGGCGGCGAGCGTGGCCGGAAGGCCCATCGGCACACGGGTCATGCCTTCGACGCCGGCTGCGATCACGATATCCATCGAGCCTGCCATGACGGCCTGCGCGGCGAAGTGCAGCGCCTGTTGCGACGAACCGCACTGGCGGTCGACCGAAGTCGCGGGCACGCTTTCCGGAAGCTTCGAGGCCATCACGGCGTTGCGGGCGACATTGTTCGACTGTTCGCCGGCCTGCATGACGCAGCCCATGATCACGTCTTCGACCTGCGCGGGATCAACGCCGGTGCGGTCCACCAGCGAATCCAGCACCGAGGCGGCGAGATCGACCGGATGCCAGCCCGCGAGGCGGCCTCCCTTGCGTCCGCCCGCGGTGCGGGCCGTGGCGACGATATAGGCTTCGGCCATTTTGAACCTCCCTGTTGGATTGTTGCCGGTTGGGCGCGATTAAAGTCGCGGTACGAGATTTAGTCAATCGCTCAATTAACTCTTGAGCGCGGACCGATCATCAGGTTAGCTGTAGTCTCCCGTGTTTCGAGACCGTGTATGTCAGCCACCATCGCCAAAGCGCCGCGCCGCCCTGCATCGAAGCCGGTTCCCGAAAAGGAAACCGCTCCGATGAATGCGACCGCTGCGAAGCTTCTGGTCGCGGCGGGCGATCTCATGATCGAGCGGAACACGACCGACGTGTCGCTCAGCGAGATTGCACAGAAGTCCGGCGTGAATGCCGCGCTGGTGAAATATCATTTCGGCAACAAGGACGGCCTTTTGCTGGCGCTGCTCGCGCGCGACGCCGCTGCCGAAATGAGCAATCTTGCTTTCGTGCTCGACCAGCCGATTTCACCCACCGAAAAAATGCGCCGGCATATCGCAGGCATCATCAATGCCTACTATCGCGTGCCCTATCTGAGCCGGCTGATCCATCTGCTGTTGCATCAAGGCAGCGAGGCGACGTCGAAAGAAGTTCATCGCTTCTTTATCGATCCGCTGTTCGGCTTCGTGCGCGTACTGCTTGAACAGGGTGTCGCGGCAGGCGAATTCCGCCAGGTCGATCCGTCGCTGTTCTACATCGGCCTCAACGGGGCGTGTGACAATCTTTTCTATGGCCGCCAGATGAATGCGCGATTCTTCGGGTCGAGCGGCATTACCGATGATGTGCGGCGGCAATACATCAAGCATATGACGACGCTATTCCTTGGAGGACTGCTGACTGACAGGGCTGCCATGTCGTTTGACACGGAGAAGCCGCCTGCCACCAAGGCGTGATAGGACTGCACTAAATTAAAGAACAAGCAGCGCGTCGGGTCTCAAAAGAAACTGGCGCGCCGATAAAACAAGAAGACGTTGAGTTTGGGAGAAGCGTATGACGGAGCGTTCGGCTGCAACGGGACCATTGCGCGGTGTGCGCGTCGTTGAATTTGCCGGCATTGGGCCTGGCCCGTTTGCCTCGATGCTGTTGTCCGACATGGGTGCGGATGTGGTGTCGATCGCGCGGCCCGGACAGGGCAAGCGCGATGTGCGGGATTTCGTCAACCGCGGCCGCCGCGTCATCGAACTCGATCTGAAGAATCCGGCCGACATTGCCAAGGCGCTCGACCTGATCGGTGCTGCGGATGTGCTGATCGAAGGATTTCGTCCGCAGGTGATGGAGCGTCTCGGTCTCGGGCCGGACGCCGTGCTCAAGCGTAATCCGAAGCTGGTCTATGGCCGCATGACAGGCTGGGGTCAGGAAGGCCCGCTGGCGCAGGCGGCGGGTCATGACATCAACTACATCGCCATCACCGGTGCGCTGGATTCGTTCCGTGCGGCCAATGGCGAAACTGTCTCGCCGCTCAATCTTGTCGGTGACTACGGCGGCGGCGCGCTTTATCTCGTCGTCGGCGTGCTCGCGGCCGTGATCGAGGCGCGCGCGTCGGGCAAAGGCCAGGTGGTCGATGCCGCGATGTGCGATGGTGTTTCCAGCATGCTGACCATGTTCCACAGCATGAAGGCGATCGGGCGCTGGACCGATCAGCCGCGCACCAACCTGCTCGATGGCGGCGCGCCATTCTATCGCACCTATGAATGCAAGGACGGCGGCCATATGGCGATCGGCGCGCTCGAGCCGCAGTTCTATGCGGAGCTGCGCCAGCTCGCCGGGCTGAGCGAGGATTGCTACGACCGGCAGATGGATAAAGCAGGTTGGCCCAACCTGCATGAAAAAATGACGGCGCTGTTCAAGACCAAGACGCGTGATGAATGGGCGGCCATTCTCGAAGGCTCTGATGCCTGTGCGGCTGCCGTGCGCGGACTGTTCGATGCGCCATCGCATCCGCATCTTGCGGCACGTAAAACCTTTCTCAATGTCGATGGTCATGTGCAGCCGGCGCCCGCGCCGCGCTTCTCGCGCACGCCGTCCAATATTCAGGGATCGCCGGCGGTGCCGCTGGTCGATGCCGCCGACATTCTTTCGCAGTGGTCGCAGAAGACCGCCGCGAAAGCCTCCTGAAGTCTCGCGACTTAAACAGCATTTCACTCCAAAGCAGGAAAACGACGTATGCAGCTCAAGGATGTTTCAGTTCTCATCACCGGCGGCGGTTCGGGTCTGGGCGCAGCGACCGCGCGCGCCATGGCTGCGAAGGGCGCGAAGGTCGCCGTCATCGACATGAACAAGGAAGGCGCCGAGAAGGTCGCCGCCGAGATCAAGGGTCTCGCGCTGGTCGGCGACGTCTCGGAAGAAGCGCCGGTCAAGGAAGCCATCGCGAAGGCTGAAGCCGCGCACGGCACCATCCGCGTGCTGGTGAACTGCGCCGGTATCGGCGGCGCGGTGAAGACCGTCGGCAAGAACGGCGCCTATCCGCTCGATCACTTCTCGCGCATCATCAAGGTCAACCTGATCGGCTCGTTCAACTGCATCCGCCTTGTCGCCGAGCGCATGCAGACCGCAGCGCCGATTGGCGAGGAACGCGGCGTGTGCATCAACACCGCGAGCGTCGCGGCGTTCGATGGCCAGATCGGTCAGGCTGCCTATTCGGCCTCGAAGGGCGGCATCGTCGGCCTCACCCTGCCGGTGGCGCGCGATCTCGCCTCGCTCAACATCCGCGTCATGACCATCGCGCCGGGCCTGTTCCTGACGCCGCTGCTGATGGGCCTGTCCGAAGAAGCGCAGAAGAGCCTCGGCGCGCAGGTGCCGCATCCGGCGCGTCTCGGCGATCCGAGCGAATACGCCCAGCTCGCGGTGGCCATTGTCGAGAACCCGATGCTCAACGGTGAAACGATCCGCCTCGACGGCGCGATCCGCATGGCGCCGCGGTAACGCGATGACCGCGATGCCTCTGATTGTCGAGCACATCGACGGCGTGGACTGGGTGACCCTCAATCGCCCGGACAGCCTGAACGCGCTCGACGATCAGATGATCGATGCGCTCAATCAGTATTTCGGCGATCTGGCGCGCAACACGCGCACCCGGATCGTCGTGCTGAAAGGGGCGGGCCGGGCGTTCTGCGCCGGGCTCGATCTGAAAGAGGCGATGAGCCGGCGTCCGCCCAATGCGCCGCCGCCGAGCGTTGCCGATGCGCTCGATCATCAGCGCTCCATCGCGGACATCGTGATGCTGATGCGGCGCTGCCCGCAGCCGATCATCGCGCTGGTGCATGGTGCGGCCTCCGGCGGCGGTTTCGC
>CAZQMD010000016.1:0-32840 GCA_964594185.1 uncultured Afipia sp. | reverse complement strand
GATGCCGTACTCTTTCAGCTTCTGGCGGCCCTGCTCGCTCATCCAGTCCGTGGTCCAGGCCGGCGACAACACCGTGCGCACCTTCGGATTGCGGATACCTTCGCGCTCCAGCGCCAGTTCTATTTCCAGCGCGATCATGTTCATCGCGGGACAGCCGGAATAGGTCGGCGTGATCGCCACTTCGACTCCGTCGTCGGTCACCGTGACCTCGCGCAGCACGCCAAGATCCGCGATGGTCAGAACCGGAATCTCCGGATCGACCACCTGCGCCGCCGCATTCCATGCGGCCTGGCGGAGATCATGTGTGCTGGTGCCGGGGGTTACCATGTTGCGTTCGGAAAGGTTCGCTGCATCGATTGCAACTCGCTGAGCAGATGACCGAGATGCTCGGTGTGGTTGCCGGTACGGCCGCCCTTCTGCATCCAGTCGCTAGACGGACGCTTGAGTGTCGCAACGCCGAGGACATTCGAAACGGTGTCAGCCCAGACGCTTCGGAGGATTTCCGGATCAATCGCGATGCCAGTTGAAATCAGGTCTTTGTCGTTTGCATCGGCATGGAACAGTTCGCCTGTAAACGACCATAAATCGTCAATGGCTGTCTGCGCACGACGATGGCTCTCAGCCGTGCCGTCGCCGAGGCGGATCATCCATTCCGAGGTGTGGCGCAGATGATAGGCGCTTTCCTTCTCGGATTTTGCGGCAATCGCGGCCAGCGTCGCATCCCTGGAGTTCATCATCGCGCGCCAGTACGGATCGGCGAATGCCGAGTAGAAGAACTGCCGCACGATGGTCCGGGCGAAGTCGCCGTTCGGCTGCTCGACCAGCAGCAGATTGCGGTACTGGCGGACATCGCGCAGATAAGCGAGCTTATCCTCGTCGTGGCCCGCGCCTTCGACTTTCCCCGCATATGAGTAAAGTTCGCGCGCCTGCCCGATCAAATCGAGGCCCATATTGGCCAGCGCCATGTCCTCTTCCAGCATCGGCGCATGGCCGCACCATTCCGACACACGATGGCCAAGGATCAGCGCATCGTCGGCGCGGCGCAGCGCGTAGAGAACCAGCGGACTTTCGGTAACGGTGATCGATGCAGTGGTCATGACGTTGTCCAAATCGCGTTAGCTTCGTCATTGTGAGGAGCCATTAGCTCGTTTACGCGTGTCTTTGACGCGCTATGGCGACGAAGCAATCCAGCTTTGTGCGCGTAGCCATGGATTGCTTCGCGGAGTTTATCATCGGGCCGCGCCTTGCGCGGACCCGCTGGCTAGTAATGACGACAATTCGTCACATATGCCCGACTTCGTCCGGCACATCATAGAAAGTCGGATGGCGATAGATTTTCGACATCGCCGGCTCGAACATCATGCCCTTCTCGGACGGGTCCGACGCAATGATCGCATTCGACGGCACGATCCAGATCGAGAGTCCCTCGCCGCGCCGCGTGTAGATGTCTCGCGCCGCCTGAAGCGCCAGAGTCGCGTCGGCCGCATGGAGCGAGCCGACATGCTTGTGCGCGAGGCCATTGCGGCTGCGGATGAAAACTTCCCAAAGCTGGGTGTTCTGAGTTGTCATGACCGGCTCCTTACGCGGCAACCGCAGCGGTGCTGCGCGCCTGTTGTTTCGCGGCATAGGCAGCCGCCGCTTCGCGAACCCATGCGCCTTCATCATGCGCCTTGCGGCGCGCGGCCATACGGTCGCGGTTGCACGGGCCATTGCCCGCGAGCACCTGCTTGAACTCGTCCCAGTCGATCGCACCGTAGTCCCAGTGCTTCGTCTCCTCGTTGAACTTGAGGTCCGCATCCGGAAGCGTGAGGCCGAGATAGTGCGCCTGCGGCACGGTGGCATCGACGAACTTCTGACGCAGGTCGTCGTTCGAGAAGCGCTTGATCTTCCACGCCGTCGACTGATCGCTGTGCTGGCTCTGACTATCCGGCGGGCCGAACATCATCAGGCACGGCCACCACCAGCGGTTCAGTGCATCCTGCGCCATCGCCTTCTGCTCTTCGGTGCCGCGCGCCAGCGTGAGCATGATCTCGTAGCCCTGACGCTGATGGAAGGACTCTTCCTTGCAGACGCGGATCATGGCGCGCGCATAGGGACCATACGAGCATCGGCATAGCGGAATCTGGTTCATGATCGCCGCGCCGTCCACCAGCCAGCCGATCGCGCCGATGTCAGCCCAGGTCGGCGTCGGATAGTTGAAAATCGAGGAATACTTCGCCTTACCGCTCAGCATGGCATCGTAAAGCTCCTCACGGGATGAGCCGAGCGTTTCAGCGGCGGCGTACAGATACAGACCATGACCGCACTCGTCCTGCACCTTGGCGAGCAGCGCGGCCTTGCGGCGCAGGGTCGGCGCGCGGGTGATCCAGTTGCCTTCCGGCAGCATGCCAACGATTTCGGAATGGGCATGCTGAGAAATCTGGCGCGTCAACGTCTTGCGATAGGCCGCCGGCATCCAGTCGTTCGCTTCGATGCGATCATCGGCATCGATGCGCGCCTGAAAATGCGCCGCGCGCTGCGCGTCCTCGACATGAACGACTTCCGCTTCGGATGTATTGAGCGCTTGGGTGTACATCGCCGTTTCCTCCCGGGAGACGGCGATCAATATATAACAAGAATAACTCTAAGCAAGTTATTTTTGTAACATATTGCGCTGCACGTCGGAGAACCTCTTGCCGAGTTCCGGCCCCGGCGGCTGCAAGGAACCCGTTGCGCTTTCCCCGTATGTGTCCAGCCAGGATTCCGAAGCGGGCAGAAGCGCTTGATAAAGACTGGCGCAGAATTTTCGCGCCTCCAGCGCGGGCCAGGCGGGCGGCAAAAGCGATGCGGGAAGCAGCGGATCGCGCAGGATCACCCGCCGGTAATGATGGATCAGAAGCACCCGCGCGAGGATCGCATCTGCTGGCGCAATGTCATTGGCGGCGCGAACCCAGTCCTCCAGCGGCGCGAAGGTTTTCATGAACTCGCGATAGGAGTCGGCGGTCCGTTCCAGCGACCAGCTCGCCTCGACCAGCCGCCGCCCGGCGTCATCGTCGGCCGAGACTTCGAGCCGGATTGCGCTTTTCGCAAGGGATGGTGTCGGCACATCCGACGGCGCCACCCACACGCCGGGCATGGGGCTGCCGAATCCCGCCTCCGTCAGCACCGCCCGCGATGCGTCGCGGTCTGCGCCGTTTCCAATCAGCAGCAGTTCAAAGCGCCCTGCCCAATCCGATGGATGCGGATTGTAGACATGCGCGACGGCGGTCTCGAAACGCTCCCGGCCGCGCCTGGCGAGTTTGTAGAAGCTCTTGCGGCCTGCCTTGTCGCGGTCGAGCCAGCCGTCTGCGGCAAGGCGCGACACCGCCGTGCGGACCACGCCGCCGTCAGTCCCGAGCATGTCGAGAAACTGCAGCAGCGTGCCCAGCCAGACAGATCCGCCGCGCGGCAGGATCGCGTCGCCATAGAAAGTGATGATGAGGGAACCGGTGCGCGAGGGCTCGCGCTTGAAACGGCTGACGATGCGGGACAGCGGATGGGGACTCATGGGGCCGCAGCATAGTGCATTCCGCCGCGGCGGCGAGCCCCGACGCGGATGGCCGCGATCTGATCTTAAAAGAAAAGGTCTAAAAAGCCTTATGAATCATACTGAAATTTTTGGATGAACAACTTCATCCAACACTTGAAGTACAATCATCGAAAGACGCCCGCTCTTGCCATCCGCAAGACAGGTGAGTCGGTATTCTCTAAGGCCACGAGCGGGTGGTCAGATATTGAGGTGCCAAACCAGCAAAACCACACCTAAGGCAGCCGAGCAGCTCAATGCCCACCCGGCGACGTAGGCAGCCTCTTCCAGACCGGGACTGCCGATATGCTCGTCGGGACTTACATGGATCTGTTGCAAGCGATCAGCCATTGCAGCCTCCAATGACGCCTCCCTGAAGCGACAACGGCCATGCATGGCGAGGGGTTCCGGCATAACCGGAAAAATCAGCCGACTTCGGGAAGCCCGGCGATCCGGAGCGCGTGGCACATCTTTTCGCGATATGACGGCGCGAAGCACCACATTTTGTAATAGGCGTCCGCCTCGGCGATCGAGAATCCCGGCCGCATTTTCAAGAGGGTTGCGACGTGCGCCCTGGCTTCTTTCGCCCGGTCGAGGAATGGCAAGGTGTAGGCCATGTGCAGATGGCTGACCCAGTGCTGCTCCACATAGGACTGGCGGAATGCATCGAATGCCCGCGCATAGTCGTCGTGCGCCCAGGCGCATTTGGCAATCGCCCACCACCACCACCGGGGTGTGCTGGGGGCGGTCAAAGCGATGCCCTTCTCGGCGAGAGCAACGCCCTCCTCCCAGAAACCGGAATAGGCCATGAGGTTGCCGAGCGGACCGAGATTTTGCGGATCGTTCGGATTGAGTTCGATCGCGCGCATCGTCTCGATGCGGAGCAGATCGGACTGGCCGGCCATCCAGGCGGCACGGGCGACAAGCCCACGAACGAACGCATCGTTCGGTGCAATCTCGAGCGCCTTGTTTGCCGCTTCGACCGCCCTGTCCGCCAGATGAAGACGCGTGACAACGCTGGCGACCTCGCCTGACGGCGAAGGAAAGCCCCAGGTCCTCTGATTGTTGAAAACCAGAACCAGAGCGGCCCATGCAGCAGCATTTCGCGGCTCGTTGCGCGTCAGGCGCTCCAGGCAATCGCGTGCTTTTGCCACCGGCTCCAGAATGGTGGCGTCGGTCGGCGTTCCGATGACACCCTGTACGATGCACTCGTAAGGCGTCAGTTCAGCGCTGGGCTTGTTCTGGATGCGCCTGTATTCGGCAGCGCCGATCGCGCCCCAATAGCTGCCGATCATGGCACTCGCCTGGCCTGAAATCTCGTCCTGTATCGCGAGCAGGCTGGTATCGGTCGCGTTCGTCTTGAATATCTTGCTCCAGACCTGTGCGCCTGTCCGTGCGTCCGACAGTTGTATGTCGATGCGGCTCAGTTGACCGTCCTGCCGCAGATTGCCTTCCACGAGGTAATCCACACCAAGTGCGCGCCCGAAATCAGTCGCGTCAGGAAATTCGCTTTTGTAGAATTTCGTCACGCCCCTCGAGAGGACACGCAATTCGCCAAAGCGTCCGAGCGCAGAAACGATCTGCTGCGTCAGCCCCTCTGCAAGCGCATCGAGTCCACGATCGCCGGTGTTATCCTCGAAAGGCCAGACGGCGACGGTTGGCCCGCCCGAAATCTCCCGCCCTGCCCGGACAGTCGTCTCCGGCACGGAAATCATATAGCCGCGGCGGGGCACGGTGCGGATCAGATCGCGGCCGGAATCGCCCAGCAGTCGACGGATCTCGGAAATGCACTGAGTGAGCGAGTCTTCGGTGACCGTTACGCCCGGCCAATTCGCGGCCAGCAATTCATCCTTGGAAACAACCCGTCCTGCGTTTGTCGCGAGATGCCGCAACACGCCGAACGATCTGTTTCGCAAATCGATGCGGGTGCCCGTCGCATCGCGCAATTCCTCTTGCCGCAGATCGAGCGTCAGGTCGGCAATCTTGAGCCGATCCACCGTGTTCGTCTCGCCTGGTCTGATGTCTTGAGGAAGCAGATTCACGTCTCACTCCGGTATCGAAACGGAGTTTTGGCACTGCAGCGACTCTGCACTCCCCCGATACCGCTTGCAAGGCAATAACCCGGCCGGGATCGCCCAGATTTCAGAACAATTTCAGAAGGCTTCACCAAGGCTTCAGGACGGCATGCCTGCGCCCTTTTATGAATTTTCCCGCACGGAAAGCGGAAATTCGGCGCAGCAAAGCCCTCAAGATGATGCCGGCGGAAAGAACCGATCACCAGGAGTTTATCATGGTTACATGGGCCGTTTTGATCACAGGCGGACTGACGGGGATCGGACGCTCCACCGCGATTGCCTTTGCCAGGCAAGGCGCCATGGTGACTGTTGCCGGCCGGCGTGAGGAAGCCGGCGCAGAACTCGTCAAGCACCTTCGCACGTTCGGCTCCGAAGCCGAGTTCATTAACGCCGACGTCCGCAAGGAAGATGACGTTCGCATGATGGTCGACAAGACCATCGCGCGATTTGGCCGTCTCGACATCGCTGTGAACAATGCAGGCACCGAAGGTGTCCCCGGCCCCGTGACCGAACAGACGGCGGCCAGTTATGCGGCGACCTTCGACACCAACGTACTCGGCGTCCTCCTTTGCATGAAGCACGAATTGCGCGTGATGCAGTCGCAGGGCTTCGGCAATATCGTCAACATTTCATCGACCATGGGCAGCCGCGGTGCGGCGAATGCGTCGCTCTACACCGCAAGCAAGCATGCGGTCGAGGGCCTGACCAAATCCGGCGCGCTGGAAGCCGCGGCTTTCGGCGTCCGCGTCAATGCCATCGCGCCCGGCCCGGTCGACACCGCAATGCTCGATCGCTTTACCGGATCGACCGACCGCAAGGCGGGCCTGGTCGCCGGCATTCCGCTTCGGCGGGCTGGCAAGCCCGAAGAGCTTGCGGATGCCATCCTGTTTGTGGCTTCCGACAAAGCTTCATTCATCACGGGACAGATCATCAGCATCAACGGCGGCAAGACCGCCAGTTGATTGTCATCCCAGCCAGACATCTTTTCACCGCGCACAAAGGACATTCGTCATGACAAAGAAACTCGAAGGCAAGACCGCACTCGTCACCGGCGGCTCGCGGGGAATCGGCTCAGCCATCGCCCGACGTCTCGCCGCCGATGGCGCCAGGGTGGCCATCACATACGCCAAAGGCGCGGATGCCGCCGCCGCCGTCGTCAAGTCCATTGAAAACGCGGGCGGCAAGGCGATCGCGATTCAGGCCGACGCCACCGATCCCAAGGCGGTGCAGGCCGCAGTCGCCAAGACTGTCAGCGCGCTCGGCAAGCTCGATGTACTCGTCAACAATGCGGGCACCGCGATCCCGAAGAAGTTTGAAGAGACCACGCTTGAAGAACTGGATCAGGTGATCAACCTCAACATTCGCGGAGTCTTCGTCACCACGCAGGCGGCGCTGAAGGAGATGAACGATGGCGGCCGCATCATCTCGATCGGTTCATGCGTCGGCGAGCGCATGATGACACCGGGGCTGGTGCCATATTCGGCAACAAAGAGTGCGATCCGGATGTTTACACAGGGCCTGTCACGCGAGGTCGGCGACCGGGGCATCACCGTCAACAACGTGCAGCCTGGACCGATCGATACCGATCTCAATCCGGCTGGTGGCGACTGGGCAACCCCGCAGAGGGTTGTCACAGCGCTCAACCGCTACGGTACGGCGGACGAAGTTGCAGCGCTGGTGGCGTTCGTCGCCAGTCCCGAAGCGTCTTACATCACCGGCGCAAACCTCACGGTCGATGGCGGCACCAACGCCTGACGGCCAGTGATCCGGGGAGCGATCGAAATCGTACCCAACAAGGTCTGCTTTCCTCAAAGCAGACCTTGTTCCTCCAAGCGAGCCTTGATGGTTCGCCCTTCAAAGTCGATCCGACGAGGGGCCGGGTTTATATTTAGCCGATCAAAGAAAAACGCATCAGAAATGATAGTTCGCGCCAACGCGCAGAACATGGAAATCCAGATCGCTGAAGTGCGTATTATAGGTCGAAGTTGCAGAGCCTATGAGACCAGGTGCGGACGAAGTAATGTTGCTGCTTCCGAGATTGACGTAAAGATACTCAGCCTTCAGAGAAATATTTCTCCAAGCGGCGTACTCGAAGCCACCACCAACAGTATAACCGGCCATCAACTTGGTTGCTGGCCCGGTATAGCAAGGCGCTGAATTAGCGGGACAGACGGCAGCGAAGCCGGAGCTCGTTGCGGTATAGCCAATGGTATTGGTGAGGGTCGAGTTCGAATGGACAGATCCGTAAGCCAAGCCGCCCGTTCCGTAGACGAGCAGGTTATCCGCCGCAAGAAATCCAGCACGCGCACGAAGCGTTCCGAACCATTCAACATTCTGCTGCGTATCAATCTGTCCCGGTCGGCCAACATAAACGTATGACGTCGATGCCGATCCCTTGATGTCGCTGCCTTGGATGTCAGCTTCAACACCCATCAGCCAACTCGGCGAAACCTGAAAATTGTAACCGAACTGCGCGCCGCCGAGGACGCCCTTAACATCGTAGGCAACCGCTGATGCCGGGTTTGGAGCCGAAAAGTTCAATACGTTCTGGGATACGATGTCGTTGCCTGCAAAGGTTGCAACCGGATCGTTAAAGCCATAGCCCACGTTGAGGCCCGCGTAGAAGCCTGTCCAGTTCGAGACAGTCGCCATCGGAGGCGCCTTTTTGAAGCTACGCGCTTCAATATCGGCAGCCTGTACGTCCGTGACACCCAGGATCGCGACTGCCGCGACCAAATACGTCTTCATCGAAGCCCTCAAATGCTCAAAACATCGATTCATTCCGGAATCGTGAGCTTATGGCTATTTGGCCGGGCGTGACGTGTCGTCACCCCGAAGTATGAGGCCGATGATTTAACGGCGCATGGTGGCTTGAATCACACAAATTGACTTACGCCCGGCTTTCGCACATCACGAGGGGGCAAATTCAGAAGGCCGCGAATGGCTACCGTCAGCAACGAAACGCTCTCTTCGATCATCGGTGACATTTACGACTGCGCATTAAGTCCAGACGGCTGGCCCGATGTGCTGACCCGCATAACGCAGACGATGGGCGCTGCGTACACCACCATCGCGTTAGCCGGTGCATCCGACAATCAAGGCCGCTTTGCTGCCCAGTCCCCCTGGGATCCGGCACGGATGCGCGAGCTGGAAGATTACAACTTCGATCAAATTCCGGGTCTGAAGGCCGCCGTCACCGGGGATGTCGATACGCCGATTTCCACGCTCTCGATCATGTCGGAAAGTGCACTCCAGCAAACGGCCTTCTTTCGCGAATGGGCCGGCCCGCAAGGCTTGCGGGAAGGCTGCATTACGAAGTTCGTTCATACGCCAGACCGTATAGGCCTCCTGGGAGTGACGACGCGTCTGGATCGAGCCGCGTTCGACCCGGAGGACGAACGGTTTCTGGCCCTTCTCTGTCCTCATCTTCGCCGCGCGGCCCTCATCGGCGACTTGCTGGACAATGCGCGCGTCACAACCCTTCGGTTTCGCGACTCTCTCCAGCACCTCGCAGTCCCGGTTGTGCTGACCGATGCGCGGGGCGAAATTCTTTACGCGAATGCCAGTGCGGAAAGAATGTTCGCTGACGAAGGGCCGATCCAGCGCCAGGATGGAAGAATACAACCCGAGAATGCTGCTATCGGCGACGCGCTGCTTGAAGCAATCGCAAGCGGCGCCTCGGATCTTTCTGTCGGATCGAAAGGGATTGGGTTGCCCGTATCCGCAAAGGGGAAGCCGCCTGCAGTCGCCTATGTTCTTCCGTTGAATCAGGGTGTGGCGCGTTCGGCACTCAAACCTGCGAGTGCCGCTATCTTTGTCTCGACCACAACGTCCGCATCACCGATGCCTGAAGCGGTTCTTGCCACGCTGTTTGACCTGACACCCGCCGAGGCGCGTGTGTTGAGAACAATTGGAAGCGGCACGACCTCCGCCGGGAGTTCCGAGACCCTGGGCATCAGCGAAAATACGTTGAAAACCCATCTCAACAGGATCTACGCGAAGACAGGCATGTCACGCCAAGCCGACCTGGTGAAACTGATAAACGAGATCAGCACCCCATTGTCGGCGAACTAACTGCCGGTGATGCGGGGGCGGGAATCGATGCCCGCCAGTTCACATCCCATCAGGCCGACGTCCGACCGTGCCGGACTGTGCGTCACCGCTGGCGGCGCGATGGCTCTGTGCAGGACGGATTATCGGACGTTTCAGGGAATGGACGACGAGGACGCCATAACTATCTGATTTTAATCGGCTTTAAAATCAAATGGCGCTCCCTAGCGGAATCGAACCGCTCTCTCCACCGTGAAAGGGTGGCGTCCTAACCGATAGACGAAGGGAGCATTAATCGCACAAAACCAACAGGTTAGCAGTGTTGGGGCGAACGCCGGGCCGCAACCCCTCAAGGTGATTTGGCCGACGCGGGGGAACGTATAATGGCGTTTCGCGGCTGCGGCAAGCCGCGAGATACCCCGGCTTGAGGGCTCTCCGCAACTTCATGCAAACTCCCTAAACCTGCCGCCCGCAGTGGGCCGGTGGAGCGGATTTGACATTCGCGCCCCAACCAGCCGCAACTCCTCAAGCACCAAACGCCGGAGCGCATGCATGACCCGCAAGCTGATCGATATTTCCGTCCCCCTTCAGAACGACGTGCCGGCGGACCCTCCGGGCGGACACCCGACGATCCAGTACATCGACCATCAGCAGGGACTGCCGCGCATGCTGCAGTTCTTCGACGGATTGAAGAAGGAGGATCTTCCCGACGGTCAGGGCTGGGCCGTGGAGCAGGTCAACCTGTCGACCCACAACGGCACGCATCTGGATGCGCCCTATCATTTCCATCCGACAATGAATCGTGGAGAGCGCTCGTGGACCATTGATGAGGTCCCGCTGGAATGGTG
This sequence comes from uncultured Afipia sp., assembly GCA_964594185.1. Classification (GTDB taxonomy): domain Bacteria; phylum Pseudomonadota; class Alphaproteobacteria; order Rhizobiales; family Xanthobacteraceae; genus Afipia. The sequence continues at coordinate 22,323 of CAZQMD010000016.1, read as the reverse complement.
CCTCCAGCCTGGCGTGAAGCTCGACTTCCGTCATTTTCCGGACGGCTATGTCGCGACCGCAGCCGATGTCGAAAACGAGTTGAAGCGCATCGGTCATACGCTCAAGCCGCTCGAAATCGTTGTGGTCAACACCAGCGCCGGTGTGAAGTACGGCCAGCCGGATTATGTCACCTCGGGCTGCGGCATGGGTTACGAGGCGACGATGTATCTGCTCGAGCGCGGCGTCCGCCTCACCGGCATCGACGGCTGGAGCTGGGATGCGCCATTCGTCTACACGGCGAAGAAATATGCCGAGACCAAGGATGCGAGCCTGATCTGGGAAGGTCACAAGGCTGGCCGGCACATCGGCTACTGTCACATCGAGAAGCTGCACAATTTAGAACAATTGCCCTCGACCGGATTCACGGTGTCATGCTTCCCGGTGAAGATCGAACGCGCCTCGGCAGGCTGGACGCGAGCTGTAGCTATTCTGGAGACGTGAGCGCCACAATGCGCTTAACAAACAAGCCTCCACGGGACTAAGCTCGCGAGTGTCCGGCAGCGCCGGATCAGAAACAGGAGAGCACGATGACGATGCCTCAGGATGTCGCCCGGCTTCAGAACCAGATGAAGGAAGCCGTCAAAGCAAACTGGAAAGCCTTCCTGATCGAAGGCATCGTTCTGGTGATCCTCGGCATGGCGGCAATCGCCATTCCCTTGCTAGCCAGCATCGCGGTCACGATTTTCCTCGGCTGGCTGTTCCTGATCAGTGGCGCTGTGGGGCTTTACCTGACCCTGACCAACCGTGACCTTCCCGCCTTCTGGTGGTCTCTGCTTTCCGCGATCCTCGCATTGGGCGCGGGCATCATTCTTCTGCTTCAACCGATCGCCGGAACGCTGACCCTCACACTGGTGGTTAGCGCCTACTTCATCGCCGAAGGCATCACCACCATCATGTTCGCCCTCGCCCATCGGAAGGAATTGTCCGGTCGCTGGGGATGGCTGCTGGTGTCGGGTCTTGTGGATCTGGTCGTTGCGGCGCTGATCATCGCCGGGCTTCCCGGTTCAGCCGCGTGGGCAATCGGATTGCTGGTCGGCATCAACCTTGTGTTCGGTGGGACATCCTTGATCGGGATGGCGCTTGCCGCGCGGAATGCCTGATCCACGGACAAGGGCTGCCACACCCGGCAGCCCTTTTGATTTCTAGCAGCCGCGGCAAATGCTCTTGATCTTGCGATCGAGCGCCTTGTCCTCTGCGGACTCCGTGTAGTTCTTTTCCTGATTGGACGGCACATCGCCCGCGCGCGGTTGACGATGTCCCACAGGCGCCTGTGGAATGCTGCCGGAATTCGTCGTCCCCGCAGAAGCTCCCGTTCCGCTTTTCGACTGAGCCAATGCGCCCGGCGCAGCCAGCAACAGAGCCATCATCATGACAACCGGAATGGACTTTCGCATGTCACACCTCCACCAGTACGATTCCTCAGCGTGAGCATTCTACCGCGAATGATTGGGGTTTTCTATCGTTCCGCAGTTACGCCTGCCCTGCGCTGCACAATCCTGTGTCTTGCGGATATCCGCCATCGATCCGAGCAGCCAGACACCTGCAGCCACGAGCACGGCGAAAAAGCCAAGCATCACGGCGTTTTCGACGGCGCGATTACCTTCATTTTCAGGGGGCTCGGGTGCCGCCATCGCGATCAGTCATCCGCCGGCGGATAGAGATGCACGTCACCGCAATAATCGGTAACGCGGTATCGCTGCTCTCGATCTTCACTTCTTCGCGACAGATATTGTGGGCCGACCGGCGCCTTGCCGTGACCGCCCGGAATGTCGAGAACGTAATCCGGCTGACATAGTCCCGACACACGTCCGCGCAGATGCTGCATCAGCTTCTGACCTTCTTCGAGCGACGTGCGCAGATGCGCCGTCCCTGGCGCGAGATCGCCGTGATGCAGGTAATACGGCTTAATGCGGCATTCGACGAAAGCGCGCATCAAGGCTTCCAGCGTTTCCGGAGTATCGTTGACACCGCGCAGCAGCACCGACTGGCTGACCATCGGGATGCCCGCGTCGATCATCCTCGCGCAGGCGGCCCGCGCCTCGGCGGTCAGTTCGCGCGGATGATTGGCATGGACAGCAACCCATGTGGTCGCACCACTCACACGCAAAGCTGCGGCAACCTCATCCGTCACGCGCGCAGGATCGGCCACCGGCACGCGTGTGTGAATCCGAATGATCTTCACATGATCGATGGCGGCGAGATCGTTCATGATCTCTTTCAGCCGCCGCGCCGACAGCATCAAGGGATCGCCGCCGGTCAGGATCACTTCCCAGATTTCCGGATGCGCGCGGAAGTAATCCAGCGCTTTTGAATAAACCTCGTCCGAAAGACCGGTGTCCTTGCCCGGCCCCACCATCTCGCGGCGGAAGCAGAACCGGCAATACACGGCGCAGACATGCACCAGCTTGAACAGCACGCGATCCGGATAACGGTGCACGATCCCGCTCACCGGCGAGTGCGTATGATCGCCGATGGGATCGGCGTCTTCGCCAGGCTGCGTTACCAGTTCGTCAGCCGTTGGAATGTACTGGCGCGCGATGGGATCGTTCGGGTCCGTGGCGTCGATCAGCGCTGCGACAGCGGGCGTCACCGCAACCGCGTAACGCGCGGCAACCTTCTCGAGGGCGGGCAGACTGTCCTCCGACGCAAGCCCCTGTGCTATCAGTTCGGCTGGCGTTCGCAGCGTTGCGGCGCGGCGGGTCATGCCTCGCCTCCGGTGGGTGTCCATACCACCTGATCGACGCGCGTTGCGCCGCTGGCCAGCATCACAAGACGATCGAACCCGAGTGCCACGCCACACGCTTCCGGCATCTGTGTCATCGCTGCGAGGAAATCCTCGTCCAGCGGATAGCGCTCGCCGTAGCGGCGCTCCTTCTCATCCATGGCCTGCGTGAATCGCAATCGTTGCTCGTCCGCATCGATCAATTCACCGAAGCCGTTCGCAAGCTCGACGCCGCAGGCGTAGACCTCGAATCGCTCCGCCACACGAGGATCGGATGGCTTCACGCGCGCCAGTGCCGATTCCGGCGCAGGATATTCGTAGAGAATCGTCAGGCGTCCCTGCCCCAGATGTGGCTCGACATGCTCGACCAGAATCTTGCTGAAGATGTCCGACCATGTGTCGTCGCCGCTGACACGGACACTATTCGCCGCCGCTGCGGCAAGCGCCTCACGGTCCGCCTGTCCATCCGGAATCGTCGCCAGCAAATCGATGGCCGCAAAATGCCTGAATGCATCGGCGACTGTGAGGAGGTCAGGCTCCGCAAACGGGTCGGCGACCTTTCCCCGGAACGAGAATGTGCCGATGCCGGTGGTCTGAGCCGCATGGGCAATGACGACGACACTGTCGGCCATCACCGCCTCATAGCCCTCTTTGGCGCGATACCATTCCAGCATGGTGAATTCCGGCAGATGCAGCGGGCCGCGCTCGCGATCCCGAAACACCCGGGCGAACTCCACGATCTGCTTCTCCCCGGCGGCCAGCAGCTTCTTGCAGGCGAATTCAGGCGATGTGCGCAGGAAGTAGCGCGACGTCTCGCCTGAAGCCGAGGTCAGATCGGCTGCGGGGGCATGAAGATGGGTCTCGTTCCCAGGGGACTTCTGCAGGATTCCGGTCTCGACCTCCACGAATCCCTCATCCTCGAACCAGTCCCGCAGGGCACGGGAAATCACGCTCCGCGCCTGCAGAAACGGCTTGCGGTCGAGGTGGCGGCCGGGTGTCCACCAGGGCGAAGGTTCCTGTCCTGCGGTCATGGCCGAAAAGCCTGATTCGGCCGTAAAATGCTGGCTTTACCGGTCCAGATCGGTATGTTGCGGCCCGAAACAGCCTTGCCGGACGGCGAAGCGCCGGTCCGGCGCCGCACCCGGCCCTGAACATTAGGAAACCAATCTGTGAAAGTCATCGCCAGTTCGATCCGCAAGGGCAACATCATTGAGCAGGACGGCAAGCTATATGTCGTTCTGAGCGCGGAGAACATCCACCCCGGCAAGGGAACCCCCGTCAGCCAGATCGAAATGCGCCGAATCAGCGACGGCACCAAGGTGTCCGAGCGCTACAAGACGACCGATCAGGTCGAGCGCGCCTTCGTGGAGGACCGGGACTTCAACTTCCTCTACGAGGACGGCGACGGCTTCCACTTCATGAACAACGAAAACTACGACCAGTTGCTCGTTCCCAAGGATGTGGTCGGCACGCAGGCACCCTATCTGCAGGAAAACATGACCGTGAAGCTCTCGATCTTCGAGAACAACGCCGTCGCGATCGTGCTGCCGCAGCGCGTCACACTCGAAGTCGTCGAGACCGAACCGGTGACCAAGGGCCAGACCGCATCCTCGTCCTACAAGCCCGCGATTCTTTCCAATGGTGTTCGCACCGGCGTTCCGCCGCACATCGGCACGGGAACGCGCATCGTCGTCCTGACGGAAGACGGCTCCTACGTCGAACGCGCCAAGGATTGAGCGCAAGTCTCGTGAGGGCGGATTGACGGAAGCGAGGACAGGAAACGGCAGAGAGGTGGCATCGGGAATGATCTGGTGTCGTGCTCTGCTCCTTGCTTCCTTGTCCGCTGCCGCCCTCTTCTCGCTTTCGCTGGCTCAGCCGGCTCAGGCCCAATCGAACGAATTCAGAACGCCGGCGCTCTCCGTCGTGAAGCCGGACTGGCAGGCCGCGGCCACCCAGCTCAAGGCCGAAATCGATTCACAGCCTTCGGCGGTCGATAGCTTCAGTTTCATGGGTCCGCGCCCGCCGCCGCGTCAGGTCTCCGCGCCGCGCATCACGGCAATCTCGCAAATCAACGCGGTGACAGCGCCGATTTTCTCCGGCGTCGAAGTCAGCCCTGTCCCCGTGCTGCTGCCGTTCGACAGCGCCCTGTATCTCAGCGACCAGCGCAGCGGCGCGGTCAATCTCCTGATCCCGCGTTATCAGGCAGGCTTTAGCTCTGCCGCGATGTTTGAAGCCGGCCCTGCCGGTTACGACGCCGTGTTCACGCTGGAGCGCGGCGCCGGCGACAACATGCCCTCCCGCGTTTATGCGCAACCGGTCGAAGTCCAGATTACGGCGTCGCTGCTACTCTACGACATCAAGGACCCGCTTGCCGGCAAGGGCGAACCGGTCAAGGCGTTGGCGACGCAATTTCCGAACCTGCGCAGGGTGATCCGCGAGGGCTACGTGCGTTACGCGTTCACGCGGTTCGGCGTGCCTTACGTGGTGTCGATCCAGTGCCTCGACAGCGTGGCGCGTAGCAGGCGTCTCTCCTGCCGCGAAGCATCGCCGGTCGCCGAACGCTTCATCAAGGCATTGCGCGTTGTGGGCGGCACACCGCGCGATCCGCGATACAATATCGCGTCCTACGACTCCGAGCGGCCGATCGAATACGCGCCCGATTTCACCTATCGCCCGCCCGGCGAGATCATCGCCAACAGCGGCTATCGCGGACAAGGCGGCTATCAGGACTTTACGGTCTACTCGCAGATACGCTTTCCGATTGAGAAAGCTCCGGCCTTTGCCAACTCGCAATCGTTCATGAACTGGGGCGATTGCAATCTCACAGGGCGCGTTTCTTTTGCTCCGACCAAGGGCGATTCCTATCGCTGCAAGCGCAACGACAAGCCGCTGGTGTTCGATGAATCCGCCAAAGACAATTACAGCTATCCCTGGCAGGACAATTTCTGCGAGACGCGCGATTTCGAAGTCGGACAGTGTGCCAACGGCATGGGCCATCAGGGGCAGGATATCCGCCCCTCGTCCTGTCATCTCCGCAATGACGGCGCCGACCGCTGCATCCCCGATCTTTTCGCAACGGTCGCAGTCCGCGATGGCGTACTGGTCCGCTCGCCAAAGCAACAAGCTGCCTTCCTGCTGGTCAACTCGCGCAACGAACATATCCGCTTCCGCTACATGCACATGAATCCGGTGCGCATGGATGCCGACGGTGTTCTTCACGGACGGCGCGTCAGCGAGGGCGAAAAGATCGGCATGGTGTCGAATTTTCAGGACCGTCCCGGCGGCACCACAAGCCATCTGCATTTCGACGTTCAGGTGTTCACGCGCGACGGCTGGTTGTGGGTCAATCCCTACGTCACCCTGATCTCATCCTATGAGCGCCTGATCGGCGGGCGTGGCCGTGAATATATCCAGCCGCCACCGGAAGCGCCTGCAATGGCGCATGCCCAGCCGCCGGCGGATCTTCCTGCGAATGCAGCGAAGGAAGGTCAGGGCCACTAGGACTTGCGACAGGCGGAACCGGCTTTTCCGGCACGGTCATATCGAATCCGCGGCAGATTGGCCTTTGGCCGAACCCGGCATGTCACGCTAAGCTCATTGCATGACGCAAAGAGATTCTTCGAATTTCACCCTCACCCGGCGATCGCTGCTCGGCTCCGCGCTTGGCGCGGGCGCGCTGGTGGCAAGCCCCGCTCGCGCGCTTGCGGCAACGCCACCTGGCTTCGATCAGTGGCGTGAAGGTTTCCGCGCCCGCGCGCTGGCACGCGGCATTTCCGAGGGCACCTATATCCGCTGTCTCGCCCGCATCGAGCCGGACATGAGCGTGTTCCAGAAGATGCGCAAGCAGCCGGAGTTCAACGAGCAACTTTGGCAATATATCAACCGCCGCGTCTCCGACTGGCGGCTGGCCGCGGGCAAAGTCGCGCTGCAAAAGTACGGCTCGCTGTTTGCCCGGATCGAAAAGGATTTTGGCGTCGAGCGCGGTACGCTGCTGGCGCTGTGGGGCGTCGAGACAGCCTACGGCGATCCGCTGGTGCAGCAGAACCATATGCGGCCGGTGTTTCCATCGCTTGCCGCACTGGCGTGGAACGAGCCCCGCCGCAAGAGCTATTGGGAAACCGAACTCATCAACGCGCTGCGCATTGTCGACAAGCACTGGAGCACGCCGGAGGAAATGCGCGGCTCATGGGCCGGCGCGATGGGCCATACGCAATGGATGCCGGAAGTCTGGCTCAATGTCGGTTTCGACTATGACGGCGACGGGCGCGTGTCCCCGTTTGGCAAACCGGACGACGCACTCGGCTCCAGCGCGCGCTATCTCGTCAACCGCGGCAAATATCGCCGCGGCGAACACTGGGGTTATGAGGTCAAGGGCGCGACCGGCGGCAGCGGCAGCAAGACCTATGCGCAGTGGGCGGCGGCTGGTGTCACCCGCGCCGACGGCCAGCCGTTTCCGCGACCGAACGACTCCGCGCAGCTATGGACACCGGTGCAAGGCGGCCCGTCATTCCTGCTGGGACCGAATTTCTACGCGGTGAAGAGCTACAATCCGTCGATGAATTACGCGCTCGCCATCGTGCATCTCGGCGACCGGATTCAGGGCGCGGGCCCGTTCATTCAGCCCTTCCCCGGTTCGGAACGCGCATTGACGCTCGCGGAAATTCAGGAAGTGCAAACGCGCCTGACCAATGCGGGCTTCGACACCGGCGGCACCGACGGCCGCGTCGGCAATGACACGATGAAAGCGGTGCGCGATTTCCAGACCAAGACGGGATTGCTGCCGGCGGATGGTTACGCCGGATTGAAGGTGCTGGCGCGACTTCGGCAGGGCTCCTAACGAAACCTGGATTGCCGCAGCATCGACTTGAGAAATGTTAGATAATCGGATTGAAGATCGTGAAGTGAATTGTAGGATTCAATTTCCAATCTTTTGTCAAGCTTTGGTCCGCTGACCTCTGCTCCGTCGGGGTAAATCCAGAAGGTATATTCGCCAGCAATAATTTTAATTGCCGGTTTTTCATTCTCAAAGACATCCGCGTGCACTTCTTGTTGGGAAGGCAAGCTTTGATCGGCAGCAAGCTCATATATCTTTTGCATTAAAAGTAATTGGAATTCATTTGGTGGAAGCATGTTCGTTACGCCCTACCGAATAAAATTCGGCCCTGGATCCGGCACCGCAACGTCTGTCACGCGCATCTGCACACGCTCGGAGCCCTGCCAGCGATCAACAGTCAGAGAGCCTGCGACATGCAGCATCTGGCCGCGATTTTCGATCAGCGCATTGCCGAGCTTCTGGCCGATGGAGCGGAACGCGATGCCGTTGACGAACGCGCCATCGCCAGACTTGAAGCGCAGACGCAGATGCGCCTGCCCGACCTCGTCAGCAAAGACAAGTTGATGCGACGGCAGCGCAATCAGCGGCTCGGGATTGCCTGCGCCGAACGGACCGGCGCGGTTCATCATGTTAACGAAATCCGTCGTCACCGCGCGCGCGCTGACCGCGCCATCGATGAAAAGCTCGTTGACATGCCGCGCCTCGGCAACCGTCGCGGCCAGCGCTGCTTCCACGAAGGCGCGGAATTCCGCAAGGTTCTCCTTTCGCAGCGTGATACCCGCCGCCATCGCATGGCCGCCGCCTTTCAGCAGGATTCCTTCATTTACCGCCTCGCGCACGACCTTGCCGAGATCGACTCCCGGAATGGAACGACCCGATCCAGTACCAATGCCGCCCGGCTCCAGCGCAATAGCAAAGGCAGGACGTGAGAACTTCTCCTTGAGGCGTGAGGCTACAAGTCCGACGACGCCCGGATGCCAGCCTTCCGAAGCCGTGACAATCACAGAACCCTTGTCGTCCAGACCGAGCGACGCCAGCGCCTCGGCTTCGGCCTGTGCCTCCGCCATCTGCTCGATGACACGGCGCTCGGTGTTGAGACGATCAAGCTCGGCAGCGATACGGGCCGCTTCCGAGACATCGCCTTCGAGCAGCAGCCGCACGCCAAGGTCGGCGCGCCCGATGCGGCCACCGGCATTGATGCGCGGCCCCAGCATGAAGCCGAGATGCCACGCCTCCGGCGGTCCGCTTAACCGCGCCACGTCCATCAACGCAGTGTGGCCGATATGATCGCGGCGGCGCAGGGCAATCAAGCCCTTGGCGACGAATGCGCGGTTCAGCCCCGTCAGCACCGCGACGTCGGCAACAGTGCCGAGCGCGACATGATGGAGCGCATCGAGCAGATTGGGTTCGGGCCGCACATCGCTCCAGAAATCACGCGCACGCAATTCGCGGTTCACCGCCACCAGCGTCACGAACACAAGCCCGACGGCGGCAAGATGCCCGAGACCCGACAGATCGTCGAGGCGGTTCGGGTTGACCAGCGCATCCACCACGGGAAGCTCATCGCCGCACTGATGATGATCGATCACCACGACGTCCATGCCGAGGCGTTTGGCTTCCGCCAGCGGCTCCATGCTCGTGGTGCCGCAATCGACCGTAACCAGCAGCGTCGCGCCCTTGTTGGCGAGACCCCGTACCGCTTCGACGTTGGGGCCGTAACCTTCGAAGATGCGGTCTGGAATATGGATCAGCGGATCGAGCCCGCAATGGCGAAGATGCCATGTCAGCAGTGCTGCCGAGGTCGCGCCGTCTACGTCGTAGCCGCCGAAGATCGCGACCTTTTCCCCGCGCAATGCCGCATCGGCGATGCGCTTGGCCGCAGCCTCCATGTCGGTCACGGTCAGCGGATCGGGCAATAGCTTGCGGATGGTCGGATCGAGAAAATCCTCGACAGCATCGATGTCGATACCGCGCCCGGCGATGATCCGGGAGAGCATTTCCGGCACCTGATAGCGCTGCGCGATGGCCAGCGCTCGGGCCGTGCCGCGCGGATCGAGCCGATCGCGCCAGACGCGGCCGGTTGCCGACCGTTCCACACCGAGAAAGGCCGGGCTGTTCTCAACAGGCAGTGCGGATGCAGGGAGCGTCATGATGCCTTCCGCAGGTAAGCACGAAGCCGTCAGCGTTCAATGATTCGTGGCTGTCATCCTTCGAGGCTCGCAAGTGCTCGCACCTCAGGATGACGACCCGTTTCCGTCACCCTGAGGTGCCGACGCGGAGCGGCGGCCTCGAAGGGTGGGGATTAAGATAACAGCCTAACAGCCGAGCTTGTCCGCCAGATCGTTGAAGTCAGTGACCACAAAATCCCAGTTGCCGTCGGCCTTGAAGTCGCGGTTCTGATGCGGACCGTATTCCGTCACACGCGGCACAAAGGCAGTTTTCAGGCCGAACGCCTGCGCCGCCGCGAGATCGTTGTTATGCGCGGCAACCATCATCACCTGCTCAGGCGCGAGACCGAGAATTTTCGCCGCTCCCACATAGGCTTCGCGATCCGGCTTGTAGTGGCGGAAAATCTCTGCACTCAGCACCAGATCCCACGGCAGGCCTGCATGCTTGGCCATGTTGGTCAGCAGCGCGACATTGCCATTCGACAGCGGGCTGATAATGAACTTCGTCTTCAGCCGCTTCAGGCCGCTGACGCTATCCGGCCAAGGATTGAGGCTATGCCAGCCCTTGGTCAGGTAGTCGAAATCGGCGGCTGTCAGGCCGGTGATGCCAAGCTTTGCCGCGAGCGGCTCGATCGACTGCCGTTGCAGGTCATCGAGAATAACAAAATCGCTTTGGGGTCGCTTCCGGACCTCGTCCATCGACGGCATATACGCAGCACGCCATCCATCGACCAGCGCGGTCCAGTCGCCCTTGATGCCCTTCGCCTTGGCCCATGCCGTGAAGTTGTCGATCAGGCTGGTGCGCCAGTCGACGACGGTTCCGAAGACATCGAAAACAAGCGCCTTGATCTCGGACATCCAGACTCCTCAGAAAATCTTGCGATACTGCATGAAGCCCGACCGGTCAGCGACTTCATCGTACAGAATTTGTGCGCGCGCATTTTCAAACTGCGTCAGCCAGTGAACCCGGCTCGCGCCTGCAGTCTTGGCCTTTTCATACACGGCTTCGATCAGCTTGCGGCCGACGCCATGCCCGCGCGCGCCTTCGTTCACGAACAGGTCCTGCAGATAGCAGTAGTTGCCGACGGTCCAGCACGAGCGGTGATAGAGGAAATGAACGATGCCGGTCAGCTTGTCGTCAACGAACGCGCCGAGCACATACATCGGCTCGGCGTCATCGTGAAACCGCTCCCAGGTCACGGCTGTCGTTTCAGCCGGAACGGTCGCCTTGTAGAACTTGAGATAACCCTGCCAGAGCGGCTCCCACGCCTCGCGCTCATCCATGCGAAGCGGCCGGATGACAACGCGCTCGGTCATGGAATTTCCCTGCTCAATCGAGGTGGAACTTCTCGAACTGGCGGTGCTCGCCCTTGATGATACGGACGGTGCCGGTGACGGAGCGCATCACAACGGTCTCGGTCTCGATGACGTTCTTGCGGAACTTGACTCCCGAGAGCAGCGAGCCGTCGGTCACGCCGGTTGCCGCGAACAGGCAATCACCGCGGGCCATGTCCTCGATGCCGTAGACCATGTTGTGGTCCTGAATGCCCATCTTGGTGGCGCGGTCGCGCTTCTCGCCGGTATCGAGAATGAGACGGCACTGCATCTGGCCGCCGATGCAACGGAGCGCGGCTGCCGCCAGCACGCCTTCTGGCGCACCGCCGGTGCCCATGTAGATATCGACGCCGGTGTTCTCGGAGTCAGCAGTGTGAATGACGCCCGCGACGTCGCCGTCGGTAATCAGACGCACTGCCGCACCCGTCGAACGGATCGCGTTGATGATGTCCGCATGGCGCGGGCGATCCAGCACCAGCGCGGTGATGGCGGACGGGTGCACGTCCTTGGCGCGAGCAAGGCGGCGGATATTTTCGGCAGGCGGTGCATCGAGATCGACCACATGCTTGGGATAACCCGGACCCACCGCGATTTTCTGCATGTAGACGTCAGGAGCATTCAACAGTGTGCCGCCTTCTGCCATCGCCATGGTCGCAATCGCGCCCGGCATGTTCTTGGCGCAGAGTGTCGTGCCTTCCAGCGGATCGACTGCGATATCCACGTCGGGGCCGCCTTCCGCGCCGACCTTTTCGCCGATGAACAGCATCGGCGCTTCGTCACGCTCGCCCTCGCCGATCACCACCGTGCCCTGGATTGGAATCTTGTTGAGCTCGCGGCGCATCGCGTCCACCGCGGCCTGGTCGGCGGCCTTTTCATTGCCGTGGCCTCGCAGGCGCGCTGCGGATACCGCCGCACGTTCAGTCACGCGAACGATTTCGAGTGTCAGAATGCGTTCCAGCAACAACTGCGGCGGAACGGAAATCGTAGCGGACGACATGGGCTAACTCCTCAAACAAGTGGCGACGGGGCCGGATAACCGGTCCTGTCAGTTTTTTTCAATCCGGATGACCTGCGGACGGCCGGTAATCACCCGATCCTGCTGGACGGCGTGCAAGGCGCGGCGCACCGCATCCTCGGTGGTTGCGTAAGTGATAAGAATGACCGGCACCGGCGAAGGCTTGCCGCGCCTGCCCAGATCGACCGTGCCGTCGGGATGACGCTGCACGATCGATTCAATGGAAATTTTCTGCTCGGCCAGTCGCGTGGCAATCGTCGCCGCCGTTCCAGCGAGATCGCGCGCCATCAGGCGAATGTAGTAACCGCCCTCATGACGCTTCATCGGCGCCTTGGTCGTGGTCTTCAGCTTCTCGACAGGACGGCCAAAGGGTGCTGCACGAATGCCGCGTGCCACATCCGCGATGTCGGCGAGCACAGCCGAAGCTGTTGCAGCGCCGCCCGCACCGGGACCGACCAGCGTGATCGGCGGAATGCCTTCACCATCAACGGTGACGGCGTTGGTGACGTCCATCACCTGCGCAATCGACGACGAGCGCGGCACCATGGTCGGATGCACGCGCTGCTCGATACCGGACTCGGTCTTGACCGCTACACCCAGCAGCTTGACGCGATAGCCAAGCTCTTCCGCCGCGCGCAGATCTTCCGGCGCGATCGATGAAATGCCTTCGACGTAAACGGCGCTCTGGTTGACCTTGGTGCCGAATGCGAGGCTCGCGAGAATGGCGAGCTTCTGCGCGGTGTCGTGGCCATCGACGTCGAACGACGGATTGGCTTCGGCATAACCGAGGCGCTGCGCATCCTTGAGGCATTCGGCGAACGACAGCCCTTCGCGCTCCATCCGTGTCAGGATGTAATTGCAGGTGCCGTTGAGAATGCCGTACACGCGATTGATGCCGGTGCCGGCAAGGCCTTCACGCAATGTCTTGATGACGGGGATGGCTGCGCCGACGGCAGCCTCGTAGTTCAGCGCGCCACCATGCTTCTCGGCCAGCGCAGCCAGCCTCGAACCATGCTTGGCGATCAGCGCCTTGTTCGCCGTCACGACGGACTTGCCGTTCCGCAACGCCGCCTCGATGGCCGACAATGCCGGTTCGCCGGCGCCGCCCATCAGTTCGACAAAGCAGTCGATCCGTGGATCGTTCGCGAGCGCCAGCGGATTTTTTGCCCAATCGATTCCGCGCAGGTCGAGGCCGCGCTTTTTGACCTTGGAGCGTGCGGAAACCGCGACAACCTTGACGCCACGACCGCAGCGCGCCGACAGCGCCCTGCTCTGACTTTCGATCAGGCGAACTACCTCGGCACCCACGGTGCCGAGGCCCGCGATACCCACCTTGAGGGGTGCGACCATATTGCTGAAAACCTGCCGGAAAATTATCGCCGATTGGCGAGCGGAACCACGTTGTGCAACGATTCAACGCCGGTTTCAAGGAAACGCCGGATATTGCGGGCTGCCTGGCGAATTCGCTGCTCGTTTTCCACCATTGCGATGCGGACATAGCCCTCGCCATGCTCGCCGAAGGCGACACCGGGCGAGACCACAACGCCGGATTTTTCCACCATCAGCGTGGCGAACTGCATGCTGCCGATCTCGCGGAACTTCTCCGGCAACGGTGCCCAGGCGAACATCGAGGCGGCGGGCGGCGGAATGTCCCAGCCCGCGCGGCCGAAGGTTTCCACCAGCACATCGCGGCGCTTGCGGTAGGTGTCGCGGACTTCCTTGATACAGTCCTGCGGCCCGTTGAGCGCGGCAGTCGCCGCGACCTGCACCGGCGTGAAGGCGCCGTAGTCGAGATAGGATTTGACGCGGGTCAGCGCAGCGATGATCCGCTCATTGCCGACCGCAAAGCCCATGCGCCAGCCGGCCATGGAAAACGTCTTCGACATCGAGGTGAATTCCACCGTGACGTCGATCGCGCCCGGGACCTGCAGCACCGACGGAGGCGGCACGCCTTCGAAATACAGTTCCGCGTAAGCGAGATCGGAGAGAATGAAGATCTCGTGTTTCTTCGCAAAGGCAACCAGATCCTTGTAGAAATCCAGCGATGCGACATAGGCCGTCGGATTCGACGGATAGCATGCGATCATCGCGATGGGCTTCGGGATCGAGTGAACGATCGCCTTCTCCAGTGCGCTGAACAGCTCCGGGGTCGGCTCGGCCGGGACGGAGCGCACCACGCCACCAGCCATCAGGAAGCCGAAGGCATGGATCGGATAGCTGGGGTTCGGCACCAGCACGACGTCGCCCGGCGAGGTGATCGCCTGGGCAACGTTGGCGAAGCCTTCCTTGGACCCAAGGGTCGCGACAATCTGGGTTTCCGGATTGAGCTTCACGCCAAAGCGGCGCTCGTAATAGGCCGCCTGGGCGCGGCGCAGGCCGGTAATGCCCTTGGAGGCCGAATATCGGTCGGTGCGCGGCTTGCCGAGGGTTTCCTTGAGCTTCTCGATCACATGCGGCGGAGTCGGCAGGTCCGGATTGCCCATTCCCAAGTCAATGATGTCGGCCCCGGCGTTCCGCGCGGCCGCCTTGGCCCGATTAACCTGCTCGAACACGTAAGGCGGCAAACGGCGGATACGATAAAACTCTTCCATGGGTCGGGGCTCCGGGAGCCGGTCAAACCGGCGATAACAGCAGGATCAGTAACGTGTTTTGCACCGAAGTGGAATTCGGCACGGTGGTTAGAAGGTGCGGAATTTCAGCATATTACGCGGATTCGAGCGCAATGCAGGAATGACCCGCGCAGAATTTGCATTTTTGCGATTGAATCGTGGTCTTTTTAGCACCACCGGCAGTTGCGGCGAAGCTTAAATCTCAATTGCTGTTGCGCTGGGCAGCCTTGGCGCCGGACGCCTGACGGTCGCGGGCGGCGAGCAAATCCTTCTCCAGTTTCTCCTGCTGGGCGCGATCCAGCGTTGTCTCCCCCCGCGGAGCCGGAATGTCATGGACAGGAAGATATTCTGCAGGGGTCGCAGGCCGCGCCGGGGTATTTGCCGGCAGGCCCACAAGCGGGGCATCTGCGATCTGGCTCGCGCAGCCGCCCAGAACGATGCCAAGCAGCAGCACGCCGGCCAAGGCCGACGACCGCCAAACCTTTGGCATGTGGCACCGCACAGAAATGATCTGGTCCCCTTCTGAAGTCGGCACGATTCCTGCTCGGTCATCGCACAGACGAGACGAACCGACGCAGGTCATGAGCGTTAACGACCGCGTCATTGTCCGGCGCGAAGCAGATCGTGTTCATGAGGCCCTAATGTGACCGAAGTATTAATCATGCCGCAACGCAGCACATGGAAATCACCACGCCGATCCGAACTATGCCATGATGATCGTGCGAACTGCGGTTCGCAGCAGATCGAAACGAAAGTCCAGAAGTAAGCGATGAGTGACACACTGCTCAGCACCAAGTCCGGTGACGCCGGCGCCGCCAAAAGCTTCGACGCAGAAGCGTTCTCCGCAAACCTCGCACGTGCTCTGGAATCGAGTGGACGTGCCCTTTCCGCTTATCTGAAGCCGCGGGAGAACGGCGAGGCAAAGGACCGTCCGCCCGGCGAGCTGAATGAGCTTGTGAAGACGTTCACTTCGGTCGCGGAATACTGGCTTTCGGACAAGGAACGCGCCGCCAGCGCGCAGGCGAAGCTGGGCAAGGCCTATTTGGACCTGATGACCAGTGCCGCGCGCCGTCTCTCGGGAGAAGCAACGACACGCGCAGCCGATCCTTCGCCGCGCGACAAGCGTTTCCAGGACCCCGAGTGGAAGTCCAATCAGTTTTTCGATTTCGTGATGCAGGCCTATCTGCTGACCACGCAATGCGCCAACGACCTCGTGAAGAACGCCGACGGTCTCGACGCGCACACGCGCAAGAAAGCGGAATTCTACGTTCAGCAGGTCACCAACGCGATCTCGCCATCGAATTTCGTGCTGACGAATCCGGAAGTGTTGCGGCAAACGCTGGCCAGCAACGCCGACAACCTCGTTCGCGGCATGACCATGCTCGCGGAAGATATCGAGGCCGGACACGGCAACCTCAAGATTCGGCAATCGGCGGGCGATCTGGAAATCGGCCGCGATGTGGCGCTGACTCCGGGCAAGGTGATCTATCAGAATGACATCATGCAGCTCATTCAGTATTCACCTGTCACCGAGAGCGTGTTGCGCACGCCGCTCCTGATCGTGCCGCCATGGATCAACAAGTTCTACATTCTCGATCTCAACAAGCAGAAGTCGTTCGTGCAGTGGTGCGTCAATCAGGGCATCACCGTGTTCCTGATCTCGTGGGTCAACCCCGACAAGAAGCTCGGCGGCAAGACCTTTGAAGACTACATGCGCGAAGGCCCGCTGACGGCGATGGACGTCATCGAGAAAGCCACCGGCGAAATGCGCGTCCACACCATGGGCTATTGCGTCGGCGGTACGCTGCTGGCGACGACGCTGGCGTGGCTTGCGGAAAAGCGTCAGGTGCGCGTGACATCGGCGACATTCCTCGCCGCACAGGTCGACTTCACCCATGCGGGCGATCTGATGGTGTTCGTCGACGAGAGCCAGATTTCAAATCTCGAACGCGACATGAACAAGGCCGGTGTGCTCGAAGGCAGCAAGATGGCGATGGCCTTCAACATGCTGCGCTCGAACGACCTGATCTGGTCTTACGTCGTCAGCAACTATCTCAAGGGTAAAGAGCCCGCAGCCTTCGATCTGCTGCACTGGAATTCGGACGCCACCCGCATGCCGGCGGCGAACCACTCCTATTACCTGCGCAACTGTTATCTCGAAAACCGGCTGTCCGCCGGCACCATGGCGATCGACAACACCCAGCTCGATCTCTCCAAGGTGAAGGTGCCGGTCTACAATCTCGCCACCAAGGAAGATCACATCGCACCGGCCGAATCCGTGCTGTACGGCTCGCAGTTCTTCGGCGGTCCGGTGAAATATGTGCTGGCCGGATCGGGCCACATCGCAGGCGTGGTCAACCCTCCGGAACTTGGAAAATACCAGTACTGGACCAATGACCGCACCGGCAATATCACCCTCGCCGACTGGGTCAAGGACGCCCAGGAGCACAAGGGATCGTGGTGGCCGGACTGGCGCTCATGGCTCGAGTCCATCGACGCCGAGCATGTCCCGGCCCGGAATCCAAGCGCCGGTCCGCTGGACGTGATCGAAGACGCACCGGGAAGCTATGTCCGGGTCCGCGCCTGAGCATAACATCCGCCGCCACATTGGCCTCTCGTCGCCAATCGTCTATGACTCTTCACGTTATTGCTTCGTCGGCCGCCTCATTGTGTGACGGGACGATGAAGACATTTCCACCCGCCTCCGGGCAGGCCCTGCGGTATTGAAGGAAAAACGTCGATGACACGTGAACTGTTCTGGCTGACGCTGACCGTTATTCTCACCGGCCTGCTGTGGGTACCCTACGTTCTCAACCGTTGTCAGATCCGCGGCCTTGGCGGCGCCATGGCGAATCCCTCACGCAACGACAAGCCGCTCGCAGAGTGGGCGAACCGTTTGCTTTTCGCCCACGACAACGCCGTCGAAAATCTGGTGATCTTCGCGCCGCTGGTGCTGATCCTCAACGCCATCGACTATTCGTCGAAATGGACTGTCCTTGCCTGCGCGGTTTATTTCTGGTCGCGGCTAGCCCATCTGATTGTCTATGCGCTCGGCGTGCCTGTCCTGCGCACAGTTACATTCATCATCGGCTTTGCGGCACAGGCGGTTCTCGCGCTGGCGATTTTCAAGATTCTCTGATCACGTAGAACATACGAATGCAAAAAGGGACGGCGGATCGCCGTCCCTTTTTTCGTAAATGCAGCGAACGATACCTTACGGGAACATTGGCGGCTGATCGATGCCCGCCGTCTCCGGAAAACCAAGCACCAGATTCATGTTCTGCACGGCCTGGCCCGAAGCGCCCTTGGTCAGGTTGTCGAGTGTCGAAACGATGATCGCCCGGCCCGGAATGCGATCCGCGGCTACGCCGATGAACGTCATGTTCGAGCCGCGCACATGCCGCGAGTGCGGCGTCTTGCCGAACGGCAGGACGTGAACGAACGGCTCCTTCTCGTATTGCTTGACCAGTATCTCGTGCAGATCCTGCGCAATCTTGCCGCGCCGGCCCCGCACATAAATGGTCGAGAAAATGCCGCGATTCATCGGCGTCAGATGCGGCGTGAACGACACCACAACGTCCTTGCCTGCGGCCTTCGAGAACTCCTGATCGAGTTCAGCCATATGCCGATGCTGGCCGACGCCGTAGGCATTGAAGCCTTCGGAGACCTCCGAGAACAGCATCTCTTCCTTTGCCGAACGTCCCGCACCGGTCATGCCGGATTTGGCGTCGATGACGATTTCATCCGCCTCGATGGCCTTGGCCTTCAGCAATGGAATAAGCGGCAGCTGCGCACAGGTCGTGTAGCAGCCGGGATTGGCGACCAGCCGCGCCTTCTTGATGTCGCGCCGATAGACTTCCACCAGTCCGTAGACGGCTTCCTTCTGCAGTTCGAGCGCATGATGCTCATGGCCATACCACTTGGCATAGGCCGCCGGATCTTCCAGCCGGAAGTCTGCCGACAGATCGACGATCTTGATGTCCGGTGCCTTGGCGAGAACATCCTTCAGCACCTTCTGCGTGGTGGCATGCGGCAGCGCGCAGAACACAAGATCTAATCCTGCATTCGCCCAATCCACTTCATCGATGGTCACCAGCCGCGGCAGGTCATAGGGCGCGAACTGCGGGAACACATCGCCCATCATCTGCCCTGCCCGCCGGTCGGCGGTCAGCAATGCAATCTCGGCGCGGGGATGGCGCAGGAACAGCCGGACGGGCTCTGCCCCGGTGTAGCCCGAGGCGCCGAGAATGCCGATTTTCTTCTTCGTGCTCATGGCGCGATCCCTTCGTGTACAGTGCTCAGTACTTCATTGTCTTCAATGGCGGCAAAAGCCTGCGGCCGCATGGCGCGCATGGCCGCGGACAGGGTGGCCGCGCCTGCCGATGTCTGTAAGGCCAAAGCGCGGGTGACCGCAACATGGTCCGCATCCGATTTGTGCTGGTTCAGCTTGAAGCTGCCCTCCACGTCCTCGACCGTCATGACCAGGCCGACGATTGCCTTCATCATGGCTTCACGTCGGCCGGATGACATCTTGTCCATCGTCCAGGGCTTTTTCGGCGCGAGATCGTTTTCAAACCGGGCACTCGCCTGATTGAGGTGATCGGGCAACTGCTGTCCGCTCATGGCGCGAACCGCACCTGTCATATGCACCGACCGATAGAGCCATGTCGGCACCTGATCGGGCGACACGTACCAGTCGGGCGAAATATAGGCATCGGCCTCGTTCACCGCGAACAGCCATGGCGTCACACCGTCAGCGAATCCCACCAGCGGATTGTGACGGGCAAGGTGAAAGCACAGCAGCGGCGTGCCGTCGCTGCCGTATTCGATATGGAACGGCACCGGCGACGCGATGGGTTTGTCGCCATCGTGAGCGCAGGCCAGCCCAAATCCGCGCGCGGCAGCGAACGCGAGGCAAGTGGCGCGATCAACGCGAAAGGCGGGCGGGACGTACATTGCAAACTCCTGCTTCTGCGAGGAGCCGCCTGAGATCAAACCGCGTGTTTTGGGAAGCAAGGTGTGCCGCGGGTTGTCTCCGGCGGCACGGGGTTGATCCTAAACGCAATCAACCGCCCATACCGCGAGAATGCGGCGGCGGCGGGCAGCGATGATGGTGGCGTTCAAAATCATGGGCGCGGATATAAATCCGCGCCCTATTCCCGTCAAGGCACGATGTGCCGGATCAGATGGACGGATTCCAAGGGGCTGGCACCCAGCGATAGCCGGAGCCGTCCTTTTCGAGGTTGGCGAGGCCCGGGAACGGATAGTGGAAGCCCTGCACGCGCAGTTTCTCGGCTGCGACCATGTCGTAAACCTTGCGCCGGGTGGTTTCGGCCTGGACGGGGTCCTGATCGAACATGAGATGCCAGCCGGGATTGCGCGCAAACAGATCCGGATCGTTGGTGACATCGGACTGGATGAACACCTTGTCCGCGCCCGATGACAGGACATACGACGTGTGCCCCGGCGTGTGGCCGATGGTCTCGACGGTGAGCAGGCCCGGCGCGATATCCTTGCCCCACTCGTATGGCGTGACCTTCTTCTTCAGTCCGGCTTCGAAAACGCGGCGGTTGTTCTTGAACAGCCCGGTCATGCGATCGCCCGATGCACGGCTCATTTCGCCGTCATCCATCCAGAACTTCCATTCGGTGGCTGGCACCAGAACTTCAGCGTTCGGGAACGCGAGTTCATTGTCGGCGGTCAACAGGCCGTTCACGTGATCGCCATGGAAATGCGAGATCACAACCATGTCGATCGACTTCGGATCGATTCCTGCGGCAGTCATGTTCGAAGCAAACTGACCGATGACACCCTTGCTGGATGCAAACGCGCCAGGTCCGTTGCCGGTATCGATCACAACAAGTTTGCCACCGGTGTTGATCACCAGCGGACCAAACTGAACCGTCATCTTGTCGCGCGGGCGAAACGCCTTCTCCAGCGCCGCATTCACGTCGTCCTTCTTGGCGTTGAGAACGAAGGTCTCCGGAAGCGGAAATGTGGTGGCGCCATCGGAAACGACGGTCACTTCAGCGTCGCCGACCTTATAGCGATAGAAGCTGGCGTTCTGCTTGCCAGCTACGGGCGCCGCAGCCTTTGCAGTATTTGCTGGCATCAAGGGGGCTGCAGCAAGAGCGGCAGCACCGGCCAGCGCATGACGTCGCGTCAAATCCATGTTCGTTCTCCCGGTCATGAAGATCGTTGAAAGCCTGCGGAGTGTTGGAAGCCGCCGCATAACGGCTTCTTGCAAGTCATTTGCAGCGAACGCGCGCATGACCGCATGTCAAATTAACACCAGTTCAAGACAGCTATTCCAGATCACAAACAGTTTAACCGCTCGCCTGTCACATCAGCAGTTTGACGCCGAACATGCCGGGCGCCAACAAGAGGCCTGCCCACAGGAATGCAGAGACAAAGTTCGCAAACTGGAAATGCCAGTATTCCATTTCGACAACGCCCGCGACCAGCGGCACAGTTGCGCGCAGCGGTCCGGAGAAGCGTCCGATGAAAATGCCGAGCACGCCCCACTTCTTCATGAAGCGTTCCGCACGCGGGAGCATGTCGGGGAAACTCGACATAGGCCACATGTGCGCGATGCGATCGTGAAACCTGACGCCGATCCAGTAGGACAGCCAATCACCGCAGGCCGCCCCCAGTCCGCCCGCGATCCATACGGGCCAGAAACTGATGCCGCTGACCCCGATCAGCGCGCCGATCGACACCAGCGCACCCCAGGCAGGAATAATCAGAGAGAGAAACGCCAGCGACTCGGCGAACGCGAGGGCGAAAACAACGGGCGCCGCCCACATCTGATGATCGCGGACGAACTCAGCCAGTCCGCGTGTCATTTCCTCAAACGTCATACAATGTCCCAATCCGGCTTATCGAATCTGCCGGTTCCCCTCATTCCAGATACCACGGCCGATGATGCCGTGTCGGGGAACCGCCTGCGTCACATTTGCCGCCCTAACCGTGGCATAGTAACAGCCAGCGATTCGTCTCCCGATCACGATATATCAAGATTTAAGAAGCATGGCTAAATCACTGAATAAAAAAGAAAAAGCTGACGACGACATTTTCGCTTCGTCGGGCAGGAAGTCCAGCTCCTCCACAAGGAGCGCGGCCAAACCCTCGGGCGCAGAGGCCGGATACACCGCCCGCGACATCGAGGTGCTCGAGGGGCTGGAGCCCGTTCGCCGCCGTCCGGGCATGTATATCGGCGGCACCGACGAGAAGGCGCTGCACCACCTGTTCGCCGAAGTCATCGACAATTCGATGGACGAAGCACTGGCCAGTCATGCGACCTTCATCGAGGTGCATCTGGGCGCCGATGGATATCTGACCGTTGTCGATAACGGCCGCGGCATCCCCGTCGATCCGCATCCGAAATTTCCGAAGAAGTCCGCGCTCGAAGTCATCATGTGCACGCTGCACGCAGGCGGCAAGTTCGACTCCAAGGTCTACGAGACCTCGGGCGGCTTGCACGGCGTCGGCGTCTCGGTGGTGAACGCCCTCTCCTCGCAGCTCGTTGTTGAGGTCGCGCGCAACCAACAGCTCTACAGAATGACGTTCGAGCGCGGTACGCCGAAGGGCAAGCTCGAAG
>CAZQMD010000015.1:6298-33920 GCA_964594185.1 uncultured Afipia sp. | reverse complement strand
GTATCAGGTATTGAAATACCAATTGCACCGTCAGCCCCGCAGTCCCTCGGGGCGACGTCCTATGGCGCTCTCGCCATGGTCGGCGACAATGGCGAAATGCGCGCACTTGAGGACATGGAGGCGGAAATCATCCGCTTTGCCATCACGCACTATCGCGGCCAGATGTCGGAAGTCGCGCGCCGGTTGAAGATCGGCCGCTCGACGCTTTACCGGAAACTGGACGAAGCTGCGGCCTCCGGAACGGAACCCGATCACCCTGCGCGCTGAGCGCACGAATCACGCCCTTGCATGGAACGTATGTACGGCTTTTTCGCTTCTTCCTGTGAACCGTTGCGGCCCGGTGACAGACAGAGGAAAAGCACGCGGCAATGCGCGCAAGCCGTTGCAAGAAATGCTGAATTGAAGTCACTTCGAAAGCGATGACTTCGAGTTGATTGGCGGCGGCTGGTCGCCTGTGGCTCGTGCGTGTAGCGTTTCGCAGTGTTTTCAATGCGAGATTGCGTAAGCAAATCCCGATCAGGCCGGCGCTTTTGTCAGGCGATGACGGAAACCAACATGAGCTGTTCCATGCCGGGGCAGTACCGCCCGACAAGGGTGTGAAATTGGGGTGCGAGAATGCGTGACTTTTCGACCGGCCACCGCAAGAGCCCGATTGGCTTGAACCCAATTGGCTTCGACCGGATTTTGATGGCCGTTGCCGCGACCTTCCTCTCCGTTGCCGCTGCCCATGCGCAGTCCGGCCCTGCGAAGAGCCCGGCTGATCTCGCCATCGATGCCGCAGTCCCGCTTCCTGAACCCGCCAACGTTCCGCCGCCGACCGTCAGCGACTTCAAGCCCGATGCGGCGAAGCCTGAGACCGCAGCAGCCGCAACGCCAGCTCCGGCGAAGAAGGACGAAGCACCGACGACCACCGCAACCGTTCCACCTGCCGCCACCGCACCGACTGCGGCTCCCGCACCCGCCGCTGCAGCCGCCGAGCCTGCGAAGACAGAACCTGCGAAGGCGGCTCCCGCCGTCGCCACCGCCGATCAGCCGGTCGCCGACAAGCTGCGCGACCTGATTGCCACCAAGGGCGCGCGCTATTTCGACCGCAAGAACGAGCGCACCGCCGTCGAGAATTTCTACAAGGACCGCAACTATGCGCCGCTCTGGAGCTCGGCCGGCGCCGTGACGGCCCGCGCCAAGAGCGTGATCGCGCGCCTCAAGGATGCGGACAGCGAAGGCCTGAGCGCAGCCGATTATCCGACGCCGGATTTCGCTGCGGCGACTACACCTGACGCACAGGCCGAAGCCGAACTGCGCCTGACCGAGAGCATGCTGGACTATGCGCGCCATGCGCAAAGCGGCCGCATGCACTGGTCGCGCGTCAGCGCCGATATTTCCTACCCCGAACATCCGGTCGATCCGGTGGAAGTGCTGATCAATGTCTCGACTGCGCGTGACGCATCCGCCGCGCTCGAAGGCTACAATCCGTCGCACAAGGGCTACAAAGGCCTGAAAGCCAAGCTCGCCGAGCTGCGCGGCGTCACCGAAGACACGTCCAAGCATATCGGCGACGGCGACACGCTGAAGTTCACCAAGCCGACCAAGAAGACACCGAACCCGGTCGCCATGGAAGACGACCGTGTGCCGGCGCTGCGCGCCAAGCTTCACATCACGGAAAACGCGGACGGCAAGCAATACGATGCGGCCGTCGCCGAGGCGGTCCGCAAGTTCCAGTCCGCCAATGATCTGAAGGCAACCGGCGTGCTCGACAACGCCACCGTGCGCGCGCTCAACGGCCCGAAGAACGACCGCAAGATCGACATCGTGCGCGCCAACATGGAGCGCTGGCGCTGGCTGCCGCGCGAACTCGGCGCCAAGTCGCTCGGCGATGCCTATGTGATCCTCAACATCCCCGACTACACGCTCAAGCTGATGCAGGGCGACAAGCAGGTCTGGACCACGCGCGTCGTGGTCGGCAAGCCCGGCAAGCATGCAACGCCGGAGCTGACGGAAACGATGAAGTTCATCACCGTCAATCCGACCTGGAACGTGCCGCCGTCGATCATCTATAACGAATATCTGCCGGCTTTGCAGCAGGACCCGACCGTGCTCGACCGCATGGGCCTTAAGCTGGCGCGCGCGCCTGACGGCAGCGTGCGCATCTCGCAGCCGCCGGGCGAAGCCAACGCGCTCGGCCGCATCCGCTTCAACTTCCCGAACAAGTTCCTGGTCTATCAGCACGACACACCGGACAAGCACCTGTTCGCCAAGGAAGAGCGCGCGTTCAGCCATGGCTGCATGCGCGTGCAGAACCCAGATCAGTACGCGGCGAACCTGCTCAGCATCGCGCTGCCGAAGGAGGGCTACACGCCCGAGAAGATCAAGGGCATGTACGGCCGCAGCGAAATCAACATCAATTTCCCGACGCCGATCCCGGTCAATATCACCTATCAGACCGCCTTCGTGGACAGCGCCGGCAAGCTCGAATTCCGCAAGGACATCTATGGCCGCGACGCCAAGGTGATCTCGATGCTCAAGGGCACTGAGGGCCGCGACATGGAAATGGCCGTCTCGCATTCCCAGCCGAACTACGTCCGTCCGACCAATGTGCGGGTTCCCGGCGACAGCTTCGCCAGCAACTCGGGTCCGAGCTTCTTTGAACGGCTGTTTGGGCCACCGGCTCCGCCGCCAGCCCCCATCCGCAACCAGCGCCGGGCAGTCCGCTAACGGCAAAAGGCGTCAAAACCGGCTGAAACGGCCAGGTTTTCAAGGCTTCAGGGCTCCGCCACCGGCGGGGCCCTTTTCGTTAACCATTGCCCCCAAAGCATTGCTGACCGGATCGGCCTCACGGCCCTTTTTTGCCATACTCGGGGAGGCATACTTGCACCTTCACGAGCCTGTGACGGGCTCGTTATCAAGACTTGGGCAAGACTTGGGTATGACTGGTCTCTCTGAAATCTGGTGACTTGGGGTCGCTAAAGACTTGGGAACACTAAAGGCTTGGGAACACTGACGAAGACGGCGCGGGGATTGGTAAATATCGATTAACCCCCGTGCTTTAAGACGATGTTCATTCTCTCCCGCTGCGTGGGGTAGCGGGGGATCACCAACAGACTGGCAGCTGACGGGATTCTGAGTGGCGGGCGGTTTTCCACGCAGCATTGGCTTTGATTGGCTTTCGCGGACTTCGGTCCGCGTCTGTCTCGCCTCGCTGCTGCTGATCGCAACCAACGCCCGCTCCGTCCACAACGCCACTGCCGACGGCGACACCCGGACCCTCTCCTTCCATCACACCCATTCCGGCGAGGATCTCAGCGTCACCTTCAAGCGCAACGGCCGCTACGACGAAGCCGCGTTGAAGAAACTGAACTACTTCCTCCGCGACTGGCGCAGCCAGGATTCCACCACGATGGATCGCCGGCTGTTCGATATCGTCTGGGAAGTCTATCGCGACGTCGACGGCGGGCAGCCGATCCAGATCATCTCCGCCTATCGCTCCCCTGCCACCAACGCCATGCTCCGCCGCCGCTCCTCGGGAGTCGCGCGTCACAGCCAGCACATGCAGGGCCACGCGATGGATTTCTTCATCCCCGGCGTGCCGCTCGAACAGATCCGTTTCGCGGGATTGCGCCTGCAGCGCGGCGGCGTCGGCTTCTACCCCACCTCCGGCTCGCCCTTCGTGCATCTCGATGTCGGCAGCATCCGCCACTGGCCGCGCATGACCCACGATCAGCTTGCGCGCGTTTTCCCGGATGGCCGCACCGTGCATGTACCGACCGACGGCAAGCCGCTGAAGGGCTATGAGCTTGCGCTCGCCGACATCGAACGCCGCGGCAATGGCGAAGATGTCGCGGCTCCGTCGAAGTCGAAGACCTTCCTGGCCTCACTGTTCGGCCGCAAGACGGCGGATGACGAGGAAGAGGCCGGCAACGACGACGTCAGCCGCGGCGGCAAGGTCAAGCAGGTGGCGATGGCCGCAGCCGACAAGGCCAAGGACGCCGCGCAGGCCACCGTCATCGCCGCCGAAAAAGTCCTCGAGCGCGTGCCGCTGCCGCGCGCCAAACCCGCAGGCGCGACGGCCTATCAGGTTGCGTCAGCCGACACCAAGACTGTCCCCGCCCCCAAGCCGCAGCAGGCGGCGCTCAAGCCGATGCCGGCCGACGAATACGCGCCGCAGTCGCCGATCGACATCATCAATGCCCGCGGCTTCTGGGATAACGAGCCGGCGCCGAAACCCGCTGCACAGCAGGCCCAGATCGCGGCGCTCAAGGCACGCGGCGCCGTTGTGGCCGCCGATCCGCAATCCACCGCCAGCCTGCCGCAGAATGTCTCGCAGGCGCTGGCCTATGCGCCTGCCGAAGCGCCGCTCGATCGCGCCAAGATCGTTGCCGCCAGCGCGCCGATCCCGCGCAGCCCCCGTGTCGCAGCGCTCGCGCCGAACCCGATGTCTGGTGCCGATCTCAATGCTTCCGATGCTGCCATCGGCAAGTCCGAGCAGGGCGCGGTGATGACCGCGCGCCGGATCAAGCAGGCTTCCATGCATGACCTTTGGCTGCGCGCGATGATCGTCGCACCAAGCGTCTCCTACTCGCTGTCGGCTTCGATCCTCGGCGATCAGGACATGACGGTGCTGCGCACCCATTTCGTCAAGCCGAACACCGCGCTGGCGATGACCTTCTCGAACGATCCGCAGATGGGCATCGTCTGCGAAAAATTCACGGGACCGGCGACCGCAACGCTGTCGACCACATCGTTCGCGCTGCGCACCGCGTCGCTGCGGTAAGGCTCTTGGCCTGTAAAAACTAATCTCTCGTCGGTCCATGCGCAGGCAGGGACCCATAACCACCGGCCCTCATATTGAGCCGGCTAGTTGAGCTTATCTTTTACAAAATGCGATGATCGGGAGTGTGGGACCCCGCCGGAGCCAGTCATCGGACGGCGCTTTGCGCCGACCCGTTGGCGGGGATGACATCGTGGAGACGTGAGGCTTTACCCGACGTCTCCATTTGCCTCATAGCATTCCGAGGGCCTGCATGTAGGTTTCCAGGATCGTTTCCTGCTCTTGGCGCTCGTCGGCGTCCTGCTTGCGCATGCGGATGATGGTGCGCAGGGCCTTCACATCAAAGCCGTTGCCCTTGGCCTCCCCGTAGACATCCTTGATGTCGTCGCTGATGGCCTTCTTTTCTTCCTCAAGCTTTTCGATGCGCTCGATGATGGCCTTGAGCTGACCCTTGGCAAAGCTATGCGCGGTATCGTCGTTGTCTTTCTCGGCAGGCATAGCCATCGGAGATACTCCTGAACTCGGTATAGGGCTTTAGGGAAGCGTGCGCGGCGGCACGTCATTGGCGGGTCACACTCAAGAGTGCGGCCTGCCGCGTCAAGACGCAGCCGCGGTCATCCACAGCGACCCACAGGTGAAAGAAAAGCAGACAGCAAGCAGACCGTTTTCGCTTGCGTGTTTCAGTGGCCGGGATGGCTCTTTTTCATCGCGGCGGCCTGATCGGGCGTCGCCTCGGTCTGATATGTCGCCTTCCAGGTCTCATATGGCATGCCGTACACCGCCTCGCGGCTCTGGTCTTTGCTCAGCGCCACGCCCTTCTCATCGGCGGCATCCTTCAGCCAGTTCGACAGACAGTTGCGGCAGAAGCCCGCGAGATTCATCAGCTCGATATTCTGCACATCGGTGCGTTCGCGCAGATGCCCGACAAGACGGCGAAACGCCGCCGCTTCCAATTCGATCCGGGTCTTTTCGTCGATGGCCATGGTCACATTCCGCTGTTTCAAAGTCCGGCTGGATGCCTGCAGACCTCACATAGGCCCTTGATCCTGCAATTTTAAGCCCGGATGCCGAGACCCGTATTTCCACAGGGCGAGTTTCCACAGGGCGAGAAAAACCAGACTGACCCGCGCCATGGCCCGTTAACTGGCTTATGACGGTATGCCGCTGGTTTGGCGAAACCGCCAAGCCGCTCTATAGTGGGCGGGCCTGACCGGACAAAGGAACTCCACTTTTGCCGATCATGCTCAATGTGTTACGCGAAATCAACGAATGGTTGATAGCACCCGTTAAATGACAGCCACGATTTCCCGCCGCATGACACTGCACCGAACGCTGATCGCCGCTCTCACGGGGTTTGTCGCGCTGATCTCCCTGTGCGCGTGGAGCGAACCGGCGGCGGCCGATTTCCGGCTCTGCAACAACACGTCGAGCCGGGTCGGCATCGCGCTCGGCTACAAGGATAATGAAGGCTGGGTGACGGAGGGCTGGTGGAACGTGTCGTCCCGTGCCTGCGAAACCCTGCTGCGTGGAACGCTTGTCGCACGTTTCTATTATATCTACGCCATCGACTATGACCGCGGCGGTGAATGGTCGGGGCAGGCCTTCATGTGTTCGCGCGACAAGGAATTCACCATCAAGGGAACCGAGGATTGTCTGGCGCGCGGTTTCGACCGCACCGGATATTTCGAAGTGGACACCGGCGAACAACGCGCATGGACCGTCCAGCTCACTGAATCCAACGAACAGAACCCGCGTACTCCAGGCCTTCCCGGCATGCCGAATGCGCCGGGTGCTGCACAACCCGGCGCACTTCCCGGTGCAGCTCCTGGAAATCCGAAATGAGACGCCTGCGACGTATCAAGATTCTCGCCACTCTCGGACCGGCCTCATCAGACAGCGCGATGATCCGCAAGCTGTTCGAGGCGGGAGCCGACGTGTTCCGCATCAACATGAGCCACACGCCGCATGACAAGATGCGCGAGCTGGTATCGACGATCCGCAACGTGGAAAGCAGCTACGGACGGCCGATCGGCATTCTCGTCGATCTGCAGGGACCGAAGCTGCGTCTTGGCAATTTCGAGAACGGCTTTGTCGAGCTCAACAACGGCGCGATGTTCACGCTCGATTCAGATCCTGCACCGGGCAACAAAACCCGCGTCCACCTTCCACATCCTGAAATCCTCAAAGCACTGCGGCCAGGCCATGCATTGCTGATCGACGACGGCAAACTGCGCCTGATCGCCGAAGAAACCTCGCCGGATCATGCGTTGGTGCGTGTGGTGACCGGCGGAAAGATGTCCGACCGCAAGGGCGTCAGCCTGCCCGATACCGATCTGCCGGTGTCGGCGATGACAACAAAGGATCGCGCCGACCTCGAAGCCGCGCTTGAAACTGGCATCGACTGGATCGCGCTGTCGTTCGTACAACGCGCCGACGACGTGATCGAAGCCAAGAAACTGGTGCGCGGCCGCGCCTCGATCATGTCGAAGATCGAGAAGCCGCAGGCGATCGACCGTCTCGCCGACATCATGGAGGCTTCCGATGCGCTGATGGTGGCGCGCGGCGATCTCGGCGTCGAACTGCCTGCGGAGCGCGTGCCGGGACTTCAGAAGCAGATGACGCGCATGGCGCGCAAGGCCGGCAAGCCGGTGGTGGTCGCGACCCAGATGCTGGAATCGATGATCAACTCGCCGGTGCCGACCCGCGCCGAAGTGTCCGACGTCGCCAACGCCGTGTTCGAAGGCGCAGACGCCATCATGCTGTCGGCGGAATCAGCGGCCGGCAAATTCCCGGTCGAAGCGGTGATGACCATGAACCGCATCGGCGAAGAGTGTGAGCGCGATCCGACCTATCGCGGCGTCATCGCCGCGCAGCGTCCCGAGCCGGAAGCAACCGCAGGCGACGCCATCGCCGATGCCGCGCGGCAGATTGCCGAAACGCTCGACCTCTCAGCCATCATCTGCTGGACAAGCTCCGGCTCGACCGCGCTGCGCGTCGCGCGCGAACGGCCGAAGCCGCCGGTGGTTGCCATCACGCCGAACGTCAACACCGGACGCAAGCTGGCGCTGGTGTGGGGCGTGCATTGCGTGATCGCCGAGGACGCCCACGATCAGGACGACATGATTGACCGTGCGGCAAGCATCTCATTCCGCGACGGATTCGCGAAAGCCGGTCAGCGCGTCATCATCGTCGCAGGCGTGCCGCTCGGCACGCCTGGCACCACCAACATGGTCCGCATCGCTTCTGTCGGCCCTTCTGGCGATGCCGACATGTGACGGCGAAAGCCTACTTCGCTGACTGGCCCACCGTTTCCTGGACCCGTGTCACGGACGGCGGATTCCACTTTCCGGTCAGCGCGTCGGACTGAGGCGCATAAAGCCGCATTGTCAGGTTGAACGCGCCCTTCGGCGCAGGCAGCCAGTTCGCTTCCCTGTCCGCTCCCGGACTGTCGTTCTGGAAATGCAGTGTCAGCGAGCCGTCGGCATTGGTCTTGAAGGGCATCCAACTGCTGACGGCAAAGCGATTCAAGCTATTGGCGACCTGAAAGCCGTCAGGATCGTAAAGCGTGATCGACCAGAAAGCATTCACTGGCGGCGTGCCGCCCTTGTCGAAGCTGATCGTGTACTTGTGGGCGCCGTCGAGCGGCTTGCCTGTATCGTCCGCAAGGTTCAGCGGATAGATCGCGTCTTCCGGCAGGTTCGCGCCGAGACCAAGCTGAGCCACGACGGCCCGCTTGAGATAATAATTTCCGTACACGCCCATCGTGTCGGTGTTCATGGACCAGCCGTTCGCGACACGGGCAAGCGTCGCCACTTTCCACGCCATCAGTTTTTGCGCAGCTTCGGGCGCTGCATCCATCGCCTTCCTCACCGCCGGATCGGCCCTTGCAGCGTCAAAGCTCTTACCTGGCTCGATGCCGATCCGCTTCATCTGCGCGATGATCGGCTGATCGGTGTCATGGGGCGGGTTGATCTTGAGAATCTCGGATGCATAGGCAAAGTATTTTCCCGCGGCCATGGTATCGACCTGAACCTTTGGCGGCGTTTTCATATCGATCGACGGATCGATTGTCGCCTCAACGGGTTTTGCCGGCTTTCCCCAATCCGACAGCGGCGTGATCCTGTAGCCAGCCTGGATCTTGTGAACCGCAGGATAGTCGGAAGGGCCATCGGTCTTGGTGCGTCCGATGATCCAGACATGGGGCGTCGGCGCATGAATGACCTGCGTGTCCTTCGGAAGCTTGAGTTCTTCCACAAGCCGATCCCGCAGATCCGGCCGCCAATTCGGCGGAACGATCAGGAAATTTCCCGCCTGCGTTCCCGTGGTGCGCGATCCGGGGGACGCGAAAACATCCGACCACATGTCGAGCATGGGAATAAGATAGAAGCGCCCGGCGGTGTCCGGAACGGAGACGACGACAGGCTCCTTCGTCATGTCCAGATAGCCGCTCGAATACAGCGTATCGAAATTCGGGCGGACAACAGCCTTCATGTCAGCAGTCGGAAACGCCGGAATATTGGCGAACGTATTCGCCGGGCCGCCCAACCCTGCACCGGGCTGCATGTTCGTGAGTTGCTTGCGGGTCACGTGCATCGTGACCAGCGGATAGAAATAAATGTAGGCGTCGGTGGCGATCGAGAGAGCTTCCTGCTCGGAGATCGGAGCAGTCTGCGCTGTTGCGACGGAAGAAATTTGCAGTGTCCCTGCCGCAGTCACCGCAGCAAGCAGTCCCAGTCCAAAATGAATTCTCTTAACGGGAGTAAGCATCACACGTCCTCCGCGGTTTGACTTTCAATTTCCCTACAGTCACGAGAATAAGGAACGGTGCCGAAATCCTGCACCTGTTGGCGGGATCGAAATACGGATCAGAAATTTTAGCCGAGCCTGCACCTCAGACGATCAACATCTGCGCAATTAACGACTACTCCTCGGCCTTCAATCAGGCAATCGAATCCGATTCGATAGGTCAGCGTGAATGACCCATCAAAGCCAAGATGCGATCGATAAAATTCTATCGATTGGCGAGAGATCATCGCTTGATGTGCTGCGACGCCGGTGAACGCGACATCAGGGCGCACAGCAAAATCAGCGCATAAATCCCATGGCGCCCACACTCAGCTGGGCGCCACCTGTTGGTACCGGCAGATAAAGAATTCAAGCAGCCTTGTCGGCATGGATGAGCACATCGCTTGTTGCCTGCGCCGTGCGCGCGGCATCCTCGACCGTTCCCTGCGTTATCCGCATCAGGCGTTGGGCTTCCTCGCCATACTGGGTGAATGCGGTCTGCCAGAACTGGGCATAGACCTGCTGCAGATCCTGCACCGAGCGGCAGTCATGGATCGTCCGGAACAGTTGGAGATCCTCGCGCAGCCTCATGCCGACGAACTCGGACCATTCCTTGCCGATGTTCTGCATGGCCGTGCCGATCTGCGCATTGAACTTTGCAGTTTCGTTCAGCATGGTTCCATTCATCTCGCTGACGCGCGCGAGATCCGGAAACGGTATCGCTCCGGCCGCCTTGTTGAATACGCTGTCGCTATTTGATGGAGTTGTCATTGTCGGACCTTCATTTTGCTGGAGCAAGAAAGGACGCGTTGAACGGCGACACTTCATCACCGCTCGATGGCAGCAGTATGATGCTCATTGCATCGTGAGTGAAAATGTAGCGCCTTGATCTGCGTCAAGCGCTCAAAGGTCAGCGACCGTGACCGATCGGCGCAGCGTTCAGTGCGCGTCAGCCGCTGCCGACATATTCGCCTGCGCTTTCGCCGCTATCGCTTCGATCTCGGCGACGATCGGATCGGTCGCATAGACCTGCGGCATGTGGCCGCCGTTCGGCAGCACCACAAGCCTGGTCTGGGGCACAGCGGCTGCGAATGGCCGGGAATGAATATCGGTCGAAACCGTTTTGTCGGCGTCGCCGGTGACAATCGTCACCGGTATCCTGATCGCGGGATAGCGCTGCGACTGCTTGACCATCTCGGCCTTGAGCGTTGTCAGATCCCAGGCGTTGTTGAGAAACACCTGCGGCCGCAGCACCATGCGCACCGCCGTGGCCGCGACATAGCCATCCGGCATCGCCTGCGGCGCAAACACATAGCGCGTCCCGCTCTCGACCAGAAACGTACCCAGCGGCAAAGTGATGGTGTAGGCCAGCAGCGGACCGATTACCGGAATTGCAGCGATCCTGTTGAAATTACCGACGCCGCCGGGCCAGGGATACGCCACCGGCGACAGCATCACGATGGCCGCGACGTGTTTCGGATAATCGAGCGCCATCGCCGGCATCAGCGATCCCGCCCATGAGTGGCCGACAAGAATGGCGCGGGCGATCCCGAGCTTGCCCAGCGCTTCGTCGATCATCCGCGCCTGAATGGCAGGCGTTGAATCCGTGACATTGTCGCGCGTGCTCCAGCCATGACCCGGCCGATCGATCAGAATGACTCGGTGATGTTTCGCCAGCCTGTCGCCGAGCGGTTTGCGCATGGTCTGCAGACTTGAACTCGCGCCATGCACGAGGACGATAGGCAGGCCCGGCGCATAGGTGGGACCGAGTTCCACGACATGAAGCCGCGCGCCCTTCACGTCGATGAACCTGCCCTCCGGCGGATTACTTCGCTCGAGCGCATAGACGCCTGCCTGCGTGACCAGAGCCAGCACCGCCAGCACGACCACCACAGCGATCACAATCATGAAAGAAGCCCGGAGAACTGTTCGCACAAGGAAAATACGGCGGCCCGACGAATAGGTTTCGCGTCAAAATCATTCCAGCCGGAAACGGGCCGGGTCAGCAGTGCCGGGCTAAATATCCCGGCCCTCGACCTTCTCGGTCAGCGACTTCACCAGATCAGGGACGCGTTCAAGATAAGGATTGATCGCGAGCGCCTTCCGGAAGGCTTCGAGCGCATGCTTTTCGTCGCCGGTCTCCTGCATGATCATGCCAAGACCCGCCAGCGCTCCGAAGTGACGCGGCTCGCGAATGAGGATCTGGCGGATGTCCTCCATCGAGCGGCTGTAGTCGTTCTGCAGATAATAGATCGTCGCACGCCGGTTCCAGGCTTCGATGTAATCCGGGCGCAGCTTGATCACCGCATCGAGCAGTTTCAGGGCGACATCCATGTCCTTGCCGTCCAAAGCAAGTTTCGCCCGCGCCATCAGCAGCGCGGCGGTGTCGCTCGGCGTTGCAGTCCAGACCGCCCAGATCCGGGCCTCGACGGCCTTGGCGCTTTCCTCATCTGGCGCGGCCTTCAATGCGCCGAACAGGAAATCGAGATTCTTGGCCTTGTCGCCGATCACGCGCGGCAGTTTGGCGGGAGGCTGCGGCAGCTTTTTCTGCTTGGAGGGCGGCTGTTGCTGGGGCGCTTGCGCGGCGGCAGACACGACCGCCAGCGAAACCAGCACGACGGCACCGATCGCGAGCTTCAGGACTGCCCGCATTCCATCCATTCCGTTTGCCGGTCGCAACGCCATGACGGAAAGTCTAAACGCGGAAAACGCCGCATGCAAAGCGCAAGCGGCGTCAAACAGACGTGATGGGATTGGAACCGGCAAAAGGGCAGAAACTGCCCTTTCAGCCGCCGATCAATTAGCCCTGGCGTGCCTTGAAGCGGCGCTGGACCTTGTTGATGACGTAAACCCGGCCCTTGCGGCGGACCAAACGGTTGTTGCGGTGACGGCCGCGCAGGGACTTCAGCGAATTACGGACCTTCATGGGACAATGCTCTCTGGAAGGCCGCGTTGCAGGCCGAGTATGAAAACCATTGGTTGATGGGCATATCCCGTGGGCCGGGGGCCGCGCGAGACAGGCGGTTTCTATGCCATCGCAGGCACAAATGTCAATCCGATCAGGCCAATTCAGCAGCCCGAACCGGGGCAAAATGACCCTCGGGGAACCCGTTTTCCGACTTCTCGCGGCCCGAATCAGCCTCTAAGCAGGCATCGGAGCTTATTCACACCCGTGATCGGTTATTTGGTGTAAGGCAGGCCGGAAATACGGCTTTGGCACGCCCGGAAGGAAGATCTGGACCATTGACCGCTGAAATGACCCCGAACCGCCCGGCCGCCGCCAAGGCCATCCCGCTGACCGGCGACGCCCTCGTAGAGCCATGCCGCCTGCCGCTGCCTGCGGGCGTCAATCTGAACCGCATTGAGTGGGGGTCGGCGCTCCCTATCCTGTTCTACCATCTGGTGGCGCTGCTCGCTTTCATTCCGTGGACCTTCAGCTGGACCGGCGTTGTCGTCGCCATCATTGCAGCCCGGCTGTCCGGATTGCTCGGCATCAATATCTGCTACCATCGCCTGCTGACCCATCGCGGCTTCAAATGCCCGAAATGGTTTGAGCACACGCTCGCCGTCATCGCCGTCTGCTGCGTGCAGGATACGCCGGCGCGCTGGGTCGCGGTGCATCGCCGCCATCATCAGCATGCCGACGAGCAGCCCGATCCGCACAGCCCCTTGGTGAATTTCCTCTGGGGCCATATCGGCTGGCTGGTGATCAAGAATCCCGAGCTGAACCGCCTCGGTATCTACGACCGTTACGCCAAGGACATCCTGCGCGATCCGTTCTATGTCGCGCTGGAACGCAACTGGCTCCAGCTCAAGATCATTCTCATTCAATGGGGCGTGTTTTTCGGTCTCGGCTTTCTCGCAGAACTGGCGATGGGCGGCACGGCGATGCAGGCCGTGCAATTCGGCGCCAGCATTCTCTTGTGGGGCGTGTTCGTCCGCACGGTGTTCGTCTGGCACCAGACATGGGCTGTGAACTCGGTGACCCATCTGTGGGGCTACCGGAATTATGAGACCGACGAAGACAGCCGGAACAACGTCGTTATCGGCATCCTCGCGCACGGCGAAGGCTGGCACAACAACCACCACGCCGATCCGCGCTCGGCAAAGCACGGTCACAAGTGGTGGGAATTCGACACCACCTGGCTCACCATCCGGCTGTTTGAAAAACTCGGCCTCGCCACCGACCTTGTCGGTCCGAGTCCCTATGTGATGGCCAAGGCCGGAAGCACGACGGGCCAGACCATCACAACGCATGGTCCTGACGCCACCCCAACTCACTAGCCGCGACGAGCCCAAGTTGAATCAATGAAAAGCCCGCCCCGGATAATCCGGAGCGTGCTTTTTGCAATCTTGAAGTCGGCGTTTATTGCTGCGGGACTTTCGCGGTCTTCACCACGCCCGACCACTTGCTGATTTCGGCATCGACGAACTTGGTGAAGTCCGCACCCGTCAGCTTGCCGGGCTCGACGCCCTGCGTGGCGAATTTCTCGCGCGTCTCGGACGCGGCGAGGATTTCCTTCATCACCGCCACCAGTTTGGTGTAAGCCGCGTTGTTGTTCGCTGCGGGCATATAAAGGCCGAACCACGCAGTTGCCTCAAATCCCTTTACGCCGGATTCGTCGAGCGTCGGCGCATCGGGCAGCGACGCCGCGCGTTCCTTGCTGGTGACGGCCAGCACGCGGATATTTCCGGCGGCAGCCGCAGGCAGCACCGTCGGCAGCGTATCGAACATGATCGGAATATGTCCGCCGATCAGATCGTTCATGGCAGGTGCGGCGCCTTTGTAAGGCACATGCACGATGTCGACGCCCGCCATCTGCTTGAACAACTCGCCGGAGAGATGATTGGCGCCGCCGATGCCCGCCGAGCCGAACGACAGCTTGCCGGGTTCTTTCTTGGCCATTGCGATCAGGTCAGCGACGCTCTTGGCGGGAAAGTCCTTGTTCACCACCAGCGCGTTTGGCGCGCTCGCCACCACGGCGATCGGCGAGAAATCTTTCTGGGTATCGTAAGGCAGCTTTGCGTAGAGGCTCGGATTGATGACGTGATGGGTCGCGGTCAATAACAGCACGCTTCCGTCGTTCGGCGACTTTGCCACCATTTCGGAGCCGATGGTGCCCGACGCACCGGCGCGGTTTTCCACGATCACCGTGACGCCGAGCTTGTCGCCGAGATACTGCGCAACGAACCGCGCGAGAATGTCCGTGGTGCCGCCCGCAGGGAATGGCACGATGATCTTCATGTTGCCGGGCGGAAACTGATCGTTGGCCCTGGCGTCGCCAGCGGCGGCGCCAAGCATGAACACGCACAGGACTGCGGCAAGAACTGACTTCATGATTTCGAACTCACGTTGACAAAATAATCGCGTCCGCTGACGCTGACCGATCTCACGGCTGACGCAGCAGTTTGGCGCGCTCGACCAGCGAACGCTCGGAGACATAGAATTCGCCCGCCCACGTCTGATAGTCGCCCGGCGGCTTCTGCCATTCCGTCTGCCCCAACTGCACCAGCAGTTTCTTGTATTCGTCGCTGTCGGCGGCGGCCTTGAACGCCTTGTAGAGTCTATCGACCACCGCTGGCGGCATGCCCTTCGGACCGACCAGACCGTAAGGGGCCGGATAGACCAGATCGTAACCCAGGCTCTTTGCTGTGGGCACATCCGGCAACGACGCCACCGGCTTCGGATCGAACGACAGCAGCACGCGCATCTTGCCGGATTCGACGTAAGGCAGAATGGTGCCGATGGCATCGACCGTCGACATGGTGTGTCCGCCGAGAACCGCGGTCACGGCTTCGCTGCTGCCCTTGTAGCCGACATGGGTGATCTTCACATCCGCCATTCCGGCGAGCGCTTCCGCCAGCAGATGCATGGTGGTGCCTGCGCCCGCGGTCGCGACCGTCAGGACGTCGGGATTTTTCTTCGCGTACGCGACGAAATCCGCCGCGGTCTTGATCGGCGAGTCGGTGTTGACCGCGAGCACGAACGTGTAACCGCCGAGACCGACGATCCAGGTGAAATCCTTGATCGGGTCCCAGTCCACCTTCTGCATGTAGGGATAGCGCAGCAGTCCCGCCGTCGCCGCCGCAATGGTGTAACCATCCGGTGCTTCCGTCTTCGCCATGGTCGATGGCGCCAGCGTCGCGCCTGCGCCCGGCCGGTTCTCGACAATAATCGGCTGGCCGAGATCTTTCGATGCGAGTTCGGCAAGCTTGCGGAATGTCGTGTCGGTCGCGCCGCCTGCGGCGAAGCCGACCAGCAATCTGATGGGTCGGGTCGGATAAGCGTCCTGAGCAACAGTGACCTGCGAGGTTGCCGCGATCAAACCGATCGCGAGCAATGCAGACCGCACTACATTCAAATACCGCATCTAAATCTCCCTCTTCCTCCGGATTGTTTCCGGTTTTTGATCTGCCGGCTATCGTGAAACGTTAGAAACGCTCCACGATGTCCGGGTGTTCAGGGCATCGACATCGAAGCCTGCGAGCTGCTTGTAGCGGCGCTCGACATCCTGAAGCTCTGCTTTTGCATCGCCATGCGCACCGCTGCGCGCCAGCGCGCTGACGCGCGCCATCACGTCTCCGGCCTGACGCCGGTTGGCGAGTTGTACGCCGCTTGCCGTTTCACGGCGCTGTGTCTCATAGCCGCGCAGCGCATCATCGATGGTGGCGGCGGTGGCGAGTTCGTAGGCCAGCACGCGCGCATCGAGAATTGCCTGCGATGCGCCGTTGGAGCCGAACGGATACATCGCGTGCGCAGCATCGCCGAGCAGCGCACAGCGCCCGAACACCCAGCGCGGCAGCGGATCGATGTCCGCCATCGGATATTCGTACGATTCCGATGACGACGACACCAGATGATGCACATCGAGCCAGTCGAAGCGATAATCCTTCACGAACTCCGCAATGACGCTGGTTGAAACCGGAAGATTCCAGTTGCCGAGTTCGGTCTCGCCGCGCGTCGCATCTTTGGGACGCACCAGCAGCCAGTTGATGACGCCGTCCGCGATCGGATAGACCACCACGCGTTGGGTTTCATCGCCGATGATCAACATCGAGCGGCCACTGAGGAATGGCGCGGACTTTGTGACGCCGCGATACATCACCCAGCCATTGGAGGCGAGCGGCGTCGCCGCACCATAAAGACTGTCGCGCGAGGGCGAACGAATCCCGTCGGCGCAGATCGCAACATCAGCCGTATAGGACACGGGTCGATCTTCGATCAGATCGGTCGCGGAAATGACGGCCTTGTTGTCGGCATTGGTGACGCCCGTCACACGCTGCCCGATGCGAATTGCAGAAGATCCCAGCCGTTCACGCACGGCATCGACAAGCAGGCGCTGCAGTGTGCCGCGATGGATAGAATATTGCGGCCACTTGTAACCGGCATCCAGGCCGCGCGGCTCAGCCCAAATCAACTGGCCTTTGGGATCGTAATAGGCCAGTTCCTTGGTCGGTACGCCGGCCTTGTCGAGCGCATCGCCAAGGCCGAGTTCGGTCAATTCGCGCACCGCATGCGGCGGCAGATTGATGCCGACGCCGACATCGCGAATCTCGCGGGCGGCTTCGAGCAGGAGAACATCGTTCTGACCGGCGGCGTGCAAAGACAACGCCGCCGTCAGTCCGCCAACTCCTGCGCCTATGATCGCGACCGACATTTCGCCGTCAGGCTGCCGCGGCTGCGCGCGGGAATTCCACCATCGCTTCACCGACGGCGACCTTTTCGCCTCTCTGGTTCTTCACCAGCACGTCGATCAGCACGAAGCGCGAGTTCTTGGTGGTCTGCTTTGCCTTGACGATGCCTTCCGGCTGGATGGTATCGCCCGGCTTCACCGGCTGAACCCAGCGGGTCTCGAGGCGGCGATGAATGGCGCCGACAGGATAGGCCCAGTCGGTCAGCATCCGGGTGATCAGCCCGAAGTTGTTCATGCCGTGCATGATGATGCCGCCGAAATTGGTCTTGCCGAAATCGCCCTTCATGTAGTTGTCGTCGAGATGCAGCGGGTTGTAGTCGAGCGAAGCATCGCAGAACAGGCGAATGGATTCACGCGAGACCGAGAACTTCGGGCCGTCGATGCTGTCGCCGACTGAGAGGGTTTCGAATGTCGTGGTCATGTTTTGAACTCCTCGCCTGCGCTTACATCGGCCGGATGGTCTGGCCGCGGCCGGAACAGATCACGTCGCCATGCTGATTGAAGAAGACATTGTCGTGAACCACGAACAGCCGGTCGCGCTTGATGAACTTGTCGAGTGCACGCGCCTGCAGGGTGATGGTGTCGCCGGGACGCGCGGGCTTGTTGTAGCTCCACGACTGTCCGGCATTCACGGTGCCCGGTGAGCGCATCCAGTCGTCCGCCTCGGTGCAGGAGAACATCAGCAGGATGTGGATCGATGGCGGCGCGATGATCCCGCCCCAGGGGGTGGTCTTCGCATAGGCCTCGTCGAGATAGAGCGGATTGGTTTCGCCGACAGCCTTGCAAAGGAGCGCGATGGCTTCCTTGGTCAGCAGATAAGGAATCGTCTTGCGCGGTTCTCCCGGAACGATCTCGTCCCAGACCTTTCGCAAATTTTCGTCCTTCCAGAAGTCGGTCTCGAAAGCTTGTGCTTGCGCCATGGCGTTCTCTCGTCTATTGTTCATCAGGCGAACTTTATAATCACTGTACGAACACTATGGTCCGGCTTTCCGGATCTGACAAGCCGGAAAATGAGAGGAAGTTTGATGTCCAAGGAAAGCGACAGTTTCGTCCGTGCCATTGCCCGCGGATTTTCCGTGGTCGAGGCGCTGGGGCGTCCGCCAGGACGGCATACGCTGTCGGAGGCCGCGGTCGCTTCGGGACTGACACGCGCAACGGCGCGTCGCATGCTGGCAACACTGGTGGCGCTGAAATACTGCGAAGCCGACGGCCGCTATTTCAGCCTGCGTCCCCGCGCGCTCGGCCTTGGACTGTCCTATCTCAACGCGCTTCCTTATTGGGGCTACGCGCAGCGTGCGCTTGAAGATCTGCGCAACGACATCGGCGAATCCTGCGCGCTCGCCGTGCTCGACGAAACCGAGATCGTTTACGCATTGCGTCTGCCTGCGCGGCGCATTCTCTCCGCCAATCTCGGCATCGGCAGCCGCCTGCCCGCACATCTGATTTCGCTCGGCCGCGTGTTGCTTGCCGCTCTGCCCCCGGAGCAGCGCGAGACAATCATCTCCGGTATCGATTTCAAACAGATCACGCCGCGCACCGTGACCAGCCCCGTGAAACTGGCCGAAGAGCTCGCGCGCGTCGAACAGCAGGGTTACGCCTGGATCGACGGCGAACTCGATCCCGCGATCTGCGGCATCGCGGTGCCGGTGCGCGATCAGGCGGGCAATGTCGTCGCCGCGGTCAGCATCAACACCATCTCGGGCACTCTCACCGAGGAAGAGGCGAAACAGAAATATCTGGTAACGCTGAAGCGGACCGCGCAGGACATCCGCACCCAGACCGCCGCCAACGGCTGACCCAAAGCATTGCGTCCGGCTCCTTCGAAAAGACCTTTCGCCTTCGCCTCGCGCGATTTGCGCGAGGGCTTGGCCATGATACGCCCTTTCCCGAATTTCAGTTTCACGGACAGGACAAAGCATGAGCGTCGAAACGGTTCGCGCGTTTTTCGCGAAGAATGCGCCCGATATTACCGTCATTGAATCGGAGCAAAGTTCTGCCACCGTAACGCTGGCAGCCGAAGCTTTTGGCGTAACCCCGGCCGAGATCGCCAAGACGCTTTCCCTGCGTGTGGGTGAGCGTGTGCTGCTGGTGGTGACCTGCGGCACCGCGCGGCTCGACAACAAGAAGGCGCGCGCGGTGTTCGGCGGCAAGCCGCGCATGCTGAGCGCCGAGGAAGCGCTTGAGGCCACCGGCCATCCGGTCGGCGGCATCTGCCCGTTCGGACTGAAGACGCCGCTGCCGGTCTATTGCGACGTCTCGCTGAAGGCTTTCAGCGAAGTCGTGCCTGCCGCCGGTTCGATCAACAGCGCGGTGCGGATTTCGCCCGCACGGATGGCCGAACTGACCAACGCCGAGTGGGTCGATGTGAGTGAAATCAGAGAGCAAAGCGAAGTGGCATAGCGCTACTCCACCTTGCCGATCTTCTTCACTGCCGCGATCAGGCGCGTGCTGTCCGCCTCGACAAATTTCGCGAATTCCGGCGCGTCCATGTAGGCAGCCGGGCTGCCCGCAGTCTCGAAGGTCTTCACCACTTCCGGCGCACGCACCGCCTCGCCGACCGCCGCACGCAGCCTGGTCATGATCGGCGCAGGCAGCGCCGTCTGCGCAAACAAGCCAGCCCAGATGTAGAACTCGACATCCTTATAGCCAAGCTCCTGAAACGTTGGCACGTCGGGGAAACTCGCAACGCGTTTCGCGCCCCAGCCCGCCAGCACACGCATCTTGCCATCATCGACCTGCGCACGCAGCGTGCCCGGTGCAGACGCCACTGCCTGCACGGTGCCGGTGAGCAATCCGGTCAGCGCCGGACCCGCGCCGCGAAACGGCACATGCAATAGTTTGATCCCGGCGCTGGCCGCGAACATTTCCATCGCGATGTGCAGCGTGCCGTAGGGGCCGGATGAGCCGTAGGGAATTTGTCCCGGACGCGCCTTCGCATCCTCGACAAAATCCTTCACCGTTTTCCATGGCGCCGACGCCGGCACCGCCAGCATGGTCGGATCGGCGAGCACGCGCGCTACCGGCGCGAACTGTGACATCTCGTAAGCCACAGGACGATCGAACAGACGATCCGCCTCCGGCAACACCGCAAGCGAGGAAAGCGTCATCAGGATGGTGTAGCCGTCCGGCTCCGCGCGCGCGGCCGCGGCATTGCCGACAGAGCCACCGCCGCCACCGGCGCGATTGTCCACGACGACAGGCTTGCCGAGGATGCGCTCAAGCGCCATCGCCACAGGCCGCGCCGCCAGGTCCGCCTGGCCGCCCGCCGGAAACGGCACGATCATGGTGATGTTGCGTGACGGCCATGCCGCCTGCGCATTGGCTTTGCCGGAGAGCGTGTGCGATGCAACCTGCGACAGCGGCAGGATAGCAGCCGCCTTCAAAAGCTCGCGCCGATTCATGATGCCTCCCTGAGAATTTGTTTTATTTCTTGTCCCCATAACCTGAAGGAAGCGCAGATGACGATCAAGGCTCTCGTATTCGACGCTTACGGCACGCTCTATGACGTGCAATCAGTCTCTGCCGTGACTGACGAGGCGTTTCCCGGCTATGGCGAGCTGATCAGCCAGATCTGGCGCATGAAACAGCTCGAATACACCTGGCTGCGCTCTCTGATGGGACGCTACGAGGACTTCGCGGTCATCACGCGGCAATCGCTGACATTCACGCTGAAGGCGCTCGGCCTGACCTTCGACGAGACGATTTTCGAGCGGATCATGGACAAGTATGTTCACCTCGATCTTTATCCGGATGCGAAGGCGGCGCTGGCGGCCATGAAAGACCGCAAGCTCGCGATCCTGTCGAACGGCAGCACCGATATGCTGAACGCACTGGTGCGCAATACCGGCCTCGACACGGTTCTCGATGCCACCATCAGCATCGATACGACGAAAATCTTCAAACCGTCGCCGCGCACCTACGAACTGATCGAAACGAATCTCGGCGTGAAACCGCATGAAGTGCTGTTCGTGTCATCCAACCCGTTCGATGCATGCGGCGCAAAAGCCTTCGGGTTGAATGTCGCCTGGATCGAACGCGTGACGCCGCAGGCGATGGCTGCGGAATTCAGGAAAGCCGATCTGGTGCGGCCGCTGTCGATGTTCAAGGCGATCCGCATGCAGATGGACGAGTTCGGCTGGGAACCCGACTATCGCATTGGTGCACTGGCGGATTTGCCGGAACTGGTTGCTGCGCGCCGCTGAACCGTCGGCGATCCGCGGTGTTGCAGATTTGAGTCGCCCGCGAAGACTTCGCAACTCAGTTATGCCGCCGGAGATCGCATCGCCTTTGATTTGGCACGATTGATGCTTCGCATAGCCTCAAGGAGGTGATGTGATGCGATCAGTCATTTTCTTGTTTCTGACACTGGGACTGCTGACCCGCGTTAGCCTTGCGCATGACGCGGACGGACGCGCAAACTGGATCGCGCAGGGCGCCTACAAAGGACCGGACGGCATTCACTGCTGCGGTCCAAGCGACTGCGAGCAACTGGGGTCCGACGAAGTGCAGGTCAGGCCCGACGGAATCTGGCTCACGCGATTCAAGGAGCTGGTTCCGTTCGAGCAGGCAACGCCGAGCGAAGACGGCAAAACATGGCGATGCCACAACCTCTCCGGCGAGAGGCGGTGCTTCTTCATGAAGTACGGGAATACGTAGTCACCGGCACTTCGCATGCTGGTGTGCCGCCGGACGCACGAGGTGCGTCCGGCCCGAGTGTTT
The DNA here is from genome assembly GCA_964594185.1 of uncultured Afipia sp. Lineage (GTDB taxonomy): Bacteria > Pseudomonadota > Alphaproteobacteria > Rhizobiales > Xanthobacteraceae > Afipia. The sequence continues at coordinate 11,957 of CAZQMD010000015.1, read as the reverse complement.
AAATGCCGAGCGCGACGCCATCCTTGCGATGGTCGGTTGCGCCGAGCAGAACACCGCGTTCGTGATCGATCCAGATCGCCTGGCAGCCGCCGATCGCAACATCAGCCCATTTCACATCATGACCGCGCGCGGCAAGTTCGGCGCCGATGTCTTTTCCAAATGTCGGCTCCAGCGACAGCACGCCTTCGAACGCAAACGAGCGCGGCGCTTCGGACGCGGCCTGAATGTCCATGCCGAGATCGAACACATTGGAAAGGAAGTTGCCGTGGCCGGTGGCCTGATAATGCCCGCCCATGACGCCGAACGGCATCATACAGCGACCGTTCTTCATCACCATGCCGGGAATGATGGTGTGCATCGGCCTCTTGTTCGGCCCGAGCGCGTTGGGATGCCCCGGCTGCAGCCGGAAACCCCAACCGCGATTGTGCAGCAGCACGCCGGACTTCGGCGCATAAACGCCGCTGCCGAACGGCTGGAACAGCGAATTGATGAATGACACTGCATTCAGATCGCGGTCGACCACCGTGACGTACACCGTGTCCTTGTGTTCGATGTCGTCCCAATCCACCGCCGCGCTCGCACGTGTCATGGAGATCTTGCTGCGGATCGCGCCGATGTAGCTCTCGGATAGGAAATGCGCCGCATCGACCTTGCCGTGTGCGGGATCGCAAAAGAAAGCGTCGCGCGCGCGATAGGCAGCTTTCGTGGCTTCCGCCAGAAGGTGCACGCGATCGACCTCGGACAAAGATTTGATGTCATAGCCCGCGAGCGTGCGCAGGATCATCAGCGCCGCGAGCCCCTGCCCGTTCGGCGGACATTCGAGCACATCATGGCCGCCATAGCTGGCTGAAATCGGGATGACGTCTTCCGGCGCATTCGTGGCAAAGTCCGCCAGCGTGTGAGTGCCGCCAAGAGCCTGCAGCACGCTCACCAGTTCTTCGGCCACTTCGCCCTCATAGAACGCCGCACGGCCTTCACGCGCGATGCGGCGCAGCGTCCGGCCGAGCGCGGGCTGGCTGCGCCGGTCACCGACCTGCGGCGCTGCGCCAGCAGGGAGGTAATGTGCGATCGCGGCAGGGTTGCTTTCAAGTTTTGCCCGGTTGCGCGACCAGTCCGCCGCAACGCGCGGCGTGATGCGAAAGCCATTTTCAGCAGCATCGATCGCGGGCTTGAAGATTTCTTCCAGCGGCTTGCTGCCATGCTTTGCAGCGAGCCTGCACCAGGCATCGATGGCGCCGGGAACGGTGATGCCTTCGATGGAGGTCGGTGTGAGCGCCTTCGCGCCCTTCGCCATCGTCGCAGCGAGATCGGTTTTTGCCGGTGTGCGGCCCGATCCGTTCAGCGCCACCGGTGTGCCCGCCTTCGGTGAATAAATCACAAAGCAGTCGCCACCGATGCCGGTCATCTGGGGCTCGACCACGCCCTGCAAGGCCACCGCCGCAATGGCAGCGTCCATCGCGTTGCCACCGGCTTTCAGAATATCGAGTGCGGCAAGCGTCGCCTGCGGGTGCGAGGTTGCGGCCATGCCGCGTTCCCCCACTGCAATGGAGCGGGACGGCGAGATGAAATTTCGCATTCGGGGAAACCTTCGAGGATGGGTCTGTATCGTAGACAAACTTGATGCGCCGATCCAGAGCGGAGCGGGCATGAAATTCTTTCATCGCCCTGCGCGCTTGGCGCGGCCGAGCTTCTCCGCGAGAAAATCCGCGAGCACTTCCACACGCGCGGGACGCGGACCACCGGGCGGCATCACCAGATGCACCGCGCCTTCGGGCTGTTTCCAGTCCTTGAGAATGACTTCGAGTTTTCCCGAGGCAATGGCGTCGCCGACAATGAAGTCCGGCAGATCCGCGATGCCCAGTCCCGCCAGCAGCGCTGGCATGGTCGCCTCGCCGTTGTTGACACGCAGTTGTCCGGACGGCCGCACCGTTGCCTGCTCGCCTGCCGCATTGACGTAGTGCCAGATGCCTGGCGTTGAGAGATAGGCATAGCCGAAGCATTTGTGCTCGGCGAGATGCATCGGATGGGTCGGCCGTCCGTGCTTCTTGAGGTAGGACGGCGCCGCCACCGTGTAGCGCCGCATCGCGCATAACCGGCGCGCCACGAGCGAGGAGTCCGGCAGCCGCGCAATCCGGATACCGGCATCGAAACCATCGCCGATCAGATCGACCGTCGCATCGCTGAGATGAAGATCGATCGACACTTCGGGATAGGTGCTGAGAAACTCCGGCAGTAATGGCCCGATGACCGTCACGCCGAATGTCATCGGGACCGCGAGCCGCACCAGTCCGCGCGGCACGGATGACTGCGCCAGCGCCTCGTTCTCGGCGGCCTCACCATCCATCAGAAGGCGCGCGGCACGTTCGGACAATCTTTGCCCTGCATCCGTCAGCGCCAGTTGCCGCGATGTCCGGTTGAACAGCCGCGCCCCGAGCCGTTCTTCGAGCCGGCTCACGGCCTTGGACACCGTGGCCTTTGACAGCGCCAGTTCGGCCGCAGCCCCGGCAAAGGACCGCATTTCCACGACTTTCGCGAAGATCGCGAGAGCTTCGAAGTCCGGAAGCCTGGACATGGCAGCGCGCTCCATACCGATCAAAAACAGAAACAATGAGTTTCTATAGTTTCTATTTATGAACCGTTCGGGGGTGCTTATCCATAGCCGATCACACGTTCAGGACAGGAATACTCCCATGATTGAACTCCGCCCCTTCCACAAACTCGGCAGCGCCGATCACGGCTGGCTCAAGGCCAGGCATCACTTCTCGTTCGGCGAGCACTACGATCCGAACAACCTGAATCACGGCAGCCTGCGCGTCTGGAACGACGACGAGATCGCACCCAACACCGGCTTCCCGGCGCATCCGCACGCCAACATGGAAATCATCACCTTCGTTCGCGAAGGCGCGATCACCCATCAGGACTCGCTTGGCAACAGGGGCCGCACCGAAGCCGGTGATGTGCAGGTGATGAGCGCGGGTTCAGGCATCCGTCACTCCGAATACAATCTCGAGCCGGTGACGACCAAGATATTCCAGATCTGGATCGTGCCGACGCAGCAGGGCGGACAGCCATGCTGGGGTGCGAAGCCGTTCCCGAAAGCCGATCGCTCCGGCAAGTTCGTCACCATCGCCAGCGGCTTCAAGGCCGACAACGATGCGCTGCCGATCCGCGCCGATGCCCGCGTGCTCGCCACCACACTGAAGGCCGGAGAAACCGCCGAGTATGCGCTCGGCGAGAATCGCTACGGCTATCTCGTTCCGGCCAGCGGCAGGGTCGAGGTCAATGGCGTGCGCGCCAACACCCGCGATGGCGTCGCCGTGCAGAAAGAAGCTTCGGTGAAGATCACCGCGCTTGAAGACACCGAACTCGTCCTGGTGGACGCCGCATAAGGATTATCGCCATGAGCGGTTCAACCATCGAAACGCTGCTGCGGCGAAACCTGTTCGACGTGTTCGACGAACACGACGCCGCAAAGCGCCGCGCCACGATTCGGGAGATTTTCTTCGAGGACAGCATCTTCTCCGATCCTCATGCGCGTCATGTCGGCTTCGAGGCCATCGACGGCGCGGTGGCCGCCCTGCATCAGGCCCTGCCCGGCTACAGGTTCAGGGAGGTGGGCGCACCGCAGACGCTGCAGGACGCAGGCCGTCTCGCCTGGGCCTTCGGGCCGCCGGAGGAGCCGCATCGCGTCACCGGCCTCGACGTCATCGTGGTCCGGGGCGACCGGATCGCCGCGCTCTACGCCTTTCTCGACAAGCCTCCTGTGTGAGGCCTGACCACCACAACCAACCCACATCAAACCAAAGGATCACGACAATGGCTAAGGTACTTGTTCTTTATTATTCCGCCTATGGACACATCGAAGCGATGGCGAATGCCGTCGCGGAAGGCGCCCGCGAAGCCGGCGCGACCGTCGACGTCAAGCGCGTGCCTGAACTGGTCCCGCCCGACGTTGCAAAGGCCTCGTATTACAAGATCGATCAAGCTGCACCGATTGCCAAGATCGAGGATCTTGCAAATTACGATGCGATCGTTGTCGGTACCGGCACGCGTTTCGGCCGCATCGCCTCGCAGATGGCGAACTTCCTCGATCAGGCCGGTGGCCTGTGGGCCAAGGGCGCGCTGCATGGCAAGGTCGGCGGCGCTTTCAGTTCATCCGCCACACAGCATGGCGGCCAGGAAACCACGCTGTTCTCGATCATCACCAATCTCCTGCACTTCGGCATGGTGATCGTCGGCCTCAACTACGGCTACGCCGGACAGATGGGCGTGAAGGAAGTCCACGGCGGCTCACCCTATGGTGCCACCACCATCACCGACGGCGACGGCAGCCGCCAGCCGAGTGAAAACGAGCTTGCCGCAGCCCGCTACCAGGGCAAGACCATCGCGGAAGCCGCGAAGAAGCTCCACGGCTAAATAACAAACGGCGGTGATGACCAACAGCACCGCCGTTTTCACTTTCGACATATAAATGAAGAGAAGCAGCGATGATCGATGCGATTCATCTGTTTCATCTCGTTCGCGGACCGCTGCGGACGCTGGCCCGCGACTTGATGTGCCGAGGTCTCCGTCGCTCGGCGTTCGGCGAGAGCGCTGGCCTCGATCGCTATTGCCCATCGTGCAATGCACCTACGACCAATGATGGTCGCGTAATTGCCATCGGAAACGGCTAGGCTCCCGTTCGCCGGGTTAGTTCAAATTGTTCAGGCGACAGGAGTTGCGCACCATGCCAGCGATTAAAGTCAAAGACGGTACCGAGATCTTTTACAAGGATTGGGGCACCGGACAGCCCATCGTCTTCAGTCATGGATGGCCTCTCTCCGCCGACGACTGGGACCCGCAGATGCTTTTCTTTCTTGCAAAGGGCTTCCGCGTCATTGCGCACGACCGGCGCGGCCATGGCCGCTCGACCCAGACCGGCGACGGCCATGACATGGACCACTACGCCGACGATCTCGCCGCAGTTGTCGCCCATCTCGATCTGAAAGATGCGATCCATGTCGGCCACTCCACCGGCGGCGGCGAGGTGGCGCATTATCTCGCGCGCCATGGCACAAGCCGCGCGTCAAAGGGCGCTCTGCTGTGCGCGGTGCCGCCGCTGATGGTGAAGACCGACGCCAATCCGCTTGGTCTGCCGAAGTCCGTGTTTGACGATCTGCAGGCACAGCTGGCTGCGAACCGCGCGAAGTTCTATCGCGATCTGCCCGAAGGACCGTTCTACGGTTTCAATCGTCCCGGCGCGAAGGCCATCGAAGGCGTGATCGCCAACTGGTGGCGTCAGGGCATGATGGGCGGCGCCAAGGCGCATTACGATGGCATTGTCGCCTTCTCGCAAACGGATTTCACCGAGGATCTCAAGAAGATCGACATTCCCGTGCTGGTGATGCACAGCGAGGACGACCAGATCGTGCCTTACGTCGCATCGGGTCCGCAGAGCGCCAAGCTGCTGAAGAAAGGCACGCTGAAAACCTACAAGGACTATCCGCACGGCATGATCACCACCCACGCCGACGTGATCAACAACGACCTGCTGGCCTTTATCAAGAGCTGACGGAGCAAAGACCTTGCCCATTAAAAAAGGTACGCTCCTCCCGCGGGGGCGTTTCCTTTTTTTGGGGGGTTGGGACCGCCTTGTCGGTTTCTTTGCCCTCTAGGCCTC
>CAZQMD010000015.1:0-6288 GCA_964594185.1 uncultured Afipia sp. | reverse complement strand
CCACGCCCCTGCTCCCCTTTATGAGGGGCTGACGGAGCAAAGCCTTGGCCAATAAAAAAGGGCCCCCTCTCTGTAGGTTCCTTTTGCTTTTAAGGCGCGGTTACGACGCCTTCTGCAGTTCGCTGACATCATTGACCGGCTTCTTCAGATGGACATGCGTGTCCACATGATCGATCCATGCCACCGGCACGAAATGATGTTGCCCGTCGGGCGAGCTTTTCTTGGTGAGCTTGATCTTGTCGCTGCCTTCCAGGTGATCGACCTGACCGATGTTCTTTCCGGTGGAGTCGATCACGTCCATATGTTCCTTGATCTTCGATACGTCTGCCATGTGGGGCTCCATTTTCGGTACCGCTGTTAACGGCGCAGAGCCCCAATTGTTCTGCATCGCGGGCTTTTTCGCCGCAGGGCGGAACCCGTTGCAGGTCAGGCAGTTGTCGGTCCATCACTCCTGGAGAACATGACGATGGACAAGGACCGGATTACAGGCGCCGCGAAAGATGCCGCAGGCAAGGTCGAGGGCGCATTCGGCCGCGCGACCGGCGACGCGTCAACCGAGGCTTCGGGACGCGCGCGTGAAGCAGCTGGAACCGTGCAGAATTTGTATGGTCAGGCGAAGGATACGGCGCGCGATATCGGCGACGCGGCAAGTGAATATGCCAAGGATGCGATCGATGCCGGCAGCGATATTTATCGCGACGGCAACAGGGCGGTGGCATCCGCGGTTCGCGAACAGCCGCTCGGCGCGTTGTTAATTGCAGGCGCGGTGGGATTCGCACTGGCGCTCATGCTCAACCGCCAGCCGCGACGGCGCAATCTGCGCGACTACTATTATCGGTGATCGCGCCGGTGGCAAAAGACGAAACAGGGGCGGGCGAAAGCCGCGCCCCTTTTTACTTTCCGAGGTGCCGACGCACGGCCGCGACCGAAGGTCCGACCTCCTGAACGGCGGCAGCCAGATCGTCGGGAGAGACGTTAAGCTTGGTCGCCCAATAGGTGGTCGCGGAATCATCCGTCGTGTCGATCACAGGTGCTGGACGCGCACCGAGATTCGACGACAGCACGGATGCGACTGTCACAAGGCGGAGCATATCGGGAGATTACCACGAGACCGCCTTCCCGCGCGCCGAAGCGAATGTCAGCGTTAATGAAGATGAAATAACGCCGCGACGCCCGGGCGGGCGTTATTTGCCGCCCGGGCGGACCGAACTGTTATAGTCTCGCGCGACGGATTGCATGTTCCGAGGCACGGCATTGGCTCAACCATTCATCGTTTCCATTCCCCATAAGCTCGGCAAGGACGAAGCCACGCGCCGCCTGAAAGCGGGGCTTGGGAGTGTCCGCTCGGAATACGGAAAGATTCTTCAGATCAATGAGGAAATCTGGAGCGGTGATCGCCTGGCCTTTCAACTCACCGCATTGAAGCAGAGGGTCGGCGGAACAATCGAGGTGGCGGACGATCACGTCAAACTGGAAGTGATGCTGCCGTGGCTGCTCGCCGGTCTCGCGCATGGTGTCCAGGCGACGATCCGGTCGCGCGCCACGCGCATGCTGGAAAAAAAGCCGACGGACGTGTGATCGGCGCAAAACAAGTCCCGGCATTGCTGCCGGAGCTGGTGCATGTCACATCACGCGAGTCAGATAAGCGCCATCAGCCATTATTGGCTGTCAGCTTCAGCCATGTGGTGTGGACGTTCTGCTTGACCTGTCCCCACTCACTCGCAGCCACATCCCAGTTCACGATCAGGCGCGAGGTGCCGGCGGATGTGCCGCTGGCGACCGTCGATGTCGCCATCGAATCGTGAATGTAAACGACGCCGATGGTCAGCAGGCAGCCGAGCACCATTCCGAGAAAAGTCCGCATGTGATTGTCCTCCGGCACAGGCAACGCCGCAGGACTGTCCGGGTTCCGTTCTGGAGCGATTGCGAGGGGAAGGAATGGTGGGCGCGACAGGGATCGAACCTGTGACCCCCTCGATGTCAACGAGGTGCTCTCCCGCTGAGCTACGCGCCCTTAAAGACCATTGGTGCCGGGATGCGTCCCTATATCGGCTTGAGAAGCCGCAGGCAAGGACAGGAAACCGTGTTTTGGAGGCAAATTTGCCCCGAATCGGCAGCCCTCAGGCCGCCAGCATCTTGTTCACTTCGCTGACCAGTTCGCGCAGATGCACGGGCTTGGACAACACCTTGGCGTTTTTCGGCGCTTCGGAGTCGGAATTCAGCGCCACGGCGGCAAATCCGGTGATGAACATGATCTTGATGTCTGGATCCAGCTCCGAGGCGCGGCGCGCGAGCTCGATTCCGTCCATCTCCGGCATCACGATGTCGGTTAGAAGCATTTCAAAAGGTTCTTCACGCAGCCTCTGATAGGCTGACAGGCCGTTGTCGTAGGATGAGACCTGAAAACCGGCATTCTCCAGCGCTTTCACCAGAAAGCGGCGCATGTCGTTATCGTCTTCGGCAAGGAGAATTTTGTGCTGCATGGCCTGTCACTGGTCGTCTGGTCGCGTGAATGGAGAAGTCCCCTGCCTCTATTTGCCCGCATGAGAGTAAATTTCGGGTGAAGGCGAAGTTCCTATTGGCAGATCGGTGCGGTTTGCGTTCAATAATGATCAACGAAACACCTGCTTTTCCGGCGAAAATGTGTTGGCCGGACAGGCCTTTCAGCAACGGCGAAAACAACGCCGCGGGTGAGAACGGTGAGGAAACGAGATGGCAATGACCCAATTCGAGGACGCGTTGTCGCCTCCGTTCGAAATTATCGAGCCGCCGATCTGGCGTGCGCCGATCATTTTCAATTCGCCCCATTCCGGATCGGTCTATCCGCGCGAATTTCTCGCGGCCGCCCGCATTGACGAGGCGGCGCTGCGGCGTTCGGAAGATTCCTTCATGGATGAAATCATAGCGGACCTTACCGGCCGCGGATTCCCCGTGGTCCGGGTGAACTTTCCGCGCTCCTATGTGGACGTCAATCGCGAGCCTTACGAACTCGATCCGCGCATGTTCTCAGGCCGCTTGCCGAGCTTTGCCAATACCCGCTCGATGCGCGTGGCCGGCGGGCTCGGGACCATTCCCCGCGTGGTCGGCGATGGCCAGGAAATCTACACAGAACGCCTCGATGTCGAAGATGCGCTGAACCGGATCGAAGCGCTCTACAAGCCTTATCACCGCGCGTTGCGCCGCCTTCTCAACAAGGCGCATCAGGCCTTCGGCACGGTCATTCTGGTCGACTGCCATTCCATGCCGTCGGTCGGGGTGACCCGCGACGAACCGAGGCGTCCCGATGTCGTGATCGGCGACCGCTACGGCACAAGCTGCGCTGGCCTGCTGCCCGATGTGGTTGAGGAAACGCTGACGGCGCAGGGATACTCGGTTGGCCGCAACAAGCCTTATGCCGGCGGCTTCATCACCGAGCACTACGGCAACCCGGCCAGCGGATTGCATACGATCCAGCTCGAACTCAATCGTGCGATCTATATGGACGAACGCCGCCGCGAGCGCGGTCCGCATTTCCGCAAGGTGGCCGATGACTTCATCGTGCTCGCCGATGCGCTCGCCGCGATTCCACTGGACAGCCTCGGCCCGTTCCAGGCCGCCGCCGAGTAGAATTTTTGTAGTGCTGCGCTGATTGCCCTGACATCCCGCCGAAAGATCGGCCAAGAAAAAAGGGCCACTCGCAAATGATGCAAGTGGCCCAAGTCTAGGGAGGAAACGCCCAAGGAGGGCAGCGATAACGCGAGGCGCTATCGCACCGCAACAATATGCAGCCGCAGCGCACTAAGAGCAAGTATTTTTAAAGGAATTGCCATGCTCTGAATGCATAACAGACTTGCGACCTAAACCGCGGTATGATCGGGAATAATTGCCTACTTACAACATGTTAGACGAAAACAAGCTTTGTCTTAATTGACAAAAAAGCCCGGTTTTGTCCCCATGAAGTGAATATTAAATTCTATTCTTGGGTGGAGACGCTTTCATTTCTGGCTTCGCTTTGGAATCGCGAAGTAAGGAATGAACAATCCGGTTAGTGCGACTCATCAAAATTTCTGGTGATCGTGCCGGCCGCATTAGGGCCGTAACCGGTTCGCATTTACACTCCGCACCCCGGACAGTCGCTTCAAAGGAATCCCCGTGACGGTTATCGACTTCACCGCTTTTATCGGACGACTGGCGACCGCCTCCGGCGACACCATCCTTCCCTTCTTCCGCACCTCCCTGAGCATCGACAACAAGAATGCCGGGCGCGACCTCGATCCGGTCACCGAAGCCGACCGCGCGGCAGAAGCCGTGATGCGCCGGATGATCAAGGACAGCTTCCCGCTGCACGGCATTGTCGGCGAAGAATTCGGCTCCGAACGCGCCGACGCCGAATATGTCTGGGTGCTGGATCCGATCGACGGCACAAAATCCTTCATCGCCGGCCTGCCGATCTGGGGCACGCTGATCGCCCTGATGCATCACGGCGCGCCGGTCTTCGGCATGATGCATCAGCCCTATATCGGCGAACGTTTCAGCGGCGACGGAGGCTCCGCGCGCTATGAAGGATCGTCCGGCAAGCGCAAGCTGTCCGTGCGGCGCTGTGCTTCACTCGCGGAAGCCACACTGTTCACCACCAGTCCCCGTCTGATGAAGGCGCCGGATCGCGCGCTCTTCGAACGCGTCGAGCAGGAGGTCAAGCTCTCGCGCTATGGCGGCGATTGCTACGCCTACTGCATGCTCGCATCCGGACATCTCGATCTCATCATCGAGACCGAACTGAAACCCTATGATGTCGCGGCGCTGATCCCGATCGTCACCGGCGCAGGCGGCGTGATCACCACATGGGAAGGCGAGCCTGCCCAGTCCGGCGGACGCATCGTCGCCGCCGGCGACAAGCGCATTCACGATGCCGCGCTAAAACTGCTGCAGGGTGCCTGATAACCCGCATTACGCGGCCTCAGACCTTGGCAAAAGCCTTGAGATGATCCGCAAACTGCTGCACCGGCCGCGGCAATGACTGTCGGCTGCGCATGCAGATCGCAAGCCTGCGGCTGGCCCACGGATCGGACATCCGCACCGTCTTGATGCGGGTTGCGCGGCTGATCCGGCGGGCAGCCACCTCCGGAATGATCGCAAGCCCGACACCGGCCTCCACCATCTGGCAGATCGCGTCGAACCCCCGCAGACGTGCGCGGATTCGAAGCCGGACTCCCAGCTTCGCAGCCTGCATCGCGATATGGGTCTGCAATGCACTGGCTTCGGTCAATCCGACGAAATCGCGCTCGGCGACATCGCGGAAACTGATTTGGCGGCGCGATGCGATCTCGTCGCCCGGCGGCACGATCAGCACCAGCCTATCGTCGCAGAAGGGAAAGCGCTCGAGCCCTTCGGGCAGCATCGCCTCGATCGCCAGACCGATATCGGCAGCACCCGAAGCCACTGCGGTGACGATCTCCACGCTCTCGCGTTCCTCGATATCGATACTGATGGCGGGATATTTGGCAAGAAACGCCGCCAACGCCTTCGGCAGGTGCTCACCCGCGCCCGATGTGTTGGCGAGCATGTGAATCCGGGCCTTCATACCCCGCGCATACGCGGTCAATTCGCCCTGCATGGTGGCGACCTGATGCAGCACGATCCTCGCGTGATCGAGCAGGCTTTCGCCCGCGGCCGTCAAACGGACGCCATGACGCTGCCGCTCCAGGAGCGGCACGCCCAATGCCACTTCCATGCCCTTGATCCGCGCGCTGGCCGACGCCCGCGCCAGCGCCGACCGCTCGGCTCCGTGTGTGATGTTGCGCGCTTCGGCCACCGCCACGAACAATCGCATATCCACCAGATCGAAATGCATGGCCCGCGCCCTTTACATGAGCTTCGCGAAATCCGAAGGCTTACTCCGTATTCTCCAGATTGTGCACTCTGCCGCTTCCGGTCAATGTGGCGCCATGTCCAGTTCGTTGTCAGATCCGCTTCTCATCATCATCGCCGCAGTGTTTCTCCTTGCCGGATTCGTCAAGGGAACCATCGGCATGGGCCTGCCGACGGTCGCGATGGGCCTGCTGGCAACGCGAATGCCGCCCGCCCATGCCCTCGCCATCGTGATCGTGCCCGCCATCGTCACCAATATCTGGCAGACTTTTGTCGGCCCCTATCTGCGCGACATCCTGCGCAGGCTGTGGCCGCTGTTGATCAGCACGGTCCTCGGCGTCTGGGCAGGCGGAGGATTGCTGGCCGGCCCCTATGCACGTTACGGCACCGTAGTGCTCGGCGTCCTGCTGGTGATCTACGCGATCATCGGCCTCTCCCAGG
>CAZQMD010000014.1:0-34139 GCA_964594185.1 uncultured Afipia sp. | reverse complement strand
CATTGGATCATACCCGAGTTACGACGGCGCGGCCGATCAGGCCTGCAGGCCGTACGATGAGTACTATGATCAACGTGAGGAACGAGATGGCATCCTTGTAGCCGGACGAAATATATCCGGCAGAGATACTCTCGATCACGCCGATGAGCAGACCTCCCACAACCGCGCCGAGAGGATTACCCAGCCCGCCGACGACAGCCGCAGCGAATCCCTTTAAACCAAGGAAAATGCCGTTCTCGTAGAACGCCGCCGCTATAGGGGCGACGAGCGCTCCTGCTAGGCCACCAATGCCCGCGGCAAGCGCAAAGGCGATGATGCCTGTCGTTCTCGGCTCAATACCGCACAGGGCGGCTGCTCTTGGCTCCTGACTGGCAGCACGCATTGCCTTTCCGAATGCCGTCTTCGAGTAGAGAAACCAAAGAGCCAGACTTACGGCCGCCAGAACGAGCATGATCCAGAGGCCTTGGCTGGGAACGTAAACGTTGCCGATCAAAATGATCGGCATCACCCCAAATTCAGGCACGAAGTTCACATCCCGTCCAAAGATGAGCGACGCCATGCCCCTCAGAGCAAGAGCAGCGCCAATGGTGAGCATGACCAGCGTCAATGGATCGCGGCTCTTCGCTTGGTCTAGAATAAGACCTTGTAGAACGGACCCGACAAGAGAAGTTGCGCCGACTGCCAGAAGCAGGGCTACGGGGAGCGGGAAGCCGCTCCCCGTAGCCAGACCAGCAAGAATTACCCCACCAAGCATGAGAAACTCACCATTAGCGAAATTGATGAGCTTTGTGGCATTGAAGACGATCGTGAAGCCGAGGGCGGCCATGCCGTAGATACAGCCCACTACCACGCCACTGATGATGATCTGTAGAAAGGAATCCATGGAACGTCCTCGGCTAACGTATGGTTACTTCGCTACAGTGAAACGTCCGCCCTGTACTTGAAGCATCACCATCGATTGAGACGAGCCGTCGAGCCCATTGTGGTTCTGCTCAGTGAAACGGAAAAGGCCATTTGCACCAGGAAAGCTAATCCCGCTCCTAATCGCCTTGGCGATTTCCTCACGGTCGACCTTGCCGCCAGCCTTCTGCACAGCCTTCTCAACGAGGACCATTGCATCATAGGGATGCGCGACGAACGTTGTAGCATCAGCCTTGAATCGCTCTTTGTAGTCCTTAGCCAAGCGCGTCACCACCTCGCGCATGGGATCGTCAGCTGGCAGGCTGTCAGGCGCGAGCAAACGCATCGACGAAACGTACGTTTTCTCTGCAGCGGCGCCGGCCTGTTGGATTAACTGGTTGCTCGCTGCACCATAGCTATTGAAGATTGGCTTGTTGAAGCCGATAGCTGTGGCGTTACGGAGAATAATAGTCGGACCAGGATTGACGCTCCAGATCAAAAGCGCCTCAGCACCGCTCCCGCGGATCTTCAGGAGTTGAGGCGTCATGTCCGTATCACGCGGACCGAACTCCTCGGCGGCCGCAACCTTGACACCGAGTTGTTCAGCCACCTGCTTGACCGTGCTGGCACCAGCCTGACCAAAACCATCGGCGGACGAGAGTATACCGACCGACTTGATGTTTTTGTATTTCATGAATCCGAGTATATGCTCCGCGACAATGCGGTCCGTCGGCGGGGTCTTGAATACGTACGGTGTGGGCGGATTGGTGACGACCTCCGCTCCTGCAAAGGAGATTAGTGGGACCTTCAGCTCGTTCGCAAGCGGGCGTAGCGCCAAACTCTCGCCAGTCGAGGATGGGCCGATGACAACATCAACATTGTCCGACTGCACCAGACGCTGGAACTGCTGCGCAGCCACGGTGCTGTTCCCTTCGGTATCGTAGAGAACAGCCTTGATCTGGTGCCCTTCAATTCCGCCGCGAGCATTGATTTGCTCGACAAGCATCTCAAAGGCATTCTTTTGCGACGCGCCAATAAAGGCTGTCGGGCCGGAGGCAGCGATCAATGCTCCGATCCGGATTTCTTTCGTTTGGGTCCAGCCCGGTGCGGCGGCTGCGAGACTTAGAGTCGAGCCGACGGCCATCACAACTAAACGGCGTGTCATCTTCATTGGTATGTTCCTCCTTGATTGTCCCCTGAATGTCAGGGTCAGTTATTCACTCCGGCGGCATGGCGCCCCGCAATGAAGCCAAAGGTCATTCCGGGCCCGAGCGTAATACCTCCGCCGGAGTAGTTCCCGCCCAGAATGCTCGCCATGTCGTTACCGGCGGCATAGAGACCGGGAATTGGCTCGCCGGAGCTGTCAAGGACGCGGGAGCTCTCATCGGTACGCAATCCGGCGAATGTCCCAATGTCACCGGGCACCACGCGGACCCCGTAGAAAGGTCCATTGTTGATTGGTGCGAGGCACGGGTTTGGCTTGACCTCCGCGTCGCCGTGGAAGCGGTTGTAGGCTGTGCTTCCCTTTCCGAACGCACTATCCTCACCTTTGGCGACGTCCGCATTCCATTTCTGGATCGTCGCCTCCAAGCCCGCAGGATCAATCCCCACATTCCGGGCCAGTTCAGCGATCGTGCCACCCTTGATCAGATAACCGGACTCGAGTGATGATTTCAGCGGTAGCGGAGCAGGCTTCACATGGCCGAGCCCGTAGCGGCGGATGGTCCGGTGATCAGCGATAAGAAAAGCCTCGGCCGCCTCGCCCTTCGGGCAGGCTCGGATCATCCCTTGAACGAAGTCGTGGTAACTGTTGGCCTCGTTTACGAAGCGTTGTCCGCTGCGAGTAACGGCAATGACACCTGGCTTACCCCGATCGATGAAGTGAGGGAATGGTCCCTTCGTTCCATCCTTGCGGGGAACAAGGCTCGTCGGCGCCCATGCGCCCGCGTTCGGATATCCTTCTGCGATGCGCGCTCCGACGGCCTCGCCTAGCCTGATGCCATCACCGACGTTACCGGGGCTTGCAGCAGAGTGGTGTTCGCTTGGGCTCGCGTTATGCGTGTAAATCTCTTGGCGGCGGGCGAAATCATGCGAAAAGCCGCCGCACGCGAGGACAACACCCTTTCGTGTGAGGACCCGCCTCAGACCGTATGGTGTTTGAACAATTGCCCCAATAACTGAGCCATCATCGCGGGCGAGTAAGCGCTTGACTGGGCTATCGAGCCAAACCGGAATGTCCGAATCTTTCGCAGTCCGGTAGAGGCGCGCGGCTAAGGCATTGCCGTTGGTCAGCAGCATTCCGCGACCGTGTAAAGCCACATCGAGGCCGTGCTTGGCAAGACGCTTCGCAACGTAAGCGAAAGATCCAACGCGCTTGGTTGCGCGGTAGAAATGCCACAACTCCTTTCCCGAACCGATGGCGAGACCATACAATGTAAGTTCTGGCCGCGGTGGGCGGAGCTTCGCGAGATCTTGGCCAAGGATCGACGCATCCGTCGGCTGTGTCAGGATGGACCGCCCCCCTGGAAGTCCGCCTGGAGCATCGGGATGATAGTCGGAGAACGCGGGCGATGCCTCGAAGCGCACCGCCGTATGCTCGTGCATGAAGGTCACCATATGTGGTCCATCGCGCAAAAATGCGTCGACGCGTTTTTTGTCAAAATGGTTGCCTGCTTCATGACGGATATACGAGCGGGCAGTGTCGGCGCTATCCTTGATTCCTGCAGCCTGGCTCAAAGGATTGTTGGGGATCCATAGATATCCCCCTGACAGCGCGGTCGTTCCTCCGAATACCGGTTCTTTCTCGGCGACAATGACCTTGAGCTTGCCTTGCTTTCGAGCGACAATAGCGGCTGTCATGCCCGCAGCTCCGGAGCCGGCGACCAGGAGATCGCACTCGATCGTTTCGATGTCCGCTTGATCTGATTTATTCTCAGTCAATAGTACATGCTCCATTCAAACCGTGAGATATCCGCCGTCAACGGGTACGGTCACACCGGTGACATAACTGGACAGACGTGATGCAAGGAATACGACCGGCCCGATCAGTTCGTCTGGCTCGCCGACCCTTCCCATAGGAGTGTGGCTGAGGAATCTGCCAATCGCGTCAGGATTTGAGCGCGTTGTTTCTGTCATAGGTGTAGCGATTACACCGGGAGCAATCGCGTTGACCCTAATGCCGGTTTCCGCGAGATCTGCCGCGAGACCCTTGGTGAGTTGGCGGACACCACCCTTGCTCGCGGCATATGCTGATGAGTTGCGATAGGCTACAAATGAGGCAATTGAGCCAATATTGACAATCCGTCCTTTCGTCTCGCGAAGATGCGGCAGAAAGGCGACGACCATGTTTGCGGTGCCGGTCAGGTTCACCTGCAACTGTGCATCGAGGTGGTCAAGGAAAGCATTATCGTCGGGCGGGGTGCGGCGTGTGATGCCCGCGTTGTTAACGAGGATCGATGCGTGTCCCAAACGGCTGCGGATATCGTCAGCAGCCTGCTTGCAGTAAGCGCGGTCGGTTACATCAACCCGGAAACCGACGGCACGTCCTCCGCTTGCGTTGATCTCCATGGCTACCGCCTCGGCACCGGCACCATTCAGGTCGGATACGGCAACGATAGCTCCGCAGGCGGCAAGACCTCTCGCAATTGCGGCACCGTTTCCTTGGGCAGCGCCCGTCACGACGGCGATGTCTCCGTCCAGAAGTCCTTCAAGGGCTTTGAAATTCATAGCTACGCTGCCTTACTTAGTGCTGCGCAGAATAGGCCTACCAAGCAACCATAGGCGTTCCCGTTCTGCGTAGCGTTCCCATGTGAGCGTGTTATGTATTGCATAACGCGCTACGCTGTAGTAAACAAAATCCATCTTCTTCGATCAATGTCAAGTGCGATGGGCGCTACATATTCTTAAGGGAAGCATAAAGGATCAGGATGCCTATCAAATCGCCCGCTCAAGAACTCGAACGGACCGAGCAGTTTGGCATTCAGTCAGTGGAGGTGGCAGGCGGCCTCCTCGAGGCAATGCTAAGATCAGAAGGTCCAGTTAAGCTTGCGGAGCTTGCCCGATCTGCGGGAATGCCGTCGGCAAAGGCCCATCGCTATCTTGTCAGTCTCATCCGAATTGGCTTAGCTACGCAGGATCCGACAACAGGTCTCTATGACTTAGGCTCATTTGCGTTTCAGCTAGGATTAAAGGGCTTTACGCGGTTTGAACCACTACGGCTGGCCGAGACTATGATGCGTCAGCTAGTCGATGAAGTGGGGGAAACAGTTGCCTTAGCCGTATGGAGCGAGCGTGGCCCTGTGATGATCCGTGTTATAGAGGCACGTCACGAATTCGCAGCGACACTCGCCCCGTCTCACGCCTGCCCCCTCACGTACTCTGCAACCGGTCTGCTATTCTGCACATTTGAGGATCCGGCGAGGACGGCCAATGCCATAAAGCGCGAACTTGAGCAGAACCGGGTCGTTGGGCGTCCAAACGCACCCTACAATCGCACCGCACTCGCTGAGCTTATTCACCAAACTCGGACTCGGGGGTTATCCTCTGTTGGCAATGGCGGTGGAGATGGCATCAGTGCGGTGAGCGCGCCAGTCCTCGACATGACAGGCACGCTTCGGATGGCTTTGACCATTTTCGGAAGAGCCGGCAGAATTGATGCGGGCCCGAATGGAGCGCTTGGCCGCCTCGTTGCAACAGCAGCGCAACGCCTATCTGCTTCCCTCGGATACAAGGCACTACAAATCTGACGCGGCCTAGAAATCACAAATTATCACGATATCGAATAGCTCAGCTCGCCACGGGAGGACGGAAACTCATGAAACTTCCACCTCGTCCCAAGAACCCGAACTTTCTTCCATTTACCGATTGGCTGCCAAGCAGCGTGCTATACTCTAGTGTTCCGATGCTTACGGACGTTCACAAATCTGAGATTCTGTGCCGATGAGGAAGATCGAACGGATTTTGATCAACGGCGCTGATCGTGAATGATTGGTGCGGCGAGCTACGCGGGATTTTGGGTGACGAGGCGGGCGGCGCGGTTTGCAGGCATTTGGATGACCCCGATGCCGTAGTTGAATCTGACACCTGCAATCACCATCAGCAACTGATTTGTGCTTTGAGCAGTCGCCAGGTTTTCGATGCGGCGATGACCAGCTTGAATACCATCAGCTTGGCGGTTGTTGACGACAGTGATCGTCCGCACGTTCGCGAACACGCTCTCGATGGGATTGGTCGTGCGCAGGTGATCCCAATGCTCGGCGGGAAGAACTAGCCGACAGTTTGACGACAAAAAGATCAAGTAAAATCAGCATACCGCCAACCTTCGCTCCCCTGCGGATGACGACAGTCACATCGATAATACTCCGGCGACGTCTCCAAGCGTCACTGCGTCTCTAATTGCTCAGCTCTCCCGCTGCCTTCTGATCTGAAGTACATTCCATGCGGATGACCGGAAAAGTATCAAAATTCACTTGCTCGACTCTGCCCTTTTTGAGATTCCGCAATGAATACTAGCTAGCTACCTGAACGGTCGCCTTGAATCCGAGCATGGACCATATCCGGTGTTTATTTTTCGATAGTCGTCCCCACAGTCAGGGGCACGCTTCCGCTGAAGAACGTGTTACCTGCGTTTTTTGGCATCCGCGTGCTCGCGATTGAAAGCGACAACTGCACGACGCGGCGGCGCATAAGCTGGCGTGCCGTAAGTGTCGAACAGAGCTTTCGTAACCGCATAATGATGTTCGAGACCGCCTTTGAGCACGCGCTCAATCGGACCGTCCGGATAGCCCAGACCGAGCTTGCACGTTAAATCCATGTCGGCCTGGCTGGCGAGCCCCTCGTCCAGGAACCGAAGAGCCGCATTGTATTTCGGCAAGACCAGACGGTTGATGATGCGACCGATCTGGTCAGCCGAAATGGCGACCTGAAGTCCGGCATTTTCAAATAAATTCTTCGCTGCCGCAATTGCAGCATCGCCGGCGTTCGGCTGCCGTACCACTTCGACCAGATTGGACGGCGAATCGTTGCCGTTGCAATATCTGGCAAACCCGAGAATATTTATCTGACCATTCTCCTCAATACCGCCGAGATGTTCGGCGAGACACTCGTTGCCAAGTTCGACCAGAATGGCCGTCTTCGCCTGATCCGGTCTCACAGCAACGCCACTGTAGATGACGACGGCGGAATTTTCAGCAGTCGACGCTTTTGCGTGGAAACCGTCTGCATCCGAAAATGACAGACTTTGCCCATTTTTGATGATCGCATATTGCATCGGCTTCAAGCTCCAAACATTGCGTTGCCTTCATACCTGAAAAAGCCACGGCCGGATTTGCGTCCCAACAATCCGGCGGCGACCATCCGCCTGAGCAACGGCGGCGTCGCCGCGCGAGGATCCAACGTGATCGGATAAAACGCCTCACAGAGGCGGATTTGGGTGTCGAGGCCGATCAGATCGATCAATTCAAGCGGTCCCATCTTGTAGCCAAGGCCTGCCTTGATCGCCTTGTCGACATCCGCCGCGCTCGCGACACCGGCCTCAACGACACGGATGGCGTCATTGTTGAAGGGCACCAGCAATGCGTTCAGAATGAAGCCGGGCTTGTCTTGTGTCTTCACCGGAATTTGGCCGCAGGCCTGGGTCCATTCCCACGCAGTCTTGAAGGTGTCCTCCGAAGTCAGGATCCCCGGTGACATTTCGATCAGCTTCATCAACTGCGCCGGCAGACAAAAGTGCATGCCGACCACGCGCTCCGGTAGTTTCGAGCCGGATGCGATCTCGGTGATCGAGAGCGTCGAGGTATTGGACGCGAAAATAGTGTCTTCGGCGCATGCCGCATCGAGCCGCTTCATGAGATCGCGTTTGGTCGCTAGATCCTCAAAGATCGCTTCGATCACCAAGTCGCATCCGCCGAGCTCTGCAATATCCGTTGTGTGGGACATCGCACCAACGATGGCGTCCCGCCTGCCGATCTCCAGCTTGCCGCGCGCCACGGACTTGTCGAGAAACGCCGCCGACTGTTTAGCCGCGCGTTCCAGAACATCGGCCTTCATGTCGTAGGATATGGTCCGGAATCCCGCCCGCGCTGCGACAAGGGCAATGCCCGCACCCATGGTACCGCCCGCGCCGCAGACACCGACAGTTTTGATCTGTTTTCTCATTTTGTCGCAAAACTCCGTCCGATGAGCTGGCGATGCACCTGATTGGTGCCTTCCCAGATCTGGGTTATTTTTGCATCTCGCATCAGGCGTTCGACGCGGTAGTCGCGGCAATAGCCGTAGCCGCCGTGCATTTGAACGGCTTCCGTTGCGGCCCGCATTGCAAGGTCCGACGCGCGCATTTTGGCCATGGATGCTTCAAGACCAAAATCGTCCGCACCGGACTCGATCAGATCGGCCAGGTAATCGAGCCATAAATCGGCCATTGCGAGGTCGGTGGCCAAATCGGCAATCATGAATTGATTGGCCTGGAAATCGACAATTCTGCGCCCGGACTGCCGCCGCTCATTCATATACGCCGTCATGTCTTTGAACGCCGCTGTCGCGATACCCAAGGCGTGCGCGGCCACGCTCGGGCGCGATCTATTCAACGACCCAAGCAGAACGCTGAGACCGTCGCCGGGCTTTCCAATCAGATTTGCGCGCGGAACGCGGCATCCGTTGAATCTCAATGAGGCTGTTGAGGACCCCCGGTGCCCCATTTTGTCTTCGAGCCGAACAACTTCGAATCCGGGCGTTCCCTTTTCGAGAACCAGCACCGAGATCGATTTCTTGGCGTCGTCGATTTCGGAATATTTTCCAAACAGCAGAATACGATCTGCAACGTCTCCGCTCGTAATGAACAATTTCGAACCATCGACGACGATGCTGTCGCCATCCGGGTGGAACTTTGTTTTCATCCCGGTAGCATCGGAGCCAGCTGCTTCTTCGGTGATCGCCAGCGAGGCAAGGCCACCTTCCGCTACACACGGCAGCAGGCGTGCCTTTTGCTCTTCCGAACCAAATTCGATCAGAGGCTTCATGGCGTGAAAGTTCGTGGCGTAGATGATGCCCGTCGAGGCGCAGGCCTCCGAGATCCGCCGGACGATGGCGAGATAGAGGCGGAACGACATCGGCGCTCCGCCATAGGACTCCGGAATAAAGATCGTGTTTAGGCCGATCCTGTTGATGGCCTCGACATTCGCCCAGGGGAATTCTCCGGTCTCATCAATACGCGCGGCATTCGGCGCAATGACGTCCGCAACCAGCCGGTCGACCTGATCGAGCAGAAGGCGCTCATCCTGGTCCCACTTCCGACGGCGCTCGAGTTGTTCGAAAACCTTCATCAGAGGTTGGCTCCTTGCCCGCCGTCCATGTAGATCGTCTCGCCTGTCAGGAAGCCGATTTTCTCGGAATACAAAGCTCCGACCAATCGGGCGACCTCGCTGGCCGTACCCGGCCGTCCTATCGGGACACGCCGCTTCAGCCAGCTCCGCACTTTCTCATTGGCGAGAAAGTCCCGATTCAATTCGGTTTCTATGTATCCCGGTGCAACGTCGAGCACCTTGATGCCGTCTTTTGCCCACTCCGATGCGAGGCAGCGGGTGATCGCGCCAACAGCGGCTTTCGATGCGCAATAGGCCAGGTTCTCAGCGACCGCGAGTTTATCGAAGAATGATCCGATGTTGACAATCAGGCTATCACCGGTTGCCTTGAGGTGAGGATAGGCTTCCCGGCACCCCACCAGAACGGCCGAAGCATTCAACCTCATGGAGGCCTCGAACTCGGACATCGACAATTCCGCGCTCGGCTTGGCTTCATGCGCGCCGGCATTGTTGACCAATCCGACGATCGGGCCGTTTGCGGCGATCTTGGCGATGGCTTTCGCGATCGAACTCTCATCGGTCATGTCGCAAACTAAGCCGGTCCCGACCGAACACGATCCGCTCCTCGACAGGGCAGCAATCTGAAATCCTCGGCGGTCCAGTTCGATCGCTATCGCTTCACCGATACCCCGGCTCGCTCCGGTTACAATGATTTGTCCACTACTCATCTTTAAACATCGCCTTTCGCTTTTCGGTAAACGCCGCCATGCCCTCTTCGGCATCCGCGGTGCTGAACGCGAGCGTCGACAGGTCCGTCTCGATTTTCAGCCCTTCGTGGATTGGAACATCGAGCGCCCGCGTGACGGCTTCGCGCGCCAGACCCAATGCAAGCAAGCTGTAGGCTGAGAACTCTTTCACGAAACTGACAGCTGCCTCGACGGCGTTGCCCTCGACAATGCGGTGGACCAGCCCGATGCGCTCCGCCTCCTCGGCCGCCACGGTGCGCCCGAGCATGATCATATCGAGGGCCCGTGCCTCGCCAATGAGCCGTGGCAGACGCTGTGTCCCGCCATAACCGGGGATGAGGCCAAGCTTGATTTCCGGAAGTCCAAGCTTTGCATTGCGCGTGGCCAGCCGGAACGTGCAAGCAAGCGCGAACTCCAATCCGCCACCGAACGCAAAACCGTTGATGGCCGCGACGGAGGGAAACGGAAGCCGCTCAAGCTTCGCAAATGTCGCCTGCCCGAGTTCTGCCCCGCGCTTGCGGGCCGTCATTGACCTGCCGCGCAGCTCCTTGATATCGGCACCAGCGCAGAACGCTTTTTCTCCAGCCCCAGTCACGATGAGCGCGCGGACCTTCCAGCCAGCAACCTCATCCAGCGCGGCCGCGATTTCGTTCAGCACGGTGAAAGACAACGCGTTCAGAGCTTCCGGCCGGTTTAGCCGGAGCAACGCACAGTCATCGAGTTTCGTCAGTTCGACAGACATGACTTTACTTTCCTAAGCCTGAGCGGCTGCCATCACTTCCCGAACTTGCTGGCGTCGGGCTTGCGACGCTCACCGAAAGAAGCCGAAAGCTCGTGGCTTTCATCGGTATCGAGATAGGGACGAAGCAGCAAGTCATGTGAGACGCGTGCGAGGCCGGACACGCCGCCATGCCTTGCGTTGAACGCCGCCTTGATCGAGGCCAGAGCAAACGGACCGCGGTCAGCAACTTCGAGCGCAAACTTCCGTGTCTCTTCCTTCAGCTTATCGTCGGGTACGACCTTGTTGATGAGACCGATCTCGAGCGCTTCGCGGGCGGAGATTTTGGGGTTGCAGTACCACATCTCCTTGGCCTTCTTCTTGCCAACGAGATCTTCGAGATACCAGGTGCCGTAACCTGCATCGAACGATCCCATCATCGGGCCAACCTGACGGAAAATCGCGCTTTCCTTGGCGATGGTCAGATCGCAGACCACCTGCAGCACGTTTCCTCCACCAACCGCGAAGCCGTTGACGCTGGCGATCACTGGTTTTTGAAGGCGGTCGATCGCCTCATACATTTCGAGCGTGGGAAGAACACCAGCGTAGAGAATGGAATCTTCCATCCCGTCCTTCCGTCCGCCGATGCAGAAGAATTTGTCTCCCGCTCCGGTAATCACGATGACCCTGGTACGCGTTTCGCGACGGATGTTGTTGATGCAATCGCGGATCTCATGACACATCGTGGCATTGAACTTGTTGCCATCATCCGGCCGGTTCAGCGTGATTGTTCCGATCGCGCCATCTTCCTGGTAGATGATCGTTTCAAACGTCATGAGCTTTTCCTCGAGTTGTTGCCTGTTGTGAAAGTCTGTCTCGCTCGGCCTCATCCATTCCGAGCATGTTAAGGAGAATGATGTCG
Organism: uncultured Afipia sp.; assembly: GCA_964594185.1. Taxonomy (GTDB): domain Bacteria; phylum Pseudomonadota; class Alphaproteobacteria; order Rhizobiales; family Xanthobacteraceae; genus Afipia. The sequence continues at coordinate 22,556 of CAZQMD010000014.1, read as the reverse complement.
GTGTGTTCGCCGAGGCGCGGTGGCGCGCTACGAGGCGAATTGGCCATGCCATCGATATGAATTCCGGTGCCGACTTGAGGCACTGCGCGGCCGCCATCGGCAATCTGGTAAAACATGCCCCTGTCCAGCAGCACTTCGTCCGCGACGACCTGATCGATCCTGTTGATCGGACCCGACGGAATCCGCGCGGAACGGAACAACATCAGCCAATGATCGCGAGGCTTTTCACGAAGGATCTTTTCGATTCTAGCCACGATGTCTTGTCGCTGCTGCCGGCGATCTGCGTTGGTTCGCAGACCTGGTTCTTCGGCAACCTCGGGCTGACCGATGGCCTCCCAAAAACGCCGCCAAAGATTGTCGTTACCAAGAGCGAGCGTGATCGGATCATCGGCGGTTTCAAACGATTGATAAATCGCAATGACACTGTCTTTCCCGCCCGACCGAGTCGGAACATCGCCGGACCCCAGATAAGGCAGGATGCGGCACGACAAGAAACGCGTCATGGAATCGACGAGCGCAATGTCGATCACATGGCCTTCGCCGGTTCGCTCTCGAGAAAATAGCGCCGACACCGTCGCAAAGGCCGCATCTTGCCCGGCGAGCAAGTCAGCCGCCGGTGCCCCGATCTTCTGCGGCTCGCCATCGGCCGCGCCGGTAATGTCCATGATGCCCGAATAACCTTCCGCGATCAGATCATAGCAGGTCCAGTCAGCACGCTCGCCCTTCAAGCCAAATCCCGTGATCGATACATAGACCAGATCGGAGCGAACCGATCGCAGGGCGTCAGCATCGACCTTCAGCTTGCGCGCAACGCGGGGCGGCAGATTGACGACAACCACATCGGCCAGACGAATCAAACGATGAAGGACGTCCAACCCTTCCGGCTGCGAATAGTCCAGCGCGATACTCTTCTTGTTGCGGTTGACGCTCAGGAACCAAAGCGACTCTCCATCAAGGAATGGAGGTCCCCACGCGCGCGCATCGTCGCCGCCTTCGGGACGCTCAATCTTGAGAACTTCCGCTCCCATGTCCGCGAGTAGCATGGTCGCCGATGGCCCAGCGACCGACGTCGTCAGATCGACGACGCGCACACCCTCAAGAAGGCCGAAACCCTGTGCCAGCGCCCTCACCGGCAGAGCGTCAGCAGGACTTGCTTTCGCAGCAGTCGCGTTAAAGGGCGTCATCGTCGATTCTTTTGCATCTGTACGCACGGCGCTATGTCGCATCCATCACGACAACCGCCTTGCCGCGCACCTTGCCTTGTCCGATCAGATCGAGTGCAACCGGAAGCTCGCTGAATGGATACTCCTTCATCAGCTGCGGCTTGACCGCGCCTGCCTGCCAGAGGCGGAAAATATCGGATTGCACCTCCTCGACACGCTTCGGGGCGCGATCGCGATAATCGCTCCATTGGAGCCCACAAACGCTGATATTCTTGAGCAGGAGGTAGTTCGCCTTGACGCTTGGAATTTCGCCGGCTGCAAAGCCGATAACGACCAGCCGCCCGCACCACGCCATGGCCCGCAGTGCTGCTCCGAAGAAATCTCCACCGAGCGGGTCAAGCACGACATCCGCGCCAATGCCGTCTGTTGCCGCATGCACCTGAGCGCGAAGACTGTCCTTGATATCAGAACCGGACACATCGATCACATGATCGGCGCCGTTGTTCTTCACAAACGCCGCTTCTTCGGGCGTACGCACCGCCGCGAGGACGCGCGCACCCAATCCCTTTGCAATCTGCACCGCAGCGAGACCAATACCCCCCGCCGCACCGCCGACCAGAACCGTCTCGCCCTTGCGATACTGCCCGCGATCAACCAGGGCCAGATACGCGGTCTGGTAGACCAGACCCATGGCGGCGGCTTGCGGGAAACCCAGCGCGTCGGGCAACTTGAACGTCTGCTCTGAGGTTACCAGCGCCTGCTCTGCAAATGCACCATGTTCGACGTGACTCAAGACTCTGTCTCCCGCAGAGAACTGAGTGACATCCGGACCAACACCCAACACCACACCGGCGAGATCCTTTCCAGGTGTGAACGGGCGCTTTGGAAGCACCTGATACTTTCCGGAGACAACGAGCACATCCGGAAAATTGATTCCGGCAGCCCGCACGCCGATAAGGATCTGTCCCTTAACCGGCATCAGATCGGCGATCTTGTTGATCTGCAGTGACGACGGATCGCCGTGCTCGACGACTTGATAGGCACGCATTCAATTCTTCCTTACTTGGCGAGAAGTTTTGCGGTGCTCGCGCCGAGACGCGGCGGCGGATTGCTGGATGTCGCGCGAAACACATCGGCCACCGGAAGCGGCAGCGCAGGAACCGTCTTGCCCGCGACACTCAGTTTTCGGTCAAATATCTGTCTCGCGGCAAAGTGCGGATCAGCAACTGCTTCCTCCAGACGCGCGACGATGGAGCAGCAAACATCATGGCCTTCAAATTTTGCTTTCCATTCCGCTGCCGACTTTCGCTTGATAATGGCGGCAACGGCTGCAATCGCGGCCTTGGGATCTGCGCCCGGACTTCGCATGTCCTCCGGAAGTGCGATGATCGAGCAGAAATTATTCCAGAATTTTTCCTCAAGCGGCGCGGCGGCGAGATGCCGCCCGTCCGCAGTCGCATAAATTTGATAGCGCGGGCTGCCACCCGTCACGAGCGCATCGCCGCCGCCGGGCCACATGCCGGCGCCAAATCCATTTCCAATGCCCCAATAGACGAAGGACAACAGGTTTTCGCCCATGGCGATATCGAGATATGAGCCCTCGCCGGTCTGATCGCGGTGCCTGAGAGCGAGAAGGATGTTCATCACTGCAGGATAAGCTCCTCCCGCAACGTCGGCAGCCAGCACCGGCGGAAGCACCGGCGCGCCATCGGCGCCCGCAGTCAATCCGAGAATGCCTGCCTCGGCCATGTAATTCAGGTCATGAGCGGCAACGAGCGCCTTGGGCCCGGTCTGCCCCCATCCCGTAATAGCGCAATAGATCAGCCGGCTGTTGATCCGCTTGAGATCGGCGTATCCGAATCCCAACCGATCCATGACGCCTGGACGAAACTGCTCGATGACGATGTCGGCTTGTTCAACCAATGGCCGCAGACGCGAGAACGCATCGCTCGCTTTCAAATCAATCGCGATACTTTCCTTGCCGGCATTGAGAAGCGCAAAGTTGACGCTGTCCTCTCCGAGCTTGGGGTCGTAGCTGCGCATTTCATCCCCGGTATTGGGACGCTCGATCTTGATGACCTGCGCACCAGCTTCCGCCAGCATCAAGCCAGCAAGCGGCCCCGGAAGCAGCGTGCTGAAATCGATAACTTTGATATTCTCAAGCGGACGCATGGCTGACTTCGCTATACTCAAGCTGTTTTCGCAACGGTCTCGTCTCTGATCGGCAACGGCTTCAGCTCCCCTCGCCTGACTTGAAGGACAAGCTCGCGCTTCAGAATCTTTCCACTTGCGGTCAGCGGAAACTCTTCTACGCGCAGGAAGTATTCGGGAATGTCGTATTTGGATAGCCCTTGTTGGCGCAGATGATCGATCAGTTCTTGAGCGTCAATGGGGCCCGAGACCGCGATGCAAACCCGCTCGCCCAATCGATCGTCAGCCACGGGAAATGCAGCGACACGGCCGGCGTCTTTGTGACGAACCGCGATGTCTTCGATGTGCGACGGATAGATGTTGTGGCCGCCTCGAATGATCAAATCCTTGAGACGACCTTCGATGCGCAGATTTCCTTTGTCGTCCATGATGCCAAGATCACCCGACATGAACCAACCGTTGCTGTTGAAGCTGCTCTCGGTTGCGCCCTGATTGTTGAAGTAACCGAGCATCAACGCAGCACCTCGTCCGCCAATTTGACCAACCTCACCAGGGCCAATTTCCCTGTCGGAATCATTCGGATCGAAGAGCCGAACTTCATAGGCCTGCCCGCCACGACCGCACGAACCCACGATAGTTTCAGTCGCGTCGGATGGATGAGTGTACTGATGAGATGAGTTTTCGGTCATCCCGTAGACATTTTGCGGCTTCACGCCCTGCTTAACGAATGCCATCGCCACCGACGGCGGTATTGGCGCTCCTGCCATGTAGAAGACCGAAACGTTGCTGAGGGAAGTGTGGCCAAGCTTTTTTTGCTCGGCCAGAATGTCCATGGCATGAGTGGGCACGCCCAAAACATATGTCGCGCCGGTCTCTGCAATCCAATCCAGCCGGTTCATCCCCGCTGGAGGATCGTCCGTGACAAAACGACCGCCGGTCAAAAGCCACTGGGCCACCCCGACCCAGGCAATATGATGGGATATCGGCGACAACGAAAGCAGCACGGTGTCAGGACCATGGTTCCAGTCACGAACAAGATCGCGCGCGTTCGCAAGCAGCGTGTTATCCGAATGCATCACACATTTCGGAGACCCAGTCGTTCCGGACGTAAATGCGAGGTAAGCGATCTTGTCCGGGTCCGAGCAAGGCGGCGTCGCATTCGCAGCAGCTGCAGGGAAACCTTCTGGCGTATACACAACCTTCAGGCTCGGTATGCGAACCAGCATCGCGTCGAGATCAACCTGAGACCGATCCGCGCCCCAGCCCGGTTCTGTCAGGAAGGCCCGCGCGGACAGCGACGACAACAGTTCTACAACTTCCGCGCAGGTGTACGTCTTGTGGAGCGAAGGATTGCAGGCCAGTCCCTCGCGTGCGCAAGCCAGAAACATGACGATGGTTTCTGCGCGGTTGGACATCCAGATCGAAACCCGATCACCGCCCACTAGCCCATATTCCCGAAGACTTGCCGCAACACCATCAACCCATTGCAAAAGCTGCGACCATGACAACTTGCGCTGGCCATCCTGTAATGCAATCGCATCAGGCCGCTGCGAAGCATGCTGGGTCAACAAGCCGTAAAATGTGTCGGCGCGCCAAAGTCCGCTCTCATAGTATCGCTTTGCGCTTGCCGGTTGATGGATGGTGAGGAACGGTCTCATAGGCCTCTCGCAATGCAACATAATGACTGCCACCGAATGATCGGATGGCTTTACTTTAGCAACAGCTGTGCCAGCTCCGCAGCACCTCGCGGTTTAGCCGAATTCGGCCGAAATCCCCTTCAGAAACATTGGTGTTGAGAATTCTTCGTGTCTTCTGAAGCTCCAAATGTCCTTGCGATGACCTTCGCGTCATGCTGATGTGTCCTTAGAATGGACAGACGAAATGCCTGCAACAAAGAGTTTCGAGGTCGCCGGGCTCGTCCTGGTCGACGCCACAAATCGCCCGGCAGTAACGATCGGCGTAGGCAATGATCCTCGTGTCAAATCACTCGCCACAGACAAAATGTGGATGGGCGACATCCGGAATCAGCGTCTGACGACGCTGAATTTGGATCGCAAGGCGTACACAGTTTTGCTCGTTCCGATGGAACAGGGCGAGTTGCTCGTTTTCAGCAACGCTCCCGGGGACGCGCTCCTGAACTTCATGGGAAGCGTGGATTTTGCGTGGGATATCTTCCAACACCTGCTGATGGACCCGTTTGATGGGATGACGGTCGTGGATAAAAATGCTCACCTCGTCTACGTTTCTCCCATTCACGAAAAATTCTTCGGCCTCAAACCCGGCGAAGGAATTGGCCGACCCGTCGAGCAGGTCATCGACAACACCCGGTTGCACGAAGTCGTCGCTTCTGGAAAGGCAGAGATCGGCTCGATCCAGCGCATGCGCGGATCTGACCGCGTTGTCTCCCGTATCCCGATTAAACGAGATGGCGAGATCATCGGTGCCATCGGCCGGGTCATGTTCAAAGGACCTCAGCAGCTGGAGGCGCTCAGCCTACGGGTCAAAGCTCTCGAAGGGGAACTGGAATTCTACAAACGCGAGACCGAAACCCTGCGATCCCGCGACTACGGACTGGAAGCCATCATCGGCGGGAGCACCGCTTTACAGCGGCTGCGGGCGCAGATCATCAAGGTCGCTCCGCTCGAAATTCCTGTGCTTATTCGCGGAGAAAGCGGCACGGGCAAAGAGCTCGTCGCACATGCCCTTCATCACCTCAGCCCCCGCCGCGACCGTTCAATGGTCAACGTGAATGCTGCCGCTCTCCCCGCCAATCTTGTGGAATCGGAACTGTTCGGCTACGAAGCCGGTGCTTTTACAGGCGCCGATAAAAAAGGACGTAAGGGCAAGTTCGAACAGGCGGAAGGCGGCACGATCTTCCTGGATGAAATCGGCGACACGCCTCTTGAGGTTCAAGCAAAGCTCCTTCGCGTCTTACAAGATCGAATTGTCGAGCGTGTTGGCGGAGATCGCCCGCGGACCGTAGATTTCCGCCTGGTCTCGGCAACGAACAAGGATTTGCAGGCGTCAGTTGAGAACGGCACCTTTCGACTCGACCTGTTCTACCGCATCTCGCCTATTGTCATCGAACTTCCAGCGTTACGCGAACGACTCGATGACATCCCGTTGCTGGCGACAAGATTTCTGCACGATATTGCATATCGGCATGCCAGACCAGTACCGGATATCAGCGCAGCGGCGCTGGCCGAACTGGCTGAAAGGCCGTGGCCCGGCAACATTCGCCAGCTTCAGCATGAGATCGAACGCGCCTTTGTCTTCTCTGACGGTGTCACTATCGGCGCGGAGGATCTGTCCCAAATGCCCGCGCGCCTTGGCGCAGCGCGCCCACCAATCGCTCCGCGAGATATTCAAACTCGCGACCTCAAGAATGTCGTTGCCGAACTTCAGAACGAGCAAATCAAAGAAGCCATAGCGGCATGCGGCGGCAACAAGAAGAAAGCCGCAGCCCAGCTCGGGATTTCGCGCTCATTTCTTTACAAGAAACTCGCCGAAATGGGCGAAGCTCACGATGCTTGAAGTCATTGGGCGGAAGAGAACATCTCTCCTCCGCCCAATCGCCCCTTACTTCTTAATCAGCGGACATTCGCTTTCCGAGAGTGGCCGGAAGGCTTGATCGGCAGGAATGGTCGCGATGACGTTCATCAGATCCCATTCCCCTTTCGACTCGGACGGCTTCTTGGCCTGAAGCAAATACATATCGCGCATCATTCGACCATCTTCGCGGATGCTGCCATTCTTGGTCATAAAGTCATTGACCGGGATGGTTCTCATTTGTGTCATCACGGCCTTTGTCTCGTCCGTCCCTGCAGCCTTCACCGCCTTGAGGTAATGCATTGCCGCGCTATAGATGCCCGCCTGGAACATCGTCGGAGGCTTGCCTCCGTGGCGCTCAGCGAACCGCTTTGAGAAGGCGCGCGTCTCGTCGTTCTGATCCCAGTAATAGGCCTCGGTGAACAACAATCCTTGCGCGGCGTTGAGCCCGAGCGTGCGAATATCGGTCAACAGAACCAGAAGACCGGCCATCTTCTGCCCGCTCGAGACAACACCAAAATCCGCCGCGGTCTTAATCGCATTGATGGTGTCTGCGCCGGCGTTCGCAAGACCGATGACCTGGGCTTTCGAAGCCTGAGCTTGCAGAATGAACGACGAGAAGTCAGACGAGTTTAGCGGAGCCCTTACGGACCCGACGACCTTGCCGTTCTTTCGCTTCACGATCGCCGAGGTTTCCTGTTCAAGCGAGTGTCCGAATGCATAGTCTGCCGTCAGAAAGAACCAGCTATCGCCGCCGCCTTGCTTCATGATTGCACTCGCCGTCCCGTTCGCGAGCGCATAAGTATCGTACACCCAGTGAATTCCGGTTGGTGAGCACGCCTTGCCGGTCAGAGCGGTCGATCCGGCGGCTGTCGTGATTGCAATCCGATTCTTTTCCTGGGACATGCCTTGCACGGCGAGAGCAACCCCTGAGTTGCCAAGCCCCATAATGGTGTCGACCTTGTCGACATCGTACCATCGGCGCGCAATCGCGCTGCCGACATCCACCTTATTCTGAAGGTCAGCGGAAAGCACTTCAATCGGCTTTCCGTTCATCTTGCCGCCGAAATCCTCGACGGCCATCTTGACCGCAACAACATCGCCCGGCCCCTGAATGTCGGCGTAAGGCCCGGACATATCGTCAAGAACGCCGATCTTGACGACATCATCCGAGTATTGTGCAACGCCGTGGCCCGACGATGCTACAATCCAGATCGCGGTCGCTGCTGCTGTGGCAAGAAATTTCATGTGGTGACCTCCCGTTTATTCCACTGGAGGTCAGCAAGTAGAGTGCCAATCAAAAATCCGCAGGAATCCTTGAGGTTTGCAAAAGGACACTGGCCTCAATTGACCTCGCCAAAGACACCTGTGTTTTCGATCAACACAGGACTAGCCTAAGTGCTCGATCATCCGTCCGGATTGCGGCGGCGCACCAGAGAGCCTTCAGCCACATACGCGCTGGAGGCAGACTCTATCTCAATCGCGGCACAGCCAAACGCCACCGCATCGATCTGCCCCTCGCAGGAGCGCCATTGGCACAGAGTTTGCTGCCTGATGACGACCAATCACAAGGAAACGGATATGGATCAGCCGCGCGGGATGTATTTTGAAGATTTCGAGATCGGGAAAATATTGGTGACCCCAGCCCGAACGATAACATCCACGGACATCGTGAACTTCGCCTGCCTCTCGGGCGACTTCAATGAGGTGCACACCAATTTCGAGTACTGCAAGACAACCCAGTTTGGCGAACCAATTGCTCATGGCCCGCTGATCTATGCAATTGCCGGTGGCCTGACCTACGCGAGCGGCATCAACGACGGAACTCTCCTGGCGCTGCTTGAAATTACGAACTGGCGCATCGTCGCGCCCGTCAAACACGGCGATACGATCCGCGTCCATGCGACTGTGACTGCAACACGCGCCTCGTCGAAGCCGGATCGCGGCTCCGTCACATTGCAACGGAGCATTCGAAACCAGAACGACGTCGAGGTACAGCAGATGACCGCGACGCTGCTATATCGTCGACGTCCGTAAGAAGCAGCTACTCGCGGCCGAGATCGTTCGGTTTACGGTCTCGGGCAGTACAATCCGCATGCACGGAAAAAAACCGGCGACCGGGCACAAACGCCGCGGTCGCCAAATACATTTCCATCGCATTTCGAATTGCTTCGGGAATCCCGGACTATTCCACCTTGATGCCAGCCTCGCGAATGAGCTTCCCCCAATCGTCGGTTTCGGACTTTAGGAATGCGCGCAGTTCTTCGGGACCACCTGTCATCATGGTGACGCCGCGTTCGGCAACCTTGGATCGCAATTGAGTATCTTCGGTCGCAATACGCAAAGCGTTTGCAAGCTTGGCAATGATTGGTTCCGGTGTTCCCTTTGAAACGAAGAGGGCCTGCCAGAATACGCCGTGCACACCGGGCAGAGTTTCCGCAACGGTAGGCACATTTGGCAGAAGCGCCGCGCGCTTGCTCGACGTAACCGCAAGAATATGACCGGCACCCTGCTCTGAAACGGGAACCGCATCTAGCGGCGTCGCGAAGGTGGCATCGAGCCTGCCCGCCAAAATGTCAATGATGGCAGGCGCGGCCCCCTTGTAAGGGATATGCATCAGTTGCACTCCGCCGCGCCGGCCGACCATTTCGAGGATCAGATGGTTGACAGCCCCGTTTCCCGAACTGGCGACGTTGAGTTGGCCAGGTTTTTCCTTCGCATAAGCGAGAAACTCGGCGAACGATCGGGCCGGAATGCTTTTACTTGTAAGAAGCACGAACGGCGTCTCATAGGCGAGTCCGATCGGATCCAGCTCAGTCATGGGGCTGCGCGGCGTCAGCGACGGCTGCAAACCAGGATTGATCGCGAGGCTCGTCGTCCCCATCAGCACCGTGTAACCGTCAGGCGGCGACTGCGCGACAAACGTCGCAGCCAATGAAGCTGCCGCACCGACCTTGTTCTCGACCACGATTGGCTGACCAAGCTCGCGGCTCATCCGCTCGCCCAGCATGCGCGTCATCACGTCGGTCAATCCACCGGCGGCATACCCGACGATCAAGCGGATGGGACGGGTGGGATATTCGGATTGAGCGAACGCATCGGGCTTGACCGCGCCGCAGAAGAACAACGCAGCCAGAAACGCTGTCCGGCCCAGACTTTTTCTCATCGTTCTCATAGGACATCCCATGTAGTGGGGGCTCGCTCTTGCGAAAGCTCGGCCCAGATCAGTTCACTTATTCGCATTACGTCGGTTGACACAACGTCGCGTATGGTGCGGGGCCCCTGTTAGTCCAACATGCGACCCCGCTGCGCCTTGCGTGCAACACTCGGTTGGTTAGAGCCCCATTTCCTTCGCAACCACATTGCGCAGAATGTCGCTGGTTCCGCCCCCGATCGGGCCGAGGCGCGTATCCCGAAAGATGCGCTGCATGTCGCCCTGCACATAGCCGCTGCCGGCAAAAATCGACATCCCGAGATCGGCGACCTTCCAGGCGTTTTCTGCCGCAACCGTTTTGGCGGTCGCCGTTTCCATCACAGCGTTGACACCCGCATCCAGCATATCGGCGGTGTGGAACGTCATGGCGCGCGCGGATTCGGTCAGCATCTGCATCTCGGCGAGCCGATGTGCAATCACCTGATACTCGGTCAGGGATTTTCCGAATGCCTTGCGTTCCTTTGCAAACGCCTTTGCAATATCGATGACCTTGAGCGCCTGACCACAGCTCGCGGCCGCCAGCACCAGCCGTTCCATGTTGAGGCCTCGCATAAGGAGCTTCCAGCCCTCATTCTCCGCGCCCAATAGATTGCTTGCAGGCACGCGCACGTCATCAAAGAATACTTCGTTGATCAACGTCGTGCGGCTGCCCAGCGGGTCGAGATTGCTAACCTGAATTCCGGCCGACTTCGCATCGACAAGGAACATGCTGAGACCCCGGCGGCCCGCGTCCGGATTGGTCTTGGCGCTGACCACCATGAGGTCGGCGACATGTGCATTGGTGATGAAGACTTTCTGTCCCGTGATGATGTAGTCGTCACCGTCACGCACCGCCCGGGTGCGAATGCCTGCCGCATCGGAACCGCTCGATGGCTCCGTGTAGCAGATCGCCATCTGGATGTTTCCGGCAATGATCTGAGGAATGTAGGTGCGCTTGTGCTCCTCGGTGCCGGCATGACGCAGTGCCGTACCTCCATAGATCGTCGGGCCCAGATAGGCCGTGGACAGCCCCTTGTGATGATAGGCCAACGCCTCAAGGAGAACGGTGAGATCCTTGTGCGAACAATTTGCGCCGCCGTACTTTTCCTCGAAGGGAAACGCGAACCAGCCCGCGCGGGCGAGTTCGGCGTGCGCGTCATGCGGATAGGCCGAACGCACTTCATGGTCGTGGATCGCTTCGCTCGGGAACACACGTTCAAGAAGGCGAAGAACGTTGTCACGCATCAACACCTGGTCTTCGGTGAACCCGAATGTCTTGTAAGGCATAGCTTGATATCTCCAGAATTTTTCGAGTGATCAGTTGCGATCACGGCCAAGGATCAGCGTGCAGTGCGACGACATGATGCCGCCCTCACTGTGCACGAGGGCGACCTCATGCTTGCTGACCTGACGATTTGAACATTCGCCGCGCAGCTGGCGTACGGCTTCGATGACGCCGAACAGGCCTCCCGCCGCTCCCGCATGAGCATGCGACAGCATCCCGCCATGCGTGTTGATAGGAAGTCGCCCGTTGAAAGCGGCGTGGCCTCCGGCGAACAATGCTCCGCCCTCGCCGCGATCGCACAGGCCGAGCTCTTCGGCTTCGATGATTGGCACGATGCTGAAGCAGTCATACAGTTCAGCGAAATCTATCTCCTTCGGCCCGAGCCCCGCCATTGCGTAAGCAAGACGCCCGGATTTTACCGCGCCGAACTCGGTCAAGCTGGGTGACGCGATCAGGTGTTCGTGGGTGTGGTGTTCACCCACACCCAGGAGCCATGCCGGCGCTTTGGGCCGGTCGCGCGCGAGATCCGGATGCGCGACGATAATCGCGCCACCAGCATCCGATATCAGGCAACAATCCAGCACGCCCAGCGGATCGGAAATTCTCTTGGCATTGAGAACATCATCGACCGAAATCGGCGTCCGCATATGAGCATTCGGATGCAGCATCGCGTGCTGTCGCGATTGCACAGCGACGGCCGCCATCTGTTCCGACGTGGTGCCGTATTCGTGCATGTAACGATTGGCCACCATCGCGTAGAGAGCCGGAATGAAGGCGCCGTAGGGTGCCTCAAAATACGGGTGGCCGACGGCCGCAAGCGCGGTGACAGCCTCGTCGCGTGACAGGCCGGTGGCGCGGTTCTCTCCGGCGCAAATCAGCACGGCGCGGCATCGGCCGGCAGCGATCGCGGCCGCGGCGTGACCGATCATCGCCGCCGGTGAAGCACCGCCGACGATAACCGAAGCGCAGAAGGTCGGCTTGAGCCCGAGATATTCCGCCAGCACCGAGCCCAGCATGAAATAGGGCTCAGTGAAGGAGTATGCAGTGAGCAGACCGTCGATGTCGCTGGGCTTGAGCCCGGCGTCGTCGAGCGCGCGCTTTGCAGCCTGCGCGTTCAAGCCGAGACCGGTCATGTGGGGCACCTTGCCGATGTCGGATTCTCCGACCCCGACAACAACTGCGCGATTGCGAAGACCTTCGCTCATTTTGCGCTCCCACCGGCGATCCGGAATTGAGGAACCGCGCCGTTATCACGCGCCTCGAAAGTGACTTCCACCGGCTGCCCGATGCGAGCCTGCTCCGCGTCGGGCCCAACGATATTGGTCAGCATCCTCGGTCCCTCCTCAAGATCAACAAGAGCGACCACGTAAGGGACTTTCTCGCGAAATGCCTGCGATGGCGCGCGCCGGACAGTCGTCACGGCATGAACCGTGCCCCGGCCGCATGCCTCAACCCACTGTGTCTGGTCGGACCAGCAGGTCGGGCACAAATGACGGGGGAGGAATCGCTTGAGCCCGCACGCTGCACACTGCTGCAGCACGAGCTTTCCCTCGCGCGCGGCCTGCCAGTAAGGCGCACTGTCCGCATTGCTGGCCGGCATTGGTAAATCGGAACTGCTCACTTGGCCTTCTTCCTGGCGCGCGCCACTTTGACAAAGGTTTCCCGCTCGGAGGCCGCCGGGAAGTCCGGCTTCTTCTTGTTCATCAGCCCGTCGAGGCCCGCCTGAAATGCCTGGCTGGTGAACGCAAGCGACTGACCGAGGTTCTCGAACGCCATCATATCGTCCACCGAACTCTCGAACGTTCTGCCCATCAGCCACTTCGCCAGACCCATTGTTTCCACAGGACCGTCCGCGAAGGCATGCGCGCGCTTGAGGCATTCCTCATCAAGGCGATCATCCGGCACGACGGCGGAAGCCACACCGTTTTCAACGGCCTCCTTGCCGCTCCACGTCTTGTTCTCGAAGATAAAGGAGCGCGCGCGCGCCAGCCCGATCAGCCGTGGCAGGTTGTACATCACGCCAATGTCCGGAATCACACCGAGCCGGAAGAAGCCAGCCATCATCTGCGCGCTTTCAGCTGCGACGATGGTATCGCCGACCAACGACAATCCAAAACCGCCGCCAATGGCATAGCCGTTGACGCCGACCACAACAGGCTTGCGGAAACGGATCAGCGCCGTCAGCCACTGCGCCGTTCTATTGAAGCGGACATGCGTCGACCACGGATCCATTTCATTCTTCAGCATCGGCAAATCGCCGCCCGAACAGAACGACTGTCCGCTGCCGGTGAGATAGACGGCGCGGCAATCCACGTCCGTTTCCAGCTCGTGAAACGTTGCGGCGATCGAGTTCCGCATGTCCTGGGTCAGCGAATTCCGATTCTCGTCACATGCGAGCCGGACGATAGTGACCGACCCGTCGCGGGTGATCTCGATAGGCGATGCTTTTTCTTGATTCATGACGGAGCCTTCGGATTAGGATTTGCGCGAGCGGGATGATGTGGCCTTGAACTGCCGACCACCATCGACGACGAGATCGGTGCCATTGACGTAAAGTGCTGCGGGCGACACGAGATAAGTCACCGCCGCAGCGATTTCATCGACACGACCGAAACGAGCGACCGGGACCCTGTCGAGCTCAGCCTCCGCACGATCGGTTTCTTCGTGAATTTTCCGCGTGCCGACGGTATCGGCGATCGGACCCGGCGCGACTGTGTTCGACAGAATGTTTTTCGGGCCCCACTCCAGCGCGAGAGTGCGCGTCAGGGATTGGATGCCAGCCTTCGCCGCTGCTGCCGGCGCACATCCGGGCCAGCCGCCCCAGGCGTAAGCGGTAATGATACTGACGATCCGGCCGACATGAGGAGAGGCCGACAGATACGGAAACGCGGCACGACAGCAATGGAACGTGCCGTTGAGATCGATATCGACCACAGTCTTCCAGCCGTTGGACGAAAGCTCCTCGGTGGGACAGGCAAAATTCCCCGCGGCATTGTTGATGAGAATATCAATCCCGCCCCAATGATCGGCTGCCTGCTTCATGGCAGCGGCAACCGCGTCATAGTCCCGCACATCCATGACAATGCCGAGCGCTTCACCCCCTGCGCTCTTCAAGCCTTCTGCAGCCGCCGTCACGACATCCTGCTTTCGGCTGGCAATCACGACTCGCGCGCCCAGTTGGGAAAACATCTGCGCGATGCCGAGCCCGATGCCTGTGCCGCCCCCGGTGATAAAGGCTGTTCGCCCTGCGAGCATCGCAGGGGTGAAGATTGCAGAATTGAACTCGTTCATCGGTTTCTCGCTGAGTGATGCCGATGTCGCTTTGCAAGCCGCATACCAAGAAAGCGAGGCCTGAGAGTGCTGACAATGCACTGGCAGGTGGAATGTTTATGTCCTGCCTGCGTACAGCGCGGCGCGCGACCTGTCTGCGCTGCGGACAGCGTGCGCTGCAGCAGAAGCCGCCCGCAATCACGCCGCCAGATTGCTGCGTGGCACATGTTTTGCCAGTGGGAAAACGACACCGCAGAAATCCGGACAGCACCCGTTCAGACTTGGCGGCAATCCACCCTTCAAGCCATCGACTTAACCCAAGGCAGGCGAGCCACTATGAGCAGCGCATTCAACACGCAACACGGCCCTCTTCACGGCATCAAGATCGTTGATCTGACGGCCGTCATCATGGGGCCTTATGCAATGCAAGTGATGGCTGACTTCGGGGCCGAAGTAATCAAGATTGAATCTCCTGACGGAGACATCATGCGTCACGTCGGCAAGAATGGCGGTCACGCCATGGGTCCCATCCATCTGACGCTTAATCGCGGCAAGCGCCTTGTTGCACTCGACTTGAAGAAGCCCGAGGCTCGCGACGTGCTGATGAGAATCATCGGCGGGGCAGACGCATTTGTGCATGCGATGCGACCAAAAGCGATCGAGCGGCTCGGGCTCGACTACAAGAGCGTGAAGACGGCCAAACCGGATATCGTTTATTGCGGCGCCTATGGGTATGCAGCAGATGGCCCCTATGGCGACGAGCCAGCTTACGACGATATGATTCAGGGGCTGTGCGGAATTGCTGACATAGCATCGCAGCTGGCTGGCGAGCCACGCTTCTTTCCGACGGTCATCGCGGACAAGGTCTGCGGGCTGACGCTCGCTTACGCGCTTCTTGCAGCACTGCTTCACAAGCAGCGAACCGGGGAAGGCCAACAGATCGAAGTCCCGATGTTCGAAACCATGGTGCAGTTTCTGATGGTCGAACATCTGGGTGATTGCACTTTCGGGCGCGACCACGAGATTGGATACGCACGTGTGCTGTCGCAACTCCGAAAGCCCCACCGCACCACCGATGGATATGTTTGCGCGCTTCCATACAATGACAGGAACTGGCGGGACTTTTTCAGAATAGTCGATCGTCCGGATCTCGCTGCCGACCCTCGGTTTTCGAGCCAGACCGCGCGAAGCCAGAACTACGAAGTCCTCTACAGCCTGCTCGGCCAGATTCTGGCTGAAAAGCCAACCGGCTACTGGCTAGAAAATCTTCGCGCCGCCAGCATTCCGGTTGCGCCCGTGCTCGGTCTCAAGGCGCTGCTGGACGATCAACACCTCAACGCGGTCGGCCTGTTCCAGACAGTTCAGCATCCGAGCGAGGGACAGATAACCGCAATTCGGTCTCCGATCACGTTTTCAGCGACCCCCGCTCAAATGGGGAAACCTGCCGGCGCTATCGGCGCAGATACGCTCGAAGTACTGCAAGGATTCGGGTATTCGCCAAGCGACATCGATGGGCTGGTTGCGAAGGGGGCGATCCTGAGCGGATAGGCTCGCCCCCTAAGCATCATCAAACAAAGCTGAGCTCGCTCGTCGTTAGTCGTTAGTCGAGCTTGGCGCCCGACTTCTCCACGACAGCCTTCCAGCGAGCCGACTCATCTTTGGCCAGCTTTGCCATCTGGCCCGCGTTCCACGTCTGAGCCTGGATTCCAAGCGTCGCGAACCGTTCGAACAACTTGGGATCGGCCATCGCCTTGGTTGAAGCGGCGTAAATCTGCGCAACAACGGCGTCCGGCGTTGAAGCAGGAACAACGATGCCATACCACGCTTCATTCGAGATTTGCGGGAAGCCTTGCTCGGCCGCGGTCGGGACGTCGGGAAGCTGCTTCAAACGCGCTGGAGACGTCACGGCAAGGACCTTGATCGCTCCACTTTTGTGTTGCGAGATCATTGCAGGGATCCCATCGATCAGCGTGTCGACTTCGCCTCCGATAAGCGCCTGGGGTGCCGGCCCGTTGCCACGGTACGGCACATGAATGGAGCTAACGCCGACATCGGTCTTAAGCAGTTCCAGCATCAGATGTCCGGTCGTCCCCACGCCAGGAGATGCGGTCCGGATGTTCGAGCGCGACTTCATGAGCGCAACCAGCTCTTTCAGATCCTTGGCCGGCACGCTTGGATGCACCGCGACACCGCTGGGCATCAACCCAACGATTGAGACCATCTTGAAGTCCTTGTCGGGATCGAAGCCCTGAGACTTGTACAGCCAGCGATTGATCGAGAGTATCCCCGGTGTAACCATCAGGATGGTTTGACCGTCACCCGCAGCTTGCGCTGCAATCGCGGCGCCGACATTGCCGCCTGCCCCGCTCTTGTTTTCAACCACCACGGCTTCGTTGATAACGCCGCGCAATGCTTCGCCGTAAGCCCGCCCCAACAGATCAGTCTGACCAGCCGCTGGAAACGGGATTATGAGACGCACGGATCCCTTCGGCCAACTTTGTGCGGATGCAACACCCGCAAAGAACGTCAACGCCAGACACGTGACAACAATTCGCTTCAACAGATGAACCACTAATTTCCCCTCCGATGGTTTTGTTTAAGCGCAACTCGCTTTCGTGAGCTGTGCCAGGTGGCCCCATCGCAAGAGCAATTGCTGTGCCACGCGGAAAAGCTACCTTCTCGGCCGCTTTCAACGCCCGCCAACCATCCGATCAGACCCACGATGCGGCCCAGGTGTTCGCGCCGAAAACACTATGTCCTCACGGGCATCAGCTTCGCGGCGTTTTCTTGCGCGGATGCGACGAGCATCTTCTCGCAACTGCGTAATCGCCACCAAGACGGGAGCTTAAACGCTCTCGATGCGCGCAAGGTGGAGAGCGGAGCCCCGTTGGCGCAAAAGGCCCGCATGCGGCATGGAAATTGCTCAATGACGGTAAGCGGCTATGTGGGCAACAAAAACAACCTGCCCTCATCCGCAATCGAGAATTGCTTGGGAGGTTTCGTCAGATGCGACTTTCACCTATCAACGATGTTGACGTGTTGAGCGGCTTGATCTTCGCCGGTCTGGGGCTCGGAGTTGTCTACGCCTCCGCAAGCTACGACTTCGGAAGCGTCGCTCGCATGGGCCCAGGCTTCTTCCCCCGCGTGCTCGGCGCTCTTCTTGCTGTTCTCGGCATCGGCATAGCGGTGCGCGGCTTCGTTGCACCCCGCGCGACGCTGACGATCGAACGGTTGAGGCCAATCGCTGCTATCGGCGGATCACTGGTAGCGTTCGGCTGGATCATTACCCGCTTCGGGTTCATCCCGGCTTTGGTTGCGTCTTGTCTATTGGCAATGGGAGCAGTCCAGCGATCGTCCTGGAATGAGACGGTTCTGCTGCCCATCGTGCTGAGCGCCTTCTGCTCCATTGTATTTATATACGGGCTCGGTTTGTCGATCCCCTTAGTGAAGTGGTGATTGCGATGCTCGACAATCTGGCTCTTGGATTTTCTGTTGCGACAACTCCGGCAAATCTTACATTTGCTTTTCTTGGTTGCCTTCTCGGAACGCTGATAGGCGTCCTTCCCGGCATTGGTCCTGTTGCGACCATGGCCATGTTGCTGCCGATCACTTACAGCCTGTCCCCAATCGCCGCGCTCATTATGCTCGCAGGCATCTATTATGGCTCGCAGTATGGTGGCTCAACAACAGCCATCCTGCTTAATCTTCCGGGCGAATCCAGCTCGGTAGTGACTGCGCTCGATGGCCACGCCATGGCGCGTGATGGCCGCGGGGGCATTGCCCTGGCCATCGCGGCCATCGGCTCCTTCGTTGCAGGTAGCTTTGGAACGCTGGCGCTCGCCGCCGTGGGGCCGGTTCTCGCCGGCGTCGCACAGAAATTCGGAGCCCCTGAATATTTCTCGCTGATGTTGTTCGGACTTGTTTGTGCGACGCTCTTGGCAGCCGGTGATTTCGTGAAGGCGATTGCGATGGTTGTCGTCGGGCTACTGATGGGAATCGTCGGGACCGACGTCAATTCTGGCGCTTCACGATTCACATTCGGCACGACCAACCTGTCGGAAGGAATTGAGTTCGTCATCGTCGCGCTCGCCTTCTTCGGGCTCGCCGAAGTCATCGGAAATCTTGTTCAACAGAGCCATCAGCACGGCACAATCAGCAAGGTTGGACGACTGATGCCCAACCGGGCCGAACTGCGCGAATCCGCCCCCGCCATAGCGCGCGGCACGATCCTGGGCAGTCTTCTCGGCCTGTTGCCTGGCGGCGGCGCTGTGTTGAGTTCCTTTGCTTCCTATATGTTCGAAAAACGCATTTCCAAAAATCCGGAGCGCTTTGGCCGCGGAGCAATTGAAGGCGTTGCCGGACCCGAATCCGCAAACAACGCCGGCGCCCAGACCTCATTCATTCCTCTGCTCACCCTCGGAATCCCGTCGAACGCCGTCATGGCGCTCATGATGGGAGCGATGATGATTCAGGGTATCGCGCCGGGCTCCGCAGTTATGACAACCAATCCATCGCTCTTCTGGGGAATGGTCGCCAGCATGTGGATGGGAAATCTCATGCTTCTCATCATCAACCTACCGCTGGTCGGCTTGTGGGTGAAGCTGCTGAGCGTCCCTTACTGCGTTCTCTATCCTTGCATTGTCGTGTTCTGTTGCATCGGGGTCTACAGCTTGAACTCAAGCTCTTTCGACCTCTATCTCGCGAGCGCTTTGTCGATCATCGGATACTTGCTTGTTAAACTTGGCTGCGAGGGAGCGCCGTTGATCCTCGGTTTCATTCTCGGCCCGTTGCTGGAAGAAAATCTGCGCAGGTCCTTACTGCTATCGCAGGGGAATCCGAGCATCTTTGTCGAGCGCCCAATAAGCGCGACATTTCTCGCTCTTATCCTCGTGATGCTTGCGCTTTTTCTGCTTCCATTTGCGCGCAAGCAGCGCGAAGAAGCATTCCAAGAGTAAGATCCCGACGCAATGCACCAGCGAGGGAAATTCGGCGCGCCCAAGCGCCAGCGTTGTTTGCATAAACTGCGGAAAACTGCCTTGACCGCGTGCAGCCATAGAGCATGCCGTTGATTTGAAGAGGCGCGCCCCATGACTGGAAGGATTTTTCGGAATTTCGCTCGTTCTAACAAGAACACAAGGACTACAATCAGCAGCGACGACGTCGCGCTTATCGAAGCAAAACACGCAATAAATTTGGAGCTGATTCTAGCCTTGCATGTTTCATTCCATAACGCAACATTCTGCGGATCAGCGGTGTAGACGCCAGATAGAGAAGTCACTGTTGTCCCAGATAGAGATTTCACTCTCCACGGTTTCAGCTGGGGAGTATTGGGCCGATGACGGTGATTGCGATGAGCCGGACGGAGATCGACCGGATGAGCGTGTTGCAGGATCTGGCTGCTGCCAGGATCAAGGTTGCGGATGCTGCGACGTTGATGGGGCTTGGCCGGCGTCAGATATTTCGGCTGGCGAAAGCCTATGACCAGCATGGCCCGGAGGCCCTGGCCTCGCGCCGCCGCGGCCGACCGAGTGATCGCTGTTATCCGACGACGTTGCGCGCCGAAGTCATCGGCATCATCCGTGAGTGCTATTTCGACTTCGGTCCGACGCTGGCTGCGGAGAAGTTGGCGGAGCTGCACGGGATTCATCTGGCGCGCGAGAGGTTGCGGCAATGGATGATGGCGGCCGGTTTGTGGAAGGATCGCCGGGCAAGGTTGAAGCCTGTGCATCAGCCGCGGTATCGGCGCGACTGCGTGGGCGAGTTGATCCAGATCGACGGCTCGGAACACTGGTGGTTCGAGGGCCGCGGGCCGCAATGCACCCTGCTCGTCTACATCGATGATGCCACCAGCCGGCTGATGCATCTGCAGTTTGTCCAGAGCGAGAGCACCTTCGATTATTTTGCCGCGACACGGGCTTACCTGGAGCGTCACGGCAAGCCTGTGGCGTTCTACTCCGACAAGCACGGCGTGTTCCGGGTCAACAAGAAGGATGCCGCCTCCGGCGATGGCATGACCCAGTTCGGCCGGGCTCTGCACGCGCTGAACATCGACATTATTTGCGCCAACTCCTCGCAGGCCAAGGGCCGGGTCGAGCGCGCCCATGGCACGCTGCAGGACCGGCTGGTGAAGGAGATGCGACTGTGCGGCATCGATACCATCGCGGCCGGCAATGCATTCCTGCCGGCCTTCATGGAGGCGTACAACGCGGTTTGCCAAGGCGCCGTTCGACGATCGCGATGTGCACCGACCGCTCGCCGGGCATGACGATCTCGACGATGCCTTTGCCTGGAAGGAAGAGCGCTCGGTCTCGGTGAACCTGACGCTGCAATACGACCAGGTGCTGTTCATGCTGGAACCCACGGGGATCGCGCGGTCGCTGGCGCGCCAGCGGGTCACGGTGATTGATTATCCCGACGGGCGGCTGATGGCATGCCTATCCTGTTTGCTTGGCCATCAGAGGCAAAGGCGACCGGGTATGTTGCGGACAAAGACTCTGTTGCCTATTCTCGCGATAGGCTGGCTGACTCCTGATGATGCTTTCGCGGAAACAATCCGGTAAAAGGATCAGCTTGATCGGACACAGCATGGGCGCGTGGGTGACGGTGGAAGCGTTGCGCCAGCTTCGCTTGGCTCACAATGATGCCACGATCAATCGTCTGAATGTTGTGCTCGCTGCTCCGGACATCGACGTCGATGTGTTTAGCTCGCAGATGGACGTGATTGGTCCGCTCTCTCCGCCCATGACAGTGCTTGTCTCGCGGGATGACATCGCCTTGAGCATAGCAAAATTGGGGGCGAGCGACCCAGGTTGGGTATGCTCGATGTTGATGATCCGAGAGTTCAGGAAGCGGCCTTCAGAGCAAATCTGCAAATTATCGACATCTCCCCTTTGAAAGCGTCCGACGGGCTCAATCATGACCGCTTTGTGAGTCTTGCCACGCTCTATGGACGTCTGGCAGTTGGATCTAATCGTCCAGGTCAGGATATGCGCCGTGCCGGCGCTTTTGTCTTCAACACCGTAGGCACAACGCTTGCTACCCCTTTCAGCCTGGTCGGAAGCGCTGTCGCTGGTGAATGAGGTGCGGTCTCAAACAAAAAATGGATGTCAGTTCGGTTAGGAGATCGAAAAGTTGAGGCTTCTTATGACCGTTGTTCTGAGAGTGATGTTTCTGTCAGCCGTTAACTGGTAGCCGCTTGCGGTTTTGTTTTTCCATCCACTGATTGAACGCTATCGATTGAGAGATTCCTTTTTCACGTGCGTTGCGCCTGATGCGACACTTCCGATTTGAAGACGGAACAGGATTTCCATTAGCAATCGCGGCCATCGAAGCAAAAAGGTAACATATCATCTTTGCTTCAACCTCTTTTGATCCAGTTCCTGTGTCACTGCCGGGCGTTCAAAAAGCGCGTCGCGACACCCTTTGCTTAACAGCGATTTGCTTTGCTTGAGACAAGCGGTGATGCGGTCAGCGTCAGGTATATAATTGCTACAGTGTCGGAACACATCTGGCGTGCAGGCCGCTTGTTGTTCAGGTGTCCCCTGACCAAAGGCTGGACCATGACCATAGGTGAAAAGAGCAACCGACAGCACAAATCCGCCGAGTATTGTGACGCAATGATGACTCTGCGATTCTGAGAGTTTCTTACTCAACATATCTGATGTCGGATCTCTCAACATTTCGGTCGGTCTGGGCCGCACTTCGTGTGCAGACAATGAGCGTTCGTCTCAACAATCGTTTTCCGGATCGGATCTGTTTGGGACTGTCAGGAATCTTGTGTTTGAGGCCATATTGATGAAGTTCGAAGGAGCATCAAATGGCTATCGAGAAGGACGTATTGGATCAGCTTCTTGCCGGGCGTGACCCGAAGGATGTTTTCAGCAAGGACGGCCTGGTCGACGAGTTGAAGAAGGCGCTATCGGAACGGATATTGAACACCGAGCTG